>JAQSWU010000017.1 GCA_029266475.1 Rickettsiaceae bacterium | reverse complement strand
AATAAAGTACAGAAATACAAGAAGAATAAGCTTAAAAAAGTATCATCCGAGGAAGCAGAGAAGTTAGACAAATTTATTGAGTTAGGCTTGCATGATGAAATTAATATCCCAGGCCACCTACCTGAACATATTCCTGGTCATATACAAGACGAGCATGTTGTAAGCTAGATATGACTTAATAATTAATGTTACCGAGTAAGTTTAGATATGGATCAATAAGTGGAAGGGTATCTTTACACTTCTTTATCAAAGGAGTAAAGTTACCCTTTTTTCCATATTACAGTATATTAGTACCTTTAATCTTTATATTTTACCTTAACGTAACTTCCTGGGGCAAGCTCTATATGATTCTTTATATTTTTATAATTGATAGATTTTTTTAAGCTACCTGAATATTTATTCAACCATTTTTCCCAATATACCCACCATGAACCAGAAATCTCTTTTGCGTCTCGTTGCCATATATCAATTTCTCTAGAGTATATTGAATTTATTTGATATGAGTATTTTGCCTTTACAGGAGGATTAATTACACCTGCAACATGACCGGAAGCAGCTAAGCAAAATTCGACAGGTCCACTGAATAACCCAGCTCCTTTATAAGTTGTTTTCCAGGGCGCTATATGGTCTTCCTTGGTAGATAAAAAGAAAGATGGTGTTTTGACTTTACTAAGGTCGATTGGCTGCCCTAGAAGGCTTATCCCCCCTGGTTCTTTTAATAAGTTTTTTAAATACATATTCTTTAAATAAAAACTATGCATTGCTGCTGGAAGATTTGTAGAATCAGCGTTCCAGTATAGTAGATCAATAGGCATGGGCTGTTTACCTAATAGATAATTATTTACAACGAATGACCAAATCATATCATTTGCCCTTAGCAAGTTAAAAGTAATACTTAAGTATTTTGAGTCAAAGTACCCCTTAGCCTCCATCGCCTTTTCCATTGCATTGATTGTAGCTTCATCGGTAAAAAGGGAGAAATCTCCTGTATCAGTAAAATCAAGTAATGTTGTTAAAAAAGTTGCTGAACCTATACGATTATCACCTTTTGTTGCTAAATAGGCAAGCGTCGAAGCAAGAAGAGTGCCTCCTAAACAATAGCCTAAAGCGTTGACCCTCTCATACTTAAACCTTTTAGTTATATAATCAAGAGCGAATATTACCCCTTCTTGCATATAATTTTCGAAGGATTTACTAGCATGCGATTCGTTTGGATTTACCCAAGAAATTAAGAAGACTTGATAATTATTGTCCACCAACCATTTTATAAAGGAGCTTTCTTTAGTTAAATCAAGTATATAATATTTATTGATCCATGGCGGAGATATTAATAATGGAACCGAGTAAGTTTTATCCTTTGGCTCATAACAAATAAGCTGCATCAGATCATTCTCGGCAAGCACTTTACCAGCTGTAGACGCTATATTTTCACCTAATCTAAATACCTCGCTATTAGTAGTTTTAACAGATAATAAATCCTGTGAATGCTTGAGATCATTTAATAAATTATCCAGTCCTGAGGCAATATTTGAATAGTCACTATCCAGCATTTCCTTTATAACAATTGGATTGTAGGCCGCAAAATTTGTAGGACTTAGAGCATCAATAATTTGCTTAGAAACAAACTCTAGATATTTACTGTCGCTATGGCTTAAATCAAAATTCTTAATATTATTTTGCCACCAACTGGATGACATAATATACATCTGCTTTACAAAATCGAAAAATATGCTTTCTTTCCATGCAGAATCTTTAAATCTCTTATCTTTATCCTCAGGACTATAGAGCGGCGCAATATCACCCCCCTTAAACCTTTCTACTGAGTTACATATTAACTCTACTAACTTGTTAGAATAATCGATATGCATTTTCATGAATGTCTCTGGGTGAGAGATCAATTTTTCCATTAATTTATTGAAAATTTCTTGATTTCTATCTATTGCATTCGGTAGCAAGGGATTTTCATAAATATTCTGAGATTTTTGGATCAAAAGCGCAGATACTTCCTGGTATTTAGCTATAATCTCTTTAATATTATTGATTATTTTCTCTCCTTTCGAATTATTTGGAGCAAATGCTTCTTCCTTAACCTTAATAATATCCATATTCTAACTTTTTTCATTTTCCCCTAATTTACCTTATAACTTGTTATCTCCCTAGAATTCAAAATAAATCAATTACATTATCAAGAAACTTGTTGTCACAAAACATATTTTTTGATCAAATACTGTTAATTAAAAGTAAAGTTAATAAAATTAAATTTATACTTGACTTTATATATTATAAGAGGTATTTTTAAATATAAATTAATTTAATTAATTTGTAGTATTTATGACAGCGAAAAGATTACCCCAAAAACTTGTCACTTTTAGTGATCAAGATAACGAATTCGAAAAAATTGAAAACGAAATCAAGCAGGGTTGGAGCATTGTAAGCCTTGTTGCCAATGGAAATAATTATTTTTGTATATTAGAAAAACAACAATCTAATGACAATAATGATGGCAGCGTTTATATTCCGCCTAGAAAGAAAATTAAGATACATGCGAAATAACCTTTGTAAAGGTTATTTGTTTTTTTAAGTTTTGATTAGCAGAATGAATTTGCTTTATATCAACAAATTCATTCTCTCGTTTATTTCCTTTAAAGTTCTTTCGTCCAGCTCCTTAGAGTCATGCAAGTCAAGAATTTGCTTTGCTATTTTAGCTACATAATCCGGTTCTAAACCTGCTTCGTAACATATAATCTGAAAATTTTTTGAGTTACCAAAT
Organism: Rickettsiaceae bacterium; assembly: GCA_029266475.1. Classification (GTDB taxonomy): domain Bacteria; phylum Pseudomonadota; class Alphaproteobacteria; order Rickettsiales; family Rickettsiaceae; genus JAJFBM01. The sequence continues at coordinate 26,949 of JAQSWU010000017.1, read as the reverse complement.
AGCCATTCCCTAGCCTCGTCGGCTATTCGCTGCAAAATTTTTGAAGTAGATTTTGTGCTTGCATCAGTTATAGCTTGTAGTATTATGGCCTTACGTAAGCCTAAATCAGGTGTCGTTTCGTTGTACTGTTTTATTCTTTCAAATGGAGCTTGAAACTTAATAGCGGTTGTCATATAACTAAAGCTTTTAATAATTTTTTATTAAGTTAATTAATATTAACATATTTTACACCAAGAATCAAGAAAGATTAAGACTATTTTAACCTATCAATGACTTTTTTATGGATCTTAATTAATTATATAGAAAAATATCGTAGCACTAATGACTAAAATCGTAATATTCTCAATTTTTTTTACAATAATTTCGTTTCTTATCCTGCCGATAGGCATACAGGTAGGTAATAATACAGAAAAAGGATTCGCTAATAGCGCTCCGAGTAACCCAAAAATAAAACAAAAACTATTAATTATTACTTTTATCTCCCTTTTCTTGACTGGAGTTTTCTTATATATAGTGTATAAATTTCCTGAACTTGAAAATATATTTAAAGAATAATATGAAAGTCATAACAAGATTTGCTCCCTCTCCTACTGGATACTTGCATGTTGGAGGCGCTAGAACCGCATTATTTAATTATTTATTTGCTCGTCACCATAAGGGAAAATTCTTACTTAGGATTGAAGATACTGATAGAGCAAGATCAACCGAAAGCGCTATAGATGCGATTTTCAACGGCTTAAAATGGCTAAATATTGATTGGGATGAAGATGTTGTATTTCAATTCTCACGCGCCGCTCGCCACGCAGAAGTAGCCTATGAACTTGTAGAGAATGGCAAAGCGTATTTTTGTTTTACCCAACAAGATGAAGTTAATAGACAACGCGAGGAAGCCATTCAAAAAGGGGAACACTTCTTATTTAATAGCCCGTGGCGTGACAAAGCTCCTGAAGATCATCCAAATAACATTAAGCCTGTTGTAAGGCTAAAAGCTCCTCGCACTGGGCAAACTATTGTAAATGACTTATTGCAGGGACAAGTGGTAGTTGAGAATTCCCATCTTGATGACATGGTCCTGCTTAGAAGCGATGGCACTCCTACCTATATGTTATCAGTAGTCGTTGATGATCACGATATGAATATTACGCATATTATTAGAGGCGACGACCACCTAAATAATGCTTCCCGCCAAATGTTAATTTATCAAGCAATGAATTGGGATATTCCACATTTTGTACACATACCTCTAATCCATGGGCAAGATGGCGCAAAATTATCAAAGCGACATGGCGCTTTAGGTGTAGATGCTTATAGAGACATGGGTTATTTGCCAGAAGCCATAAATAATTATCTGCTTCGCCTCGGCTGGAGCCATGGTAATGATGAAATTATCTCAAGAGACCAAGCTATAGAGTGGTTTAACCTCGAATCTCTTGGAAAATCACCAGCAAGGCTTGATTTTGATAAAATGAACAACCTAAACGCCCATTACTTAAAAGAAGCAGATAACGTAAGGCTCGTGGATTTGATTCTCAGAGAACTTAATAACGATTACGAAATTGATGAGCAGTCTAAAGGCTTTATAATGAAAGGTATGGATGGTTTAAAAATTAGGGCTAAAACCGTTAATGAGCTAGCTTTACAAGCACGAATTTATATTAAAAATAATCCAATCATGCCAGATGGTGAAGCGACCGAGATTTTAAATAACCTAGATAAAAGCTTATTGAAGGAAGTGATAAGCCTACTAGGGAATATTGAATATTTTACGCAAGAGAATGTTCAATCAGGGCTCAAGGCTTTAGCAGAACAGAAATCTATGAAAATTGGTGAGCTGATGAAGCCTCTTAGAGTTCTTATGACAGGGCAAACACAATCACCAAGCGTATTTGAAATAATGGCTATTTTGGGGAAAGAAATTACCACAGAAAGATTGAGCAAAGCGTTATAAGGTAGAAGATATAACCCTTTAATTTTTTATTTAAGTATAATAGTAAATATCATCAATATGGTGGGCTTTATTACTTTCGTATTACCTATCGATATTTATAAAAATTTATTGCTTATCGCAGAGAAAAGCAAAGTGTTTTAGAGCTTATTACTTTACGGCCTATCCGGTGGAGCTGTTTTCTTCTTATTATGATATGAAGGCTTGAGCAAAGTTCAAGCCCCAATAGCAGAGTTATTTGCTTGCTTGATGCCCGTCTTTACTATTATTCTTGCTATGCTATTTTTAAATGAAAACACGGAAGTAAAGGAATAGATAGGAATAGCCATAATAATAAAAAATAGCACCTTTATTATGGAGCCTGGTTTCGTACCCCTTACCCCTATTTTTTTGTTCTGTGGAGAGGAAGATTTCTACCCTTTATCTTTTTATTCTCATAAAGGATTGAATATTCTAATATAGTAATCATAATCTTCGTTAGCAAAACATGCTACTCACAGTGAGTCCACATTCTTAGTACTCTTACAGCTTTCTCTTCTTCAATAACCTGATAAACAAGCCTGTGTTGAATGTTTATCCTTCTCGAATAAGCGCCCTTCAAGTCTCCCATCAGTTTTTCGTAAGGTGGTATATCACAAAAAGGATTATCAGCAATAAGTTTTAATAACTTCTCAATTTTGCTTCTGAGAGAATTGTTCTTAAATTTTTTTGCGTCCTTTAAAGCTTGTTTAGTAAAATATACTTTATATTCTACCATTTAAGCTCGCTTGAGCAATTGCTTAAAGGTTCTCTTATCCCTTCTTTAATTGATTCAGCCATTCCTGGAATAGAAGTTAGGTATAAGGTTTCCTGGATCGCTTTCCAATCTTCCTCAGAAACTAACACAGCATTATTCCTCTTACCCGTAATCAAAATAGGCTCATGAGAATCCGCAGTATAATCAATAAGTTAAAATATCTTACTTCTTGCACTGCTAGCTGTGTAAATATTCATATTATGCTCCTTATAATCAATGTTATTGTACAATATTTTGTACGTTTTGGTAATAATATATATTTTTTACTCTATATTATCAATAAATTCACAAATTCGTCCCCAGATTGTTAACACAGGCTCCTCCTCATGTTTCTCCTCATTCCATGAATAAGTAATGATATGATCATTAACTCCAGGCTTGAAACCTGTAGCACTCGAGTAACCTTCGTAAGTAAGGCCTGAAGGCGATAAGAAAGTCATAATATAGTTAACTAACTCTGCGGGTAGCGCAAGCTTAACCGTATAACCATCTGGATGAGCTAAGTTCATCTGTTTGTAAAGCTCATTATATGGCTTTATCTGCTCAATACAATACTTTGCTATTCCAGGACATTTGGTCATTACTGCATTGTAAAGTGGATCATCAATCAAACCTTCATTATATAGTACTCTAAAGTTTGCAATAAATGTATTTAAGTCTTTATCCTTATAAGTCTCTACCCTATTAACAATTATATCCATCTCTTCTGGAGTAAGTTTAGGTAACTCGTTTATTCTATCACCCTTAATCTTGAGCAAATCTTCAACATATTCATTTCCCTTAAAATGAATTCCATCAATAATCAGTATAGGCTTATGAATATTTACCAATTCAGGGAATTTAACAATGCAGGCATATGAATTATTATATTTTGCACCAAATTTAATCAAAAGCTTTGCTAATTCAATCTCATCGTTCTTTAAAGCAGTATACAGATACTGGTAATTAGGCGATGATTGTAATACATCATTACCCCCAGCCTTTAAAATTAATTTTACCATCTCCAGCCAACTTTGGCTGCCCTCACTCTTAAGGACTGCTAGATCTAAGAGATAACCTGCTTGTGAAAAATTTAAAGCTTCTTTATCTTTAATTAATTCTTTTAATGCCTGAATATCCTCTTGCATTAGAGCAGCCATCATTTCCATGTTAATCTTCATTAAACGGTTCACACCAGTAAGCTCATCCTCTTGAGCCTTTTGAGTAGGTTTTAATCGATCTTTTGTAGCATTAATAAAATTTTTAAAAGCACTAATCATATAAATATCCTCACTTAAATAATGTTAAAACAAGTCTTTTCCAAAAAGATGGACCCCCTAAAGAATTAAAATTATTTTGCTCAAGGGACCATTCCTTACATCGGGCCTCATGAAGCATTGATTAATATTTAGAATATATTATAAATTATTAAGCTTCAAGCGCAAATTTTTAACTGATATAGAATGGATTATTATATACACACAGCTCGAAATAAAGGTTAGCTGCTGAATGAGATGTATTATTTCTTGAAAATTGCGTGACTTTAGATATTGTAATTTGCAATAATATATATTTTTTACTCTATATTATCAATAAATTCACAAATTCGTCTCCAGACTGTTAACACAGGCTCCTCCTCTTGTTTCTCCTCATTCCATGAATAAGTAATGATATGATCATTAACTCCAGGCTTGAAACCCGTTTTATTAGAATAGCCATCATAAGAGAAACCTGTAGGTGATAAAAAACTTATAATATATGTTACAAGCTCAGCAGGCATGGTTAGTTTTACTTTTTGCCCATTTGTTTGAGCTAGGTTCATTTCTTTATATAGCTCATAATATGGTGTTATCTGCTCAATACAATATTTTGCTATTCTTGGACATTGCGTCATTATTGCATTATACAGTTTATCGTCGATGAAACCTTTATTATAGAGAATTTCTAAGTTTGTAATGAAATATTTGATATTTCCATTCTTATGGGTTTCTACCCTATTTACAATGATATCTAATTCTTCAGAAGTAAGTTTAGGAAGCTGCTCATCTAACATATCTTCAAGCAAATAATTTAAGAATATTATTTCATCTGAATAAAGACTGTCCATAATCTTTATAACTCTATGTATTTTTACTAATTCAGGATATATACTAATATAAGGATCTTTAAGATTATAATTGGCGCCAAATTTAATTAGCAGCTTTGCTAACTCAATATTTTTTCTATCTAAAGCATCAATAATAAAAGTTCGCTTACTATCACTATACCACGAAGAACTAGTATCAGCGCCTCCTTTTAACAATATTTTTACTATTTCTAACCTATCATTCTCTAACTTATTATTAGGTTCTTCCAGTTTATGAAATGACATACCCGAAATTGCTATATATACAAACGAACAAAATTCCTTTTCAAAAAAAGTTAAATTTAATGACTTAATTAATTTTTTTACTTCCTGTACATCACCTTTTCGTATCGCCTCATCGAAACATTTATTTTGCTCATATTGCAAATCGTAGTCACTATATCGAGGTCTAATTCTATGATTTAATTGAAATACTAATTCTATTATACTCGCAGCTTCATATATAGTAGTTTTGAAAGCTCTCTTAATATAATTTACATTCCCTTCAAACGCTCTAATCATATAAATTTATAGTCCCTTTATAAACTCCTCAATATCTGTTCTAGCTTCAATATTCTTCAGGCTAAATGGCTTATTTGATCTCTTAAGCAATCCGGTTAGTACTTTTCCAGCACCAAGCTCAACAATCTCATTGACACCCTGAGCTTCAAAATAATCTATTGTTTCACGCCAGCGCACTGTACCCGAAACTTGGCTAACTAAAGCTTGTATAATATCCTTTGGCTCTTTAAGCTCTGTAGCGTGTACATTTGCAATAAAACGAAGCTCTGGAGCTTTCACCTCAACGTCCTTTAACACTTGTTCCATTTCACGTGCAGCCGGATCCATAAAGCTTGAATGAAAAGGGGCGCTAACATTGAGCTTGATGGCCTTAAAGCCTAAATCTTTAATAACTCCGACTGCTCTATCGATCGCTTTTATTGCACCGCTGATGACAATTTGTGCTTCAGAATTGTCATTTGCCACCTGGCAGATACCATCCTCACGGCATTTTAATAAAACATTTTCTAATTCCTTAAGCGGCATACCAATGACTGCAGCCATACCCCCCTCCCCTATTTTACAGGCTTTTTGCATTTCACTACCACGTACTTTTAGTAAATGAGCTGTGGCTTCAAGGCTAGTACTGCCTGCAGCACATAAAGCTGAGTATTCGCCTAGAGAATGCCCCGCCACGAAATCTCCGAGCAAGTTTAGCTTTTTGCCAGCCAGTTTTTCTAATACCCTTACAACTGCCATAGATACAGCCATTAACGCGGGTTGCGTATTTTGAGTCTGAGTAAGTTCGGCTTCGGGCCCTTCAAAAATTATTTTAGTTAAATTATAATTTAAACTATCGGAGACTTCTTCAAAAACGTGCCTTGCCTCTAAAAAATTCTCAAATAATTCTTTTCCCATTCCAACATATTGGGAACCTTGCCCTGGGAACACAAAGGCTCTATTTATTTTTTCTGACATAATATAATCTCATTGATATTTTTATATAGTGTTGTATATGCTTAAGTATGTGAATATTTATATACTCCTCCAATATCAAAAGTAAACAAAAAACTATGTTTCGTAAATTAACCAATATATTCCTTTATACAATATTTTTAATTTTGGCTAATACATCGTTTGCGCATGAAAATTTTATCGCAAAAGCAATGGAAGCCGTCAAAAAAAAAGATTGGTCTAATGCTACTCATTATGCAAGAAAATCAGGTAATAATGAGCTTAAGAAAATTGTCGCTGCACAGAAATACCAGGATAAAAGTAAAAAATATAGTTTTGAAGAAATTGCAGCATTCTTAGATAAAAATCCATTTTGGCCTGATTTTGGAGAACTTAAAGCATGCGCCGAAGAAGCGATCAATTCATCTACTAATAAAAGAATAATTGTAAATTGGTTTAGGAAATATCCACCAGCCTCTCCTAAGGCCATAAAATTTTATGCTTATGCAGAAGCTCAGGATTATAGTAAGTTAAAAGCACCTACAGAAAAGGATAAGGCAAGACTCGTTAATGCAGTCAGAGAAGCATGGGCACATGGTGTTTTCTCAAATGATGAAGAAATGGAATTTAAAAGCCGCTTCAAAGCCTATTTAAATTATGGCGATCATTTTAAAAGGATAGACGAACTCCTTTGGCTGAATAATGTAAGTGGCGCAAATAGATTGATCAATTCAATGGATAAAAACGATCAAGCTATGTTTAAAGCTCGTATTGCAATTATTAATAATGCAAAAAACCTTGAGGAATTATTCAGAAACCTACCAGATACTCATAAGTTTAAGTCGGGAGTTCTTTATTCATATATAAAATACCATCATAACGTTGATCCTGATAATGATATTAGTCATCTCTTAGTTAGAGCTCCGCATGATACTAAGCATGCGCATGATTGGTGGAGGCTTAAAACATTTTATATTAGAGAGTTAATTAAACAAAATAAATATGAGAAAGCTTACAAAATTGCTGAGAACCACCATGCATTTAATGTTCAAGATACAGTTGACGCTAATTGGCTAGCTGGCTGGCTTGCTCTTAAATTTTTAAACAAGCCTGAAAATGCTGCAAAACATTTCCGTAGGCTTTATGAAAAAGTAAGTTATCCAATTAGCTTGTCACGTGGCGCTTATTGGCTTGCAGAGAGCTACAAAGCACAGGGCAAAGATCCAGAAGCAAAAGCTTGGTATAAGAAAGCAGCAATCTTTCCTGAAACTTTTTACGGCCAAATTGCATTGGTAAAGTTAAATATCAACGAAATAAGCTTGCCATCTAAGCCAAAAGTTAATCCGAGCGATATTGCGAAGCTAAACAGCAATGAGATAATTAAGGCAGCAAGTATTTTACTTGATTACGGTTGTGAAGGACTCGCTCTTAAATATATTAAAAACGCAATTTTGAAATCAAATTCTCCAGCAGAAATATTATTAATGGTGGAGTTTGCTAAAAAGAAAGGTTCAACAAGAGTGCTTATCGAATCTGCGAAATCAGCAGCTCATAAAAAAGTTCTAATTCCAGAGTATAATTATCCTAAGCCTTATAACATCCAGAGTAATTATATTGAAGATGCTTTCGCTTATGCAATTATAAGGCAAGAGTCTGTATTCAATATTGGAGCAATAAGCACAGCTAATGCAATGGGGCTTATGCAGCTTATTGAACCTACTGCGAAAAGAGTAGCGAAGGAGCTTAATGTTGCTTATAGTAAGAAAAGATTACTAAGTGACCCATATTATAATATTAAACTTGGAACAAAATACTTAGGTAATATGGCAAATACTTTTAATGGTTCTTATATTATGGCAGCGGCAGCCTATAATGCTGGCCCTAACCCTGTGCACCGATGGATTGAACAAAATGGCGATCCAAGGAAGATGAAGAATATAGATAATATTGTACATTGGATTGAACTTATACCATATTACCAGACCAGGGATTACGTTATGAGAGCCATGGAGAATCTTCAAATATATAGATATAGGCTCGGCAAGACTAAAAGTTTAAAAATAGTAAGCGATCTAAAAAGAGGAAGTTGATTTAAAATGCTAGAAAAAGATCAAATTGCACCTGATTTTCAGCTTCCAGTGAGTAGCGATAAAGAGTTCAAATTATCTAGTCTCAAAGGGAAGAATATTGTCTTATATTTTTATCCCAAAGATGATACCCCAGGCTGTACTTTAGAAGCGAAAGATTTTGCCACACATTTGGAAGAGTTTACTAAGCTTAATACTGTAGTGATTGGTATATCAAGAGATAGCCTTAAATCTCACAGTAAATTCAAAGAAAAATACTGCCTTCCATTTGACCTTGCTTCCGATGAAAAAGGTGAAGTTTGTGAGAAATACGGCGTCTGGGTAGAGAAGTCAATGTATGGTAAAAAATATATGGGTATTGAAAGGTCTACATTTTTGGTAGACAAAGAGGGAAAAATTGCTAAAATTTGGCCTAAAGTTAAAGTTGATGGGCATGTTGCTGAGGTTCTTGCAGCAATTAAGAATATTGCTTAAAATTTCTTAGCTTAAAAGAGGTCACATAATCCTTGCCTTTATTTATAAGTTTTCGCTATTCAAAATAGCGAAAACTTTTCTTATGAACCTTCTTTACATAAATCTTTAATTTACTTATAAAGAGCATTGTATATATTGGCATATTATTTTTAAAATTAAAAAAGACTATATGATAAAGAAAAAACTTAATATTTCCAATGATAAAAAACATTTTCAAGATCTGCTTAGTAATACTGATACCCAAAAACCAGTATACAGAATTTCTTATAAAGCTCAGCAAATCCTAAGAATTAGAGAAGAGAGTAAAAAGAAGTTATTGGAATCAGCCTTTTATGGACGCAAGCAAGAATTAGAAGAATTAACAAAGAAAGGTGTCGACCTAAAATCACAAAACGAGCTTGGGGAAAACGCTCTCCACTTATCTGTGTTAAAAGGAAATTATGATATTGTGCAATATTTGCTTCAACAGAAAAATCATAAAGATTTCATCAATCAAAGCGAAAATAATTTAAATACTCCCCTACATTACGCTATATTACTATCGCCACATGATTCAATGCTTAAGACAATACCAACCCTTATTAAGCATGGATCTAATATAGACTCGATTAATAAAGCAGGATTCACACCCCGTACCTTGATTGTTTATTCTGGATTACTAAATAAATTTGATCAAACAAGCAGGGAAATGATTTTAAAAGATTACTCAATTGAAAATTATTTTCATATTGCAGCTTTCTACAATGATCAAGACTACATATCGCAAGTATTGGGCAAAGGTAAGAAATATATTAATATCACCACGAACGAGAATTTTAGATTTTTACCTGAAATTATACCCAATACAGACGATTTAAGGTTTATAGAAATAGCTGATTCAAAAGGTTGGACAGCACTTCACTTCGCCGCTTATAACGGAGATTTTGATTTAGTAAAACTTTTAGTTAAATATGGTGCTAAAGTTAATATTTTAGATGAGCAAGGATATTCTCCAATGTACCTTGCTATCGAGAAGGGTCATATCAATATATATAATTTTTTAGTAGAGAATAAAGGAAGCATACGAACTACTGCTGAAGAGAACCATTTAGAATATGCTATTAAATTCAAACAATTTGATGCTGCTAATATGTTAACTGAAAGAGGCTTTAAAACTGGTAAGTGCTTTATAAATAAGCCTATGGATTTAGAGGCTAATACTCTTCTAATGAAGAACATTCTTCAGGGAAATTTCAAAAATTCATTACAGCTTATAAAGATGGGAGCAGGGATTGCTAATAAAAATAAAAAAGGCGATACTGCCCTATCTATTGCCTATGAAAAGCAAGATATCGCCCTTCTACAGCTTTTATTATGGAATATGCCAGAGGAGTTTTTTACCAAATACCAGGATAAGTACGGCAAATCCGTATTTCATTACATGACAGCAGCCGGTCTTACCCGGATGCTTAAAGACTATCTCCCTAATTACTCATATAAGGTTAACTTATTAGACGAAGCAAAAGCGTCATTAATGCACGAAGCCGCAAAATTTGGCTATACAGACATTATTAAAATGCTAAAAGAGAATGGTTTTGATTTAGATGCACAAGATAGAAAAGGCCTAACGCCTACTGATTACGCTTTAGAATATAGCGATCCTGATACTGTAGAGTTTTTACTAATTGTATGTAGGTCAAGGCCAGAGATGGGAAAATTCAATACGACCACTACGCCGCAAGATTTATTGCTTGTAACAAGCCTTTATAAGCAATTTAAGGAACTTAAATTGCTGCGAAATGAAGTCCATAATGATATTGAAATAGCCTTAAAAGATGAAACTAAAATTAATAAGCAAGCTTTAGAGAAGGCTGAACTACATGCAAGTATCGCTGTAGAGAAAATAAATTCCCTTATGAAGATGGTAGCAAGAGAATCACTTAAGACCAGCAAATCAGAAATAACAGTTAAAAATGAGGTGGATTATGCGATGTTTAAAGAAACCGCTATACCTGATAATGAAGAAAAAGAACTCGACTTTTCTGCCTTAACAGCTATTGCCGATTTTAAAAATATAACTTCAAATGTCTATAACATGGATAATGATACTGAAAGACATAATGATAATGAAACCCCGCGCAATAATAACGATTTAACAACATTTGGCGATAAGGTTGTTACGATACTTGGCGATGAAGGCTTAAAAAGCCCCGGCGACTATAATTCGGAATGATTCAAGCTATATCATAAATGTAGCCTTTAATAATAAAAGCTACATTTAGATTTAATTCGCATATTTAAACAGGCCTGCTTCCTGTGATGAGTTTCATATCCTCTATAAGATTATTCATTATGGCTAATAGTATAATCTATCCCCTTATCCCCGATAAGGTATAAATCCTCTGTAGTATATTCCTTATTCTCTAAATCATAATAATTGCCAGAGTGTACAAGCTGTGGCACTCCCTCGCCTTCGAATTTATATATGCAATTTGGCAAATTGATATTTATTTTTTCGGAGCGTAAGTAGGAAATTTCACCACTTGCTGAAGCTTCAAATGTCACTTCTGGCGCTTCCAAGCCTCGAATTTTGAAAGAATCCTTAAAGATAATTTTTTTGCAAGAAGAAATATAAGCAATATTAAATGCGCCCGATAAAACCGCTACCTTTTCGAACAACAAGCCATTATTGCCTAATTCGGAAAGTTCGGCCTTACTGTTAAGGTTAATATTATTACTTATAATAGTAACATCACTGCCATAAAGTTTAATAGATATCATATAAGCCTTCGTTGAGTTAAACACGCAGACATTATATGATATCTCAGTCTACCGTCAATATTAATCGATTTGCTCTACAAGAGGTATAGTGTTAGTATCTCCGCTAACAATAGTTTCTAAATTAGTACCCTCTTGCACTTCATTATTAGATACCTCACTAGAAGACTCTGTTAGGGGCGCCGCCTCCAGATGCATAGCTAGCCCTTTATGATACATATCTCCACAGGCATTTTTAATATGGGCATCTGCATCGTGTTTAAACAAGAACCCAACTATATCATGGTGACTATTATGGAATGCATAATGCAGCGCTGTGTTACCAAGCTTATCTTGCAAATTTACATTCGTATCATGCAAAATTAACTCATGCAAGATACGGAAATTACCATTAGCAGCTACAATATGTAGAGGCGTAAGCCCTGCATCAGTTTTAGCGTTTACGTCAACACCCTTTGAAAGAAGAACCTTTACCAGTTCAAAATTCTCATTTTGACAAACTATATGTAGCAATGTTCTACCTTGATCATCTTTAGAGGCAAGGTTAAAACCTGCCGCGACAAACTCGTTTAACGTGTCTTCACCCGAATCTTTCGTGAATTTTGAATAATAATCGGCAATGGTAGGGTTACTACCTTCAGGCGTATCTAGGTCTCCATTGATCTTGTCTTGATAGTAATTTAAATTATCGATAAGCTTTCTAGGAGCCTTACCTATATCTTTGACTATTTGATTTATAGATTTCATTTCTTTAGTCTCCCCATTTAAAGTTTTCTTAATAGTTCTTCCTGGGTTTTTCCAAAAATTCCCTTTAAACATACATCCTCCCTCAAATTGATTTCTTTATACCATGCTAGCAACATAGGATACAAATGTCAAAAGAGGTTTTTGGCCGAATCGATAACAAAAGTAACTATTCACTATATTTACCTGTACCTGTACCTATCCTGCGGGCTCTTCTACGCTAGAGACCTTTTAGCAGCAAAAAAAGCATGGGTTAAATATACTTAAACAGGTTAATGCCCTTAATATATTTTTAATTATTTTCAACCCAGAGTAGTAAATTTTTGACCCCCCTATATTTTTGTGCGTAGGATAACATTTAATGAGATCATTATAATATTTCTATTTGGCGGACTAATTATCTTTAACTTGCGAAGGCTGTATTAACGTTGTCTTTTTAACATAAAATATGAGTAAACTTAAAAAAAGTTGTAAATCTTACCTTAAAAAACCAGTCTAGTATATTATTACCTTAAATCTACAGTATAGAGGGTTAATATGGAAGATATAGAATTTCAGAAAATTATCGGAGATATCAAAGAAAATAAGCTTGAAGTGCTTAGACTCATTAGTGGAATTTCCATTAGGGTGAGTTTTCACTTGAGCAGATTACACAGCTTGTAGAAAGCTTAAAGAGCAACACTTCAATCACTTCAATTAACCTCCAGGGTAATAAGTTATCAGGAAAAGGCCTTAAAGCTATAACTAGTCTACTCGAAAAAAATACTACACTAAACTCAATATACCTTCTAATTCAATCGAGAGGCAATCATAATGTTTTAGAAGAGATTACAAAATCCTTAAAACATAATTTCACTATTGTTGATGCTGACCTATATTTTAATGAAGTAATGGACAAATATGTTACAAGAAACAAAAAGTTATTAAAAGAAGCATTTGAGCATGCTTATGAGTTTATCTATAATGGTAAAAATATCAATATAGTTAATGAGAAAGAATCTCCTAACCCTATTTCACTTAAGGATCTTTTTATTCTAAAACTTCATAAAAATGAAATACTGAAGGCGTTAAAAGTTAAAAGGATATAGCATGAATATAAAGATTTCGATAATTTACTTTGCATGCTACGTGACCATGATGAAGAAGTGATACAAAGGCTAGATAAGAAATATCAAAAGCATGATTATGCAGAGTTTACTGAAAAACTACAAGCTTACGAAAAGGATAACTTTTTTAAATTAAGGGGCGTATGTAAAGAGGCGAAAAAAGCTGGAAATTTTGCTGTTCTTCCTAATGATATGATACTTGAATTATCAAAATACATACCTCCTTATAAGCCTACCTTAGCCGGCGAGAATACAGAGGCAATGGAAGTGGATATGGCTTGAAAATTATACAAAAACTAGTAGAAGATAAAAATTTAATTTTGGAGTGTCGTTTATTTAAGAGCATTTAAATTTTTATCTTCCTAAGATTAGATGTGAATAGCGCGCCCATATGCCGCAAGCACTGATTCATGCAGCATCTCTGATAAAGTTGGATGAGCAAATATGGTATGCATGAAGTCCTCTTCGGTCGCTTCCATGGTTTTACCAACGACATAACCTTGAATTAGTTCAGTTACCTCAGCACCTACCATATGCGCGCCAAGTAATTCGCCTGTTTTCTCATCAAATATAGTCTTTATTAAGCCTGCTGGCTCTCCAAGAGCGATAGCTTTACCGTTACCCATAAATGGGAATTTACCGACTTTTACTTTATACCCTTTTTGCTTTGCAGCATCTTCGGTGAGCCCGACGCTTGCTATTTGAGGCATCGAGTATGTACAGCCAGGTATGTTTTCTCTAACCATTGGATGAGGGTTTTTACCAGCAATTTTTTCAACGCAGATTATTGCTTCATGACTAGCTTTATGTGCTAGCCAAGGAGCCCCTGCCACGTCACCTATAGCGTAGACGCCTGGCTCACTCGTTGCAAGATATCCGTCTGTTATAATATGTCCGCGGTCTAATTTAACTTTAGTATTCTCAAGGCCTAAATCTTCTGTATTTGGACTAATACCTACAGCCATTATCAGGCGATCCGCTTCCAATGTCTGCATCTTACCACCATGCTCAAGCTGAAGTTTTACAGCATCCTTCGTTTTACTCATTGATTTTAGCTGCGCACTTGTTAAGAACTTAATTCCATGCTTTTCAAACTCCTTGCGAGCAAATTCAGAAATTTCTTTGTCCTCGACAGGTAAAATTCTATCCTGTACTTCAATAACCGTAACCTCAACACCAAAAGCATTGTAAAAAGAAGCAAATTCGATACCAATAGCACCTGAACCAACTACTAAGAGCTTCTTTGGCATAGTCTCAGGCACCATAGCATCCTTATAGGTTACAACGAGTTTCCCATCCGGCTCATAACCAGGTATAACCCTTGCTCTTGCCCCAGTTGCAATAATAATATTTTTTGCCGTAAAAATCTCTTTAGCATCCTTGCTTTCAACAAAAACTCTGCCATTTCCGCCTAGCCTTGCGTGGCCTTCAATAACTGTTACTTTATTTTTCTTCAAAAGGCCTTTAATACCTTGCGAGAGCTGATTTGCAACATTCCTTGAGCGCTCAACAATTTTTTTAATATTATAATCAACAGACTTAGCGCTTAGGCCAAATGCATCCATATGTTTTGCATAATGGTAGATTTCTGCGCTTCTAAGTAAAGCCTTTGTTGGGATGCATCCCCAATTAAGACATACACCACCTAAATGCTGCTTCTCAACAACCGCTACTTTCATACCTAACTGCGCTGCTCTAATTGCTGCAACATAACCACCAGGACCCGCACCAATTACAATTAAATCATACATAAAATTTCTCTTTTGAATTACTTTTCTCTAATTCCTAAACGAACATAGTCATAGGGTTTTCAATAAAGTTCTTGAAAGCTGCCAGGAACTTTGCACCAACTGCGCCATCCACTACTCTATGGTCAACGGATAATGTTACGTCCATAACATTTGCAATCCTCATTTCACCTTTTTTCACGACTACCCGTTCATTACTTGCACCAACTGCAAGAATACAACTTTGTGGTGGATTAATAATTGCATTAAATTGCTTAACACCAAACATGCCAAGGTTAGAAATACTAAAACTTCCACCTTGGAACTCATGCGGCGCTAGCTTATTTTCACGAGCACGTTTAGCAAGATCCTTCATTTCATTAGAAATTTGCGAAATTGATTTCATATCCGCATTTTTAATGATTGGAGTGATAAGACCACCATCAATTGCAACAGCTACAGAAATATCAACGTTATTATATTGCTTAATAGCAGCTTCCTCCCAGCTTGCATTTGCTTCTGGAACAGCTTTGAGAGATTTCGCTACCGCTTGAATAACAAAGTCATTCACCGATAATTTGTAAGGATTTGATTCAGTCGCAGCATCATTCATCTCTTGACGAACTTTAAGTAACTTATCTACCTCGCACTCAATCGTTAAATAGAAATGAGGAACAGTTTGCTTAGATTCACATAATCTTTTAGCGATAACTTTTCTCATATTCGAATTTGGAATCAAAGTATATTCCTCACGATTGCGCCCCATAATTGGTGAGGCACTATAAGCTGGAGCTGATTTAGCGCTACCTACCCCTTTCTCCTTAGCAGATAATACGTCAGCTTTGACTATTCTACCATGCGGACCACTGCCTTGCACTGAAGTTAAATTAATATTTTCCTGCTCTGCAATGCGTTTTGCCAAAGGTGATGCAAATACTCTATCGCTAGCACTTGTGTTTAAAGTAGTTGTTGCAGCAGGCTGTGTTATCGATGTAGCTGCAACTTTTTCTACCTCTTGTGGTTTTGCTGCTGCTTGCGCGGAATCATTTGATGATACTAAATCAATTGCTGAAGCATCCTCACCTTCTTCAAGAAGAATAGCAATTAGATTGTTAACTGCAACATTCTCCGTACCTTCAGCAACCACTATCCTCGCAAGTATTCCCTCGTCTACTGCTTCAACTTCCATAGTTGCTTTATCGGTTTCAATCTCAGCAATTACTTCTCCTGCTTTAACTTTATCGCCTTCTTTTTTTAGCCAACGGGCAAGATTACCCTCAGTCATGGTTGGTGATAGAGCAGGCATTAAAATCTTTATTGGCATATATCTATTCCTTTAATTACTTACTTCCTATAACAAGCCTTAAGCGCCGCTTCAACAACATCATCAACAGTTGGTAGCGCTAACTTTTCTAAATTTGCTGCATAAGGTAATGGTACGTCTTTACCACATACAACTTCTACTGGTGCATCAAGATAGTCAAATGCATCACGCATTACTAATGCTGCAATAGAAGCAGATACTCCACCAAAAAACCACCCTTCATCTATAGCAACAAGCCTATTTGTTTTTTTCACTGACTCGATTATAGCCTCTTCATCTAAAGGTCTAATTGTACGAAGATCTATAACTTCAGCTTTAATTCCTTTATCAGCTAAGATATTAGCAGCTTCAATTGCCAACTTAACCTGTATTGAATAAGCTGTAATCGTAACGTCGTTACCTTGTCTAACAATGCGGGCCTTGCCTATAGGTATTTCATCTATATTTTCTGGTATTTCAAAACTTTGCCCATACATAATTTCATTTTCTAAAAATATTACAGGGTTTGGGTCTTGAATAGCACTTTTAAGCAATCCTTTAGCATCTTCCGCAGAATATGGAGCAATAACTTTTAGGCCAGGAACATGCGCATACCATGCTGCATAATTTTGGCTATGCTGCGCAGCAACTCGGGCCGCCGCTCCATTCGGGCCACGGAAAACTATTGGGCACCTTACTTGCCCTCCAGACATATAATTTGTTTTTGCTGCAGAGTTAATAATTTGATCAATTGCCTGCATAGCAAAGTTAAAAGTCATGAATTCTACAATAGGCTTTAAGCCATTAAACGCCGCCCCTACTGCAATCCCTGCAAAACCATGCTCAGTTATTGGAGTATCGATAACTCGCTTCGGGCCAAACTCCTCTAGCAAACCTTGAGTGACCTTATAAGCTCCTTGATATTCAGCAACTTCCTCACCCATTATAAAAACACTTTCATCTTTTCTCATTTCCTCTGCCATTGCATCGCGCAAAGCTTCCCTAACTGTAACTTGTGGCATACTGTACCTTTTTAATTTGAGTAAACATCAGTATAAAGCTCGCTTATTTCAGGCTCAGGAGAATTATTAGAAAATTCAACCGCCTCAGCGACAATATCTTTTACTTTCTTTTCAATATTTTTTATATCCTCTTCAGTAGCAAATTTCCTACTTAAGATAGCCTTCTTTAGCTGCTCGATTGGATCTTTTTCATCCTTGTAGCACGCTACTTCTTCTTTCGTACGGTATTTCGCAGGATCGGACATGGAATGACCACGGAAACGATAAGTCAGCATTTCAAGAATATATGGCCCCTTACCCGAGCGAACATATTCAGAAGCTCTCATGGCGGCGTTATAAACTTCTTCAAAATTCATCCCATCAACACGCTCACCTGGAATACCGAATGATTCACCCTTCTTGTAAAGCTCAGTTACAACTGTAGACCTTTTAACGGATGTGCCCATTGCATATTGGTTATTCTCAATGATATATAATACAGGTAGTTTCCAAAGAGCGGCCATATTGAATGCTTCGTAAACTTGTCCTTGATGGACAGCGCCGTCCCCCATATATGTATGGCAAATATTATCTGTACCGTTATATTTTTCAGCAAAAGCAATACCTGTACCAAGTGGAATCTGCGCCCCTACAATACCATGACCACCAAAAAATTTACCAGGTACATCAAACATATGCATTGAGCCACCTTTGCCTTTAGAGCAGCCCGTTGCCCGCCCCATAAGTTCGGCAAGAACATATTTTGGCTCAGTACCAGCAAGGATAATATGACCATGATCTCTATAGCTCGTTATGCTAGCATCACCTTTTTGCTTAGCAAATTCAAGACCAGTTACTACAGCTTCCTGTCCAATATATAAATGGCAGAAGCCGCCAATTAAGCCCATGCCGTAAATCTGACCACATTTCTCTTCAAACCTACGGATCAGTAGCATCTTCTCATAAGCTTCTAAAAGCTGGCTTGGAGAGAGCTCATAACTAGAATTATTTTTATTTTTTTTCATCCCTTTCCCTATTTTAAGAATTTTAGAATGCTGCGACTTAAATAAAAAGTCAAATATCTATTGTTTCCCTTGATAAGATATACTTTTTTCAGTTACATTAAAGCAAAAAGTTAAGTTGATTATTTATTAGTTTTTGAGGTATTATCCTAGCAAAAATTTATTATATAGTATGGAGAAAATAATAGTTTCAGGTTCAAGAAGCGTTGATTTAGCCAAAAGCGTTGCAGATAAGGCGCAAATCCCCTATTTATCTGTAGATTCGGTTACTCATTCTTTGAACGAACTCTATTTAACTTTCACTCCTAATTATAAGCTTCGTGATATGGAAGTGATCTTATTCCAAGGAGTTTGCCATTCAGTGAACGACGCTATCATAGAATTAATGCTGCTAATTGATATAATTAAACGATATCAACCAAAAAATATTTCTGCAGTTCTTCCATATATGTTTTATTCAAGGCAGGATAAGGATGATATCTCAAGCTCTCAAGGATCACGCTTAATAATTAATCTCCTTAGTAGTTTCGGCATAAAGAAACTAATAACTTTAGATATGCATTCTAAGGCCATACTCTCTAACATAGGTTTAGAGGTTATTAACTTAAAAATTGCAGATCTTTTTGCTACTCACATTCAAGAAAATTACCAAACAGAGACAACTATTGTTGCACCCGATAAAGGAAGCAAAGAGCGAGCGAAATTAGTATCAAGCATTCTAAATGTTCCTTTGATAGAACTCACTAAGACTCGCAAAGATAGAATAATTCGTGTTGAGCAATTGCCCATGAGTTTAGAGGCTGATAAGCATTATATTTTAATTGATGATATTATAGATACTGGCTCCACGCTTTGCGAGGCAGCTAAGGTTTTATATGCAGCCGGAGCGAGAAGAATAATTACTTACTGCACGCATGGGATATTGCAAGAAGGCGCAAATGGGTTGATCGAAAATTCAAGAATAGATAAGCTTTATATTTCCGACTCATTAACTAAATTCAAGGAAAGCACTTCCCTTAAAATACATACTCTAAGCATAGTAGAGTTACTTACTGAAAGGATAAAAGCATTATAGGAACAAAGACTCAAGAGATAAACCTCTTAGCGCAGGTATAAGATAAGCGTAATCCTGCGCTTTTTTTATAGTTATTAATCTTTCAGGATAGTTAAATCAGGCGTATCAAACCCTTGCTCTGCTTCAATAACACCCATAAGATTCAGCTGTTTGCAGTGAAAGCTTGCGCTTTTAAAAAAAAAGCCATCTGAATATACATGATCAAAAACTACGTGGTCTGCATATACTGGGGCGGTGAACTTGACTGGTGACTTGATAATCAGTTTTTCTGCGTTAATTTCTTCATTATAAATTACTTTAGTTTTTGTACCATCACCAATTATAATTTGTTTTTGCTTCACTTTACTACCAAAATATTGTTTTTAATTGATATTAAAGTTAAATTTAATTAACATGTGAATTTATTTCTAGCATATAGTGAAATTAGTTGAGTTGTGTTACTAGAAATAACGAGCACAGCGTATGAGTAATACGTAAGCGAGGAATGACGACATACCACACTTTAAATAAATTTACTATAATATCTAGTCTAAAGCAATAATACTTTGAAGATTAAAACATTTTTTGAAGTCAATCAATGGCGCAAGAAAGCGCCTTTGACCTTAGATACATGAATGTGAGTTAGTTAGGTAATCATACCAATTACAATCTATCGAAATATCGGCTCCAGTTAATTTTGTATCTAGGTTACCAATTAAAGTATCACATACAACTTTTATCTTACCAGTAGTCTCTATTTCCGATCCCCTTAGATCAATTTCTTTACCCTGGATTAGTATATCTTCATTATCAATTTTAATTGTAAATTTGAGTTCATGGTCATTAACACCATCATTTAAAATGAATATCTTCATTATTCCTCCATGTATTTTAATTGTTAAGCCTATACACCAAAAGGTTAGATGTTAATTGAGTTAAATAATCAACATACGGTGGTTCTAACCTTCAAACCTATAGGTAATTATAATACTAATTTAGTAGAATTAATTATTAGTTAAGAAGGCTTTAATTTCCACGAAATTTATCTTATACTTACTTAATTACAACATGAATTATTCATATATTTATTTCTTTAAGTCTTCTTCACATACCTCAAATTAATCAATTCATCATTTTAACCATACTTTAACCTTTACATATTATTATAATATACTCATTCCACTAAGTCCTCTTTAGGATCCTTAGAGTTGTTTAATCCTAATAGTTAATAGCAATCACCTATTATAAATTATAATTAGAGTAGTTATGAATAATACTAATATTGAATTTCATTTTGAGTGCCATATGTCCGAGACCCAGAAACTTTTTACTTATGTTGGTTCCGTGGTCATTACACTGGTAGCTGTCACAGCCCATAGTGTTAAAAATGTAATATTTAAGAGATACGATGAGGAGCAAGATAATGTCGAAAACTTAAATGACAGCGGTAAGCATGATAAAAAAACTTTCATAGAGGAGAATAATATTGAAGTTACCACAGCAAATGCAATAAATATACCAGTTGAGGTAATCTCTGATGCAGACCTTGAAGAGAACAGAGACTCAAATAACATTAAAGAAGTAGTTGGGCATGCATGTTCTATCGCGACTCCCATGGTACTAGTAACTTGCCTAAGTTTTTGCGTATCGGTACCTCTAGTGGGTGGATGGGCTCTTGCAACAATGGACCTTGATTGCACCGCAGGGTATAGTTAAGTTCAGGATTTATAATGGTGTATGGTGCCGGATGTCGGATTTGAACTGACGACCTACCGCTTACAAGGCGGTTGCTCTACCACTGAGCTAATCCGGCATAATTACGAGAGTTATTATAGATTAAATCTTTATACACTCTCTATAGAAGGAATCAAGAAAAATTTTGTATTTTTCTCGATTTTATTTTTAGTAACTGTAAAGGTATAGTAATTTAGCATAAAGTGATTTAATCTTCTCTATGCTAATCATAGATTAAGCAGCTGCTTCCTTTTTGGGAGCTTTAGGCTTACGGCTTTTTAATTTAACTTCAAGTTCTTTCTTAACAGACTGAGGTAATTCGATACCAGCTGATTGAAGGAATAAAGCCACCCTCTCAGTAGGTTTTGCGCCTTGAGATAACCAATAGTTTATTCTTTCTTGCTTTAAAGTAATTCTCTCAGCGTTATCATGAGCAAGGAGTGGATTATAAGTTCCTACTTTTTCAATAAAAGCACCGTCTCTTGGAGCCGTTGCATTTGCAACTACTATTCTATAATAAGGACGTTTTTTTGCTCCACCGCGAGCTAACCTAATTTTTACTGCCATATTATTCTCTAACTACTTATTTTATTTTTTCTTCTTTAAATTCCACGTGTTTTCTAACCACTGGATCGTATTTTCTAAAGGATAACTTTTCAGTCTTGGTTTTTGGGTTCTTCTTTTTTACTAAAAAGAAGCCAGTACCTGCGGTACTCCTTAAGATGATATTTACGTTGTTATTTTTCTTAGCCACTTTATTTAAACCTATTTTGAATAAATGTGAAAATTTCTGTGTACTCTACACGGAGAGGAGCGATTAGTCAAGATCAAAATGACTTATCAATAATGTTTTTTAAAAATCACAAAATCCTCTAGACAAATATAAAAAACTTCGCTATAAGCTATCAGGTAGCTTTAAAAAAAACTTTTTGAACAAGCCTTTCTTTATTATTATTGTCAAGATTGGCTGGGTAGCTCAGTTGGTAGAGCAAAGGACTGAAAATCCTTGTGTCGCCGGTTCGATTCCGGCCCTAGCCACCATTTATCATATATTCCCTAAAAATATTCCATCTAAAATTCGTTGATTAGCTAAAATTTTTATAGATTAACTATTATACCCTTGTTATAGTTTTGTAATAAACATATTTTTTGGGAGGAATATTATGTCTACATCTAGCAAAACATTAATTTCACTTACCTTTCTCTGCCTAGTACTATATGCAGAGAGCGCATTCAGTAAGACTTATCTCGTGACCTGCGCAACAAGCGGTATCGGCCAATCTATTAGTTTAGACCTTGCAAACCAAGGTGATACACTTATAATTACCGGCCGCAACTTAGAGAAACTAAGAAATTTAAAAAATATGCTTGATACCAGTCATAAGCAAAAGCACCATATAGTACAAGTTGACTTTGAGAACCAGGAAGATATTACCAAAGTTATAAATGACCTTGGCCAAGTCAAACTTGATGGCATAGTACTTGTTAGACCTAGGGTAGAGATTTCAAAACATGCAATTTTGAATGGCGCCGAATGGAATAAAGCTATAAACCTTAGCTTTAATGCACCAATGGAATTATTATATAGAGCCCATCAGAGGCTTAACACCCCCTCTTCTATCGTAGTTATCTCTGGAATCACTTCAGCTAATTATTTACCGGAATATGGTAATTATAGCATCCTGCAAACAATGTGGACAGCAGCCGTTAAAAACCTCAGCTATCAGCTTGCTAAAGATCGAATTAGAGTTAACGCTATCTCACCTTATGTAGTTCTAACTGATTTTAACGTGAGCGAACTTGAGAAAAGAGCCAAGCAACACCATACAACTTATGAGAAACAAATGCAGAAAGAGGTGAAGCATATACCTAGCTTCAGATATGCGCAGCCAAGCGATGTCTCGAATCTAGTAAAATTCCTACTATCTGATAAATCTTCGTATATTAACGGATCTAACATCAAACTAGATGGCGGACTAAGCAATTCTTACTAGACATGAATAAAAACGGACTAGTATAGCCTATAAATACAAAAGTAATCCCATTACCGGCCTAAGGCTCCAGGGATTACTAAGATCATTAATTTAACACTTGTTTACAAAGCTAACGTTAACCAGACTTTACTTCTCCTATAATTACCTATATTTTAAATTAATTAAATCCTTAAACTAGAACGATAGGAATGCATGAAAAGAAAAGATTTTGACGGTAAAGATGAAGAAAGCAACGAATTTAAAGACGAACAAAGTGATGCTAAAAAGCTTAAACTAGAAAATGTCAATAGCGATAAGCTGCAAGAGTTGGACATAAGATTCAAAAAGGCTCTAAAAGAACCAGATTTCGATTTGGCAGAATCCATAATCGCTGAAGGAGCTGACGTAAATTTTCGCGGAACTAATGGCTTAACTCCCCTAGAATTTGTGATTGATTACTTCAAAGATGAAGAAGAATTTGATCCAAAATTTGATGTATATGGTGAGCAATTTAAAATAATTGAATTCTTAATTGCAAAAGGAGCTGACGTTAACAATATTGGGAGTAAGGGATTCGCCCCCTTAGAGTTTGTTATTGAGTATCTTAAGGATTTTAATCAAATATGTCGGATTATAGATCTTCTAATCAAAAAAGGAGCCGATGTTAATTTCGTTGGGAATAAGGGACTTACTCCCTTAGAGTTCCTTAAACAGAAAGACTTGGGTGCTGACCATGAAGCAATTTTAATGCTAAGATTAATCGAAGGTAGGGCTAGATATGACCAGGCAATCATAGATAGACTTCTGCTATTGTGGTTCAGCCAGGAACAGGAAGATGAGGAGGAGGCTAAAGGTATTTTATACGCTTTAGAAAGAGGTGCTAACCCCAATCAATTGCATCCGGGAAGTAAAGACAGTCTATTAATGAACGCTTGCCTTAACAGGATGGAAGCAGTTGTCAAAATATTACTAGAGAAAGGGGCAAGTGTTAATTATGTCAACCCTAGAACAGGAGAAAATGCATTATTGACGGCAGTTAAACCGATGCAGCACAGCTACTCTAGAAAGAAGGAGATGGATAACATAATAAAACTTTTACTCGATTACGGAGCCAATGTAAATTATGTAAATCCTATAACAGGGGATACGCCTATAAAGGTAGCTGTGTATGCGCCTTGGGGATTGCCAATCCGTACCTTTCCAAGATCTGGAAAATTTGAACCCTCCGAAGATTCCTCAAAATATTATATATCAGTTGAGGGTATTAAAGCCCTTATCGAGCACGGAGCAAAATATGATCAAAACGATATTGATGCTTTGCTTTTTTATGCTTTTCAGAACTCCTTTAAAAAGAATAATTATAATCAGGAGCTGATATTATTTGCCATTGATAAAGGAGCTCGTCTAGATCAAATAGAACAAAAAATAGCCAAGCCATTACTAGTTTATGCGATAGAACATGGACACAAATTTGCTATAGAACTTGGCTGCAAAGCAATATTAACTAAGTTAACCGAAAAACAGAACGTTAAAACTCAGGTTTTAGAACAAATCGTTAGTTCTTTCCTAATTACAAAACAGCAGGACAGTTTTTCCATTGATACTGAACTATTAAAGCAAGCATTAGAGGAGCTGGTATGGAAAGGATATAGTTTTAATAATATTGATAAAAATACAAAAAAAACAACCTTAGAAACATTAGTCATAGAAAATATATATTACACAATTGACTCAAAAAATTTCATTATTAAAAAAAGTAGATACACAGCCACCGAGTTAACATCTTTGATAGATATATTAGTTGAGCTTGGCGCCAATATTAATTACATAAACCCTGAATCAAGAATAAGCCTATTAATACAAGCTATTTCTAACAATGATGTTGAAATTACTAAGGTATTGCTAAAAAATGGAGCATTAGTAAATATTCAAAGTCCAAAAATTGGAATGGATGCCCTGACTTTTGCTTGTTGCCTGGGGTATGGTGAAATGGTTGATTTACTTATTTCACACGGGGCAAATGTAAATGGTATAAATTCTTTAACGAAAATAACTCCATTAATATACGCTGCCGGAGCTATGAAATTTAAAAACATACAAACAAAGCACAATTTTACAGAAAATAATTATGAATCTGAACCTGAAAAGTACGCAGTTTCTGTCACACAATCATTACTCAAATCCCATAAAGTTGACCTAAACATGCTTTTCGATCGTACCAGCGATCAAGTTACAACAACCCAAACCCAGCTGGATTTAGCTTTAAAATATGCAAATTCTGTTGGCTTCCGTGAGGTGAATAGAACTATTCAGATATATAGAGCATTTGCTGATTTAATAAATAGTAAAAAAGATAATTCTGAAATGCTAAAGCTAATTTGCTCAGGTAATGAGCAAGAGGCTAAATTTATCAAAGAGCTAACTTATTCCTATTTTACCAATATAGTTAAAACATTAAAAATTGATAAAGCCAAAATAATCGTGGCAAAGCTTCAAATTGATAAAGGCTTGATAAAGGCTGAAGGAGAAGTGCTTATTAAATTTGATAAAAATGTACATAATTATAACACTGCCTTGCAGGATGCTTTAAAAGAGTTTGAGCAATTCATTGCTTTAAAAAATACTGACCTTGAAATCCTTGAAACACATATATTATACACATATTACGATGAGGATTTCATCAAAAAGATTATGGATAAAAAACTAAAAAATGACTCTACAAAACTACCCTCAGGTAAAGAGGAAATCGATGAAGAGTTAAAGGAAGAAGGTGTATTAGGTATTAATGAAAACTATATAATTGGAAGCGGGGATTTATTCAAAAAATTATTGAACAAAATAGTGCTTGGTGCTATGCCAGAGCCGGAGATACTTAATCCATTACTTTTGAGCAAAGAACATAGCTCACAATTTATATACTTTTTTAACCAATATAAAAACTTTCTGCCTAGAATCTTTCAGGAAAAAGGGATAAACCTTATTAAAATAATCCAATCAGCTAAGTCTAATCCTTTCCAGAATATGTTTTTAACCCACGCTTCTAATAATAATTACTTAGCAGAAAAGGTATCGGAACTTAAAGAAGAAGTAACGAGCCTTAAGACTAAGCTAATTAATAGCGAAGCACAGAATAAAGCATATAAAGCGCAGAACAGTAAACTTGAAGCTATAGTAAATAGTATTACAAAGCTCCTCTGTGCAAATGGACTTGTTGGAGCGGAAGACTTACTTAAACAAATGACTAACCCTGATGAGCAAATGGCAGCAGAAAACAACCTAGCAGGGGCAGACTACGCTTGCGAAAACCATAATGCAGAACCTAACTTAAGCGGCCAGCTTGAGCCACATAATTGTCCTGGATTAGGCGAAACCTTCCCGCACTAGACGTTTTCAGGCCCTTACTGCCTTTTATAATAGCGTCCATTCGGCCTTCTATGAGTAGAGGGTCGATCATGATCATGTTTTCCGATCAAAGCTTTTCACAAATAGCTAAGGTTCAAAAAACTTCTTTGTGAGAACTCTACTTATGCTGTAAATTTGTATATAGGTTCGGTACTCGAATCCTTATGCACATATAAGTCTACTTCGGTTCTGCGTTCCGAGTCTTCTTCAAATTCTCTAACATAAGCGAGTTTCGAAAGAAGTCTAAAGAGTAGATTTTTCTTAG
>JAQSWU010000053.1 GCA_029266475.1 Rickettsiaceae bacterium | reverse complement strand
TATGATGCAAATATCGAAATTAATTGAAGAAGCAGTCAAAATCAACTTCTCGTGTTTCATCCATAAGTGCTTTGAGACTATCAATCCAGGGATTGAATATCAGCCGAACTGGCATATAGATTTAATTGCTGAAAAGCTAGAAGCGGTTAGAGAGGGTAGGATTAAGCGGCTTATAATAAATATGCCGCCGCGTGCTCTAAAATCTGTTTGCGTAAGTGTTGCTTGGCCAGCCTGGCTGCTTGGTATCAGACCAACTTGCCGTATTATTGTTGCAAGCTATTCGCAAGTACTTAGTATAAAGCATTCGCTTGACTGCCGGAGCATAATGGAATCAAGTTGGTATAAGGAAATGTTTCCAAACACAAGGCTTAGTAAGAAACATAATACTAAAAGTAAGTTTCTAACTACTGATTTTGGCTTTCGCTTTGCTACTTCCGTTGGCGGTTCAATTACTGGTGAAGGCGCTGATTATTTGATAATAGATGATCCGCATAATCCGACGCATATTCATTCTAAGCGCCAAAGAGAAAAGGTGAAAACTTGGTATGAGCAAACTTTTGCAACGCGACTTAACGATAAGAAGAAGGGCGCAATAATACTTGTTATGCAGAGGTTGCACGAAGGGGATTTAGCGGGTGTTTTGCTTGCAAGTTCAAAGCGCTGGCAACATTTGAAGCTACCAGCAATCGCCAAGGAGCTGCAGGAATTTGAGCTAAATGGCAAGAAGCATGTATTCAGGCCAGGTGAGTTACTGCATTCCATACGTGAAGAGATTGCAGAGTTAAATGATATAGAAGAAGAGCTAGGTAGCCATAATTTTGCTGCGCAATATTTGCAGGAGCCTATTTCCAATAACTCAAGCTTGCTAAAGAGAGAGGATATTATGTTCTATAATGAACTTAGCGAGTTTGAGTATATTGTGCAAAGCTGGGATACAGCAATTAAAGTTACTTCAAGCAGCGATTATACAGTATGTACAACTTGGGGGGTGCAGCAAAATAAGTATTATTTAATTGATATGCTCCGGGCAAAATATGAGTATAGTGAATTGAAGAGAACTATAATCCATCAAGCAGAAAAATACCGGCCAAAACTACTTATTATAGAGGATAAGGCAAGTGGTCAATCGATTATTCAAGATTTAGTAATTGAGACTAATATTCATATTAAAAAATATAAACCAGTGAAGGATAAGATAACCAGATTTGCTGCAACCATTCCTTATTTTGAATCTGGGCGGATTTTGTTACCGGAAAATGCTATATGGGTGAGTGTATTTTTAGATGAGCTTATGGCTTTTCCAAATAGCCAAAATGACGATATAATAGACTCAGTAAGTCAGTTTATTGACGTTATTAAAAATCACAAAAATACTATTGCTCGCATAAGAATGATATAAGCTAAGCAGGCGGTTTTTAGTTTCTCTTGACAGTATTTTGCTTATAGTTTACTTTGTCAGCTAAATCTGTAAATGGATATTATGTTATACGTAAATAAAACTGCCTTACTTGCTTCTTATATTCAAAGACTCCGAAATAGTAAGTTTAGGCAAATTATATGGCCAATAAAATCATCGGAACTTATAAAGTTCATTCCAATGGCCTTATTAATGTTTACGTTGCTGCTCAACCAAAATATCATCCGGACAATGAAAGATAGTCTAGTGATGACAATGGTTGGGCCTGAAGTTATCAGCTTCATCAAACTCTGGCTCGAGATGCCAGTTGGTATTTTATTTGTGCTGCTTTATTCAAAGCTCTGCAATAAAATGACTACCGAAAAGATCTTCCGAATTATCGTTTGTTTATTCCTATTTTTATTTTGGGTATTTGTTTATGTGCTTTTCCCATATAGAGAATATTTCCATCCAGACCCTTATGTTGTCGCAGAATATGTAAAACTTTACCCGCATTTAAAATGGTTTATTATTATTTGGGGAAAATGGAGTTTTGCTTTATTTTATATACTTGGTGAGCTATGGCCAACTATAGTTTTCGCCCTGCTTTACTGGCAGCTTGCCAATAAAATTACTAAAACTGAGGAAGCAGGCCGTTTTTACTCTTTTTTCACCTTTTTCGGCCAGACAAATTTACTTATCTCTGGTAGTTTAATTATCTATTTTAGTTCAGGAAATCATTTCTTAATTCCATTTTTTACTCACTTAACTGATAAGACAGAAATTTTATTTAAATCTTTTTTAATGGTTGTGCTTTTTTCAGGGGGAATAGCTCTTCTTTTGCATGCTTTTGTAGATTATAAAATTGTTAAGGATCCAAAATATTTTCAGCCAAAAAACAAGCTAGAGACTACTTTAAAGCTAAGCCTTAGAGAGAGTATCAGAATGATTCTATCCTCGAAATATCTAGGTTTAATTTGCATCTTGATAATTTGTTATAATGTAACGATAAATCTTATTGAAGGTTTATGGATGGCAAAGGCGAGAGAACTGCATAGTAGTATGAATGAATTTATGTCATACCAAGGCGGTGTATTCTTTTGGGTTGGAGCATTTACTTTGATTTGCGCAATATGCGGCAATAGTATATTTAAAAAATTTGGTTGGTATGGAGCTGCAGTTCTTACACCTTTTGCGACCCTACTTACAGGTAGTTTATTTTTCCTTGGGGTTATTTTTCAAGATAGGCTAGAGATGGTGATAGACGCCTCTTACGCTGTACCGCTTGTAATCATAGTATTTATTGGTTCTCTACAAAATATATTTATCAAAGGTACTAAATATTCCTTGTTCGATACAAGTAAGGAAATGGCTTATATTCCGCTTGATGATGAAATGAAGACAAAGGGTAAGGCTGCAGTAGATGTAGTCGGTACTAAAATTGGTAAATCCTCAGGTGCTTTAATGCAATTTATCACCTTTACCATATGGCCTGCAGCAAGCTATGATGATATTGCGCATTTCTTGCTTATGTTCTTTGCTGCATTTTGCCTAATTTGGATAACTGGGGTAAAGTCACTAGCTAAAAACTACGAAAAGCAACTTAAATCAGCTATTTAAAGGCTAAATGTGAAAGCCTAAAAGCATAGTTTGTTTCAAATAATCTTCGTTCTAGACCAGAGTTTTTAAGGCAATTCCATTTTTCTTGACATGGATATTCATATAGGTTAATTTGACTCCTAAATCTGTAAATGGGTATTATGCTATACGTTAATAAAACCTCTCTACTCGCATCTTATATTAAGAGATTAAGAAATAGTAATTTTAGACAAATTATTTGGCCAATTAAGTCAACAGAGCTTGTGAAATTCATTCCAATGGCTCTACTGATGTTTACTATTCTGCTCAATCAAAACCTCATTAGAACAATGAAAGACAGTTTAGTAATGACGATGGTTGGGCCAGAAGTTATTAGCTTTATTAAACTTTGGCTTGAGATGCCAACAGGTATTCTGTTCGTACTTATTTATTCGAAGCTTTGTAATGTAATGACGACTGAAAAGGTTTTTAGAATAATACTTTGTACCTTTTTATTCCTTTTTTGGTTATTTGTTTATGTCCTATTTCCTTATAGAGAATATTTCCATCCAGATCCTTTAGTTGTTGATCAATATATTAAATTATACCCACATTTAAAATGGTTTATGGTGATTTGGGGTAAATGGAGTTTTGTATTATTCTATATCTTAGGTGAGTTATGGCCAACCATAGTTTTTGCCCTGCTTTATTGGCAGCTTGCAAATAAAATTACTAAAAGTGAAGAAGCTGGTCGTTTCTACTCATTCTTTACATTTTTTGGTCAGTCTAACTTACTGATATCTGGTAGCTTAATCGTTTATTTTAGCTCAGGGAATCATTTCTTAATTCCTTATTTCAGCCACTTAACTGATAAGACTGAAATTTTATTTAAATCCTTTTTTGTTATCGTGATGAGTTCGGGCGTTTTAACGCTTCTGTTACATGCATTTGTTGAATATAAAATCATGAAAGACCCAAGATACTTCCAGCCGCGCAAAAAAATGGAGGATACTCTAAAACTTAGCCTTAGAGATAGCATAAGGATGATTATCTCATCGAAATATTTAGGGCTAATATGCGTTATCATTATCAGCTACAGCCTAACCATTAATCTTATTGAGGGATTGTGGATGTCTAAAGCTCGTGAATTACATAATAGTATTAATGAATTTATGGCTTACCAAGGTGGTGTCTTTTTCTGGACTGGGATCTTCACCCTATTCTGCGCTTTATCAGGCAATACTATTATTAAGAAATTTGGCTGGTATGGTGGAGCTGTTCTAACTCCAATGTCTACCTTTATAGTTGGAGGCCTATTTTTCTTATTCGTAGTATTTAGCAGTAAGTTACAAGGATGGATTGATTCAGACTATATGTCACCGCTCGCTATTATAGTATTTATTGGTTCGCTACAAAATATTATGATCAAGGGAACTAAATATTCCTTATTTGATACTACCAAAGAAATGGCTTATATTCCGCTTGATGATGAGCTTAAGACTAAAGGTAAAGCTGCAGTTGACGTTGTGGGGGCAAAAATTGGTAAGTCATCAGGAGCATTACTGCAATTCGCAACTTTTACCATTTGGCCAGCTGCAAGCTATGGTGATATAGCGCACGTGCTTATGGGTTGCTTCTTATTTATTTGTATTGGCTGGATTTTTGGCGTCAGATCTCTTGCTAAAGATTATCAAAAATTGCTAAAAACATCACATTGATCAGCAAACTAACACTAATCGATTATAATATTGATTAGTGTTAGCTCTTCTTCTTATATAATACTTTAGAATGAAATAAATTTATTTTGGCTTAACTTAAGTACCTTTACGCTAAAAAAATAGGGGGGGGGTCAAAAATTGCAACCTTTAGTTGCAGGCAAGGCCAAGCTGTTACAATATAAAAAAAAACATACATTAGAGGTTAGAAATGTCTGAAATTACTCCTATAACAGTTGCTTATGGTGATGGGATTGGCCCAGAAATTATGGAGGCAACTCTGTATATTTTAAAAGAGGCTGAAGCGAAAATCAGGATTGAGACGATTGAAGTAGGAGAAAAGTTATATAAGAAAAATTATTCATCAGGTATTGCTGAAGATACTTGGGAATCACTGGCAAGAACAGGCATACTTTTCAAGGCGCCAATCACAACTCCACAAGGTGGGGGGTATAAGAGCCTAAATGTAACGCTAAGGAAGGCACTTAGCCTTTTTGCGAATGTCAGGCCAGGGATTGCGTACTCGCCTTTCGTGGAAACTGCGCATCCAGAGCTTGACGTAGTAGTTGTTAGAGAAAATGAAGAAGACTTATATGCAGGTATAGAATATCGTCAGACCCATAATATGTATGAGTCGCTAAAGCTGATTACTCGTGTTGGTAGCGAAAAGATTATTAGATATGCGTTTGAATATGCAGTGAAGAATAACCGCAAAAAAGTTACTTGCCTAAGCAAAGATAATATCATGAAGTTCTCAGACGGAATCTTCCACAAGGTTTTTGATGAGGTAGCTAAAGAATATCCAACTATTGCAAATGACCATTATATAATTGACATAGGTACAGCAAGGCTTGCAACGCAGCCTGAGAAATTTGACGTAATAGTAACCTCGAACCTTTATGGCGATATTATTTCTGACGTTATTGCTGAAATTTCAGGCTCGGTTGGTATGGCAGGCTCTGCAAACCTTGGCGAGGAATACGCAATGTTTGAAGCAATCCATGGTTCAGCGCCTGATATTGCTGGTAAAAATATAGCCAATCCATCAGGCCTTATTAATGCAGCAATTATGATGCTTGTACATATTGGACAGGGTAGTATTGCGGCTAAAATTGAAAATGCCTGGAAGAAGACTATTGAAGATGGTATCCATACCTCAGATATTTATAATGAAAAAATATCTATTAAAAAAGTAGGTACTAAAGAGTTTGCTGAGGAAGTAGTTAAACGTTTTGGTCAAAAGCCTGTTAAATTGAAAGCAGCAGAATATAAGGATGCAGCCGGGCAAAAAGAATCTCGCCGTGAATATAAAATTGATGCTTCTGAGAAAAAAGAGCTTGTTGGCGTTGACGTATTTATCGATATGAAAGAATCTGATGCCTCAGTAATTGCTGATAAACTGAAAAAAGTAGAGTTTGGCAAAATAAAGCTTAAAACAGTATCAGCTAAAGGCCTAAAGCTTTGGCCATCGAATCAGCAATTTAAAATATTATCGGACCATTGGTGCTGTCGTTTTATGAATGAAGATGAAAAAACGCCAATGCAGCATAGTGAGATTGCGACCTTACTTGCAAAAATTGCTGAGCTTAATGTTGACTATATTAAAATAGAGAATCTTTATAATTTTAACGGCGTGCGTGGTTATTCGCTAGCTCAAGGCGAGTAACTCAAGCCTTCGGGCAAATGTTACTTGCTTCATTTGCTTAAAAAATTTAGGGAGGTCGGCCGCTAAGCCAGCCATCACTAGCTAAACGAATGTAATTGACAGACTTCTTTCGCAAGCTCTTATGCCAGTGAATTTGTAGAAGATTCGGAACGCTTGGTACTTATAGGTAGGATTTAAGGACCGAATCTATATACAAATTTACAGCAGAAGCAGAGTTCGAAAGAAGTCTTTGGTCTCCACCCATGAATAGGGTTTAACTACCGAAAAGACTATTCCCTTTTGAATGGCCAGGTTTGGATTTTGAAGAACTACTAACTAGCCCTTCAGTAAATCGACCATATATTTTCTTAGACTTATCAGATGTTTCAATATTAGCCGCATTATATTTCTTTTTCAAACCTTTTAACTTTTCAAAATCTTCTAATGCTTTCTGTAAATCTTTATCTTTCACAATATGCTTCCTTGTAATCAATCTTCCTATAGCCTTACAGAATGATTGCAGCTTCTGCTTAAAAGTTTTTGGTTGTTTAAGATTTATATCTACTGTGTCATCTCTTGCTTTAAGCTCATCCAATCTTTCGGTAATTAATGCAGCTTTATAAGTTAATGCAGGAGAAAGTCCTAACATGGTTTCCATCAATTCTTTTGAAGCATCTTCATCTTTAACTAAATCATTTTTAGATGACTCATATATAGCTTTAGCAACCTTCTTAGGTTCCTTTTTTAGTAACTTCTCTATATTCTTTTGAGCATCCTGGAATTCTTTACGTAATTTATATATTTCTTTTATTAATTGAAAAGGCGACATTTTAATCAGTTCTTCTTTCTTGCTAAAATATGCATCTACCGCATAACTCACGACATATTCAGACTCTTTTGCTGCTCGATCAAATAATTTTTGATTTTTTTTATACTCTTGTGGATTCATTTCTTTGAACTTTTGCAGATCATGATAGAATTCATGTACATTCTCCCTTGCGTAAGGACTTGTTGTAGGTATATGATCCTCTATCTTTTTCTTTGCAGTCTGAAGAA
The DNA here is from genome assembly GCA_029266475.1 of Rickettsiaceae bacterium. Lineage (GTDB taxonomy): Bacteria > Pseudomonadota > Alphaproteobacteria > Rickettsiales > Rickettsiaceae > JAJFBM01. The sequence continues at coordinate 1,409 of JAQSWU010000053.1, read as the reverse complement.
GTGAATCGGTTGTATTTATAAAATAATCTAAATCCTTGATTTTCTCTTTACTCATTTTTTCTCTCCATTAACTGATATAAATTTAATAAGCTACTGCTTATAACTCTATATTAAACAATATATATTAATAAACTATTAATTACTCTTTTCACAATTAGTTAAGCATTCAACTAATACGTAAAAAATTCCTTGCCATTGACTATATTAAAATAGAGAATCTTTATAACTTTAACGGCGCGCGTGGTTATTCGCTAGCTCAAGGCGAGTAAGCAAAGCTTTGCTAGAAATGGTATATGGCTGATTTACTACTAACCGAGCTTTAGTGAGCGTGGCCGCTGAGGCCACCCTCACTAGCTAAACGAATATAATTACAAATTTGCGCCAGAAGCAGAGTTTCGAAGGAAGTTAAATTTCTCTACTTTGAATGACCAGGTTCGGATTTTGAAGAACTACTAACTAGCCTTTCAGTAAATGGACCAAATATTCTCGTAGTGTCTTGTGTTGTTTTATTATTACCCAATTGATATTTCTTTTTCAAACCTTTTAACTTTTCAAAATCTTCTAATGCTTTCCGTAAATCTTCATCTTTTACTATATGCTTCCTTGTAATCAATCTTCCTATAGCTTTGCAGAATGACTGCAGCTTTTGCTTAAAGGTTTTTGGTTGTTTAGTTTTTTTCTCCCCTGTTTCATCTCTTGCTTTAAGCTCATCTATTCTTTCGCTAATTAATGCAGCTTTATAAGTTAATGCAGGTGAAAGTCCTAACATGGTTTGGATCCTTTCATTTGATTCATCATCTCTTACTACTGAATCAGCCTTAGATGACTCATATATAGCTTTAGCAACCTTCTTAGGTTCCTTTTTTAGTAACTTCTCTAAATTCTTTTGAGCATCCTGGAATTCTTTGTCTATTTTAAATTCTTCTTCTTTTAATTCAGAAGGCAACATTCTTTTCAGTTCTTCATTCTTGCTAAAACATGCATCTACCGCATAACTCACGACATATTCAGACTCTTTTACTGCTCGATCAAATAATTTTTGATGGTTTTTGTACTCTTGTGGATTCGTTTCTTTGAACTTTTGCAGACTATAATAGAATACATGTATATTCCTCCTTGCGTAATCATTTTCCCTAGGTTCACGATTCTCCCTCCTTTTCTTCGCATCATCAAAAATTCCATGGGCCATCTGTATAAGATTACCAAAATCCATCATATTCTCTTTACTCATTTTTTCATTCCATTAAATGATATAAATTTAATAAGCTACTGCTTATAACTCTATATTAAACAATATATATTAATAAATCATTAATTACTCTTTTCACTGACCAAGTAGGATTGGTTCTTAGTCGAGTTTTAGTTTAATATCAACGCGGCTTACGGATAATTGTATGTTCATCAATTAG
>JAQSWU010000016.1 GCA_029266475.1 Rickettsiaceae bacterium | reverse complement strand
TGTCGGATTATAAGTTACTTGTTCTAGTGTGGCTGAAGATTTTAAAGCCTGTTGCTTGCTGTTAAAGTTCGATGGCTGTACAGGTATAATTGCTTTAGAAGTATCTGTTACATTTTCTGAATTATATGGCTGTATTTTTGATATTACAGGAATATTTGAATTTAATTGGGCTAGTGGTTGTCTTTTTTCATTATTATTGGATAGAGTTTCTGGTTTTGTAGCATTACCAGCTTTTCCAGGCATAGAGTTATTCGTCGTTGGCTGATTAAAAGAGATAGTTGGTAAAATTGGGTTAGAAGTAATTTTTGACGAATTTAAAGACTTACCTGTATTGACTGCCTTTTGGCTCCTTAGCTTAGGAAGATTTTCTTTTAACTGATCTGCTATAGCTTTGGGAGTAAGATTACTTTCCTGTTGCGCACTCTTAAGTTTTTGCCCTGATTTAATAAACTGTTCTATTCCTAGGGTAATTCCTCTTTGAGCTTCCTTAGAATCTTGTTTATTAATAATTATCGGCCTAGGTTTTGCAGAAGCGTTGCTTATAAATTTCTTTCCATTTCCGCCAGGTGGAGGCGGTGGAGGCGGTGGAGGCGGGTTGGTTGCGCTATCCTCATAACTCCTAGAGATAGGCTGATTTTTTAATCTCTGCTCTTCTCTAAAAAGCCTTAAATCCTCTTCGGAAGCCGGTTGTACTACAGGGAACTTTCTAGAAGCTTCCTTGCCTCTTGCCAGGTCTTCATTAGAGGTATTATCTTGACCCCTTTTATCCCTCTCTTCAGCTTTTCGCAAAGCTTCAGCTTTGTTTTTAGCTATAATTTTTTTTTCTTCTTCCTTCTTACTTATCTCTATTGAGTGTTGCTCTTGTAGCCATTTTGTGCGTTCTTTAGGGGTCATATTATTTAAAAACTCCTCTTGAGCTTTTTTCGCTGCAATCTTTTCCTGTTCTAATTTTTCATCTATCCTTTTATCTTGTGAGCTATTATTTTTATTAGCTACATTTAATAACTCCTGCAAGAGCGATTCACTACCCGTAAGCTCTCTCTGGTGAGTTACAGGTTCGGCTTTTTTAAGTTTCACTTGAGATATATCAACTGGACCATTATTAATTATTGAAGCTGTTCTAGCGCTTGGGGCCTTAGAAATTGCAGGCGGCGGCGGAGGGGGTGGAGGTGAAGGAGGGGTAGGAGGATTAGCGTAAGCGTCAGCATGGCTTACGAGATACATTAAAAAAGAGGCTTTAAGCAACCTTAAGTTCTTTTGGGACATATGAATTAAAATTATGTAAATTGAAGCTTTATAATTAATTTAGACTATACTAAATCATTTTAACCTGTCAATAGCTAGTGTTAAGCTTTGTTAACCTGCAAGTTTAAACTTATAGCACTTAGGCAATTAATAGTTATAAATTTCTTATGAAGCAAAGTTAAAGAGATAATTTCTTAATAAAGGATCTCTAGAAAACTTATCTACATACGCGCCTAATTTGAAGAGGTAGGTAGAAAAAAGAGGGGTATCTAATATAGGAATTAATTCTGTTATCCATAGATCGGGTTTATTACATTGCTATGACAGAGAACAGTAAAGTTAAAAAATGAAATTTTATTCTAAGGACTCCAATAAGACGGTCGATAAGCCGGATTTTGTCTATGAACGGTTATTTATCTAGATTGAATGTTACCATTCAACTCAAGCGACCTACCCGAATAAAAGGCTAGAAACTGCCTTGATTTATTACTAAATCCTTTATTCCTATTTGGTCTTGCTCCCGGTGGGGTTTACCATGCGCTGCTCATTGACTGAGAAGCCGGTGCGCTCTTACCGCACCTTTTCACCCTTACTATTAATAATAGCGGTATATTTTCTGTGGCACTTTCCCTAAAGTTACCTTCGCCGGGTGTTACCCGGCACCGTGTTTCTAGGGAGTCCGGACTTTCCTCAGAAGTCTATACTTCTGCAACCGTTTAACCATCTTTTTGGAGTTTTATATTATAATAGTAATTGGATTTAAAGTCAACTTGCGGCTAAATTTTATTTTTTGCCCTGAAAAATTTAGCATTTGCTTAATAATTTATATCCTAAATTATATTGAATTTATGCTTGCTTTAGAAAAATTATTTCGCTTAAATTATAATTAGGGAGGTTTTATTAGTTAAAAACATATTTTATTCATAAAAATTTTAGCCATAAAGCATCTTTAGAATCAAGGCTGTAAGAATAATATTGCAAAAACTTTAAAAAAATAATTTTTGACTACTTGACAAATCGTTTCAAATATAATCTAATGAAACTATGGTTAATAAATGAAACAAGTTTATTTAATAGTAAAAACCATAATCACAATCTATTAAACTTTTGGTAACATAACGCTCAAAGTTTTTTTCAAATTATAACTCATAAATTATGGAGGTAAAAATGAATAATAATTTGACACTTAGAAATATGCTTGGACTTATCAGCATGATACTTTGCTTGAGTGTGGCTAGCTGTACTATCAATGACGGTAGAACAATGGGCAAAAGGATTGACGATACAACTTTACTTTTGAAAGTCGAGAGCGCAATCCATAATAATAATAAGCTGCCTCACACTTCTGCAATTTCTGTTAACAACCATGGTAACTTAATACAGTTAAGTGGTTTTGTGGATAGTCAATGGGAGAAGGAAGAAGCTGAAAGAACAGCGAAAAGAGTAGAGCGCGTTGAAGGGGTGATAAACTCTATTATAGTTAAAAACACAGCTCATTCGCACCTTAGTAGAGCGACATCTAATGTAAAAAACGTAATCAGCCAACATCGCAGGAAATAATTTGTATAGAGGGAGGAATTTATGCAATTCGATAAAAATTATTTTGAATCCAAGTGGCACCAGCTTAAAGGGAATGTCAAGCAAAAGTGGGGAAAACTTACAGATAACGTCATTCATCAAATAGAAGGTGTTGAAGAAAAAATGATTGGTAAGCTTCAAGAATATTATAACTTATCTTATGAAGAAGCGCGTAAAGAATTAGATAACTTCAAAAACGAGCATTATAAAGAAGTTCAAAATGCTTAAATAAAACTTTAAAACAACCTTCTTAAAGCAATAAAGCCTTAAGAAGGTTGTTTTTTTATAAAAAAATTATTACCTTAAAAAACGACCGTAGCAAAACTTTAAAACTTATAACCAATACCGACAGAAATTATTACTGGATCAATATTTAATTTAGAATGTATTCCGTTAGCTGAGACAGTAGATTTATATTTAACCTTTGACTGCATAATATATTTTTTTACATCAACATTTAAAATTGTATCATCCCGGGTAATAAAATCAATCCCAGCTTGTAGCACTGGACCCTTTGAATTATTGAGTTTATAATCTGAAGAGCGGGTAAAAAGCATAGAATAATGAAGGCCTCCACCAATATATGGGCTAATTGCACCAAATGGAGCAATATGATATTGGATTAGCATAGAAATTGGTAAAAAGTAAATATTTCTTTGTTTACCAGCCTTAAGGTTGTCGCTGTAGTTATGTGCTATGTTTTCTGGGGCTTTCGTTCTGACGCCGGCGAATCCTAAAGAGAGTTCCGAAGCTAAGTTATCATTAAAAAATAAAGTTGTTGCTCCCTCTAATCCAATTCCTTTGCTAGTTAACTTGTTATTTGCTTTTGGCGAGGCAATTCCTCTTGCGCTTGTTGGGGAAGGTAAGCCTTTCTGCTTGCCATCTGTAATAATACCCTGTCCTCTAAGTTTTACAATAAGCCTACCTTCGTCTTCATAGCTGTAAAAATCTTCTTCAGGAGCTATTGAAAAACCCGGTAAAGCATATCCTACTAATGAGGTGATTAAAACAATGCTTAGATATTTTTTCATAAAGATAACCTATAATTCTGTGTAAGTAGAAAACTTAAATTTATTAAATATACCTAAATATTAGAGTAATAGCCGATCTTTGTAAACCCTATAAGATAGTTATTTAATAGGTAGTTAATTTATTGTGACATAATTACCAAGAATAATAAGGGTTAGGTAAGGTATAAGGTCATTATAAGGCTGAAATAAAGAAAAATTAAATAGCTCCCATATTGAATAATATATCAATTGTAAAATTTGTTAATATTACTTGCAACGGAGAAATCTATTGTACTCACTTTAGATTTACATATAATGGAGGCATATTTATAAAAAACTTAAAGAAAGTAATAGTTTATGGTTTTACAAAATGATTCGAATAAAAGATACTTCATCGGTATCGGCTGGTTTATTTTAAGTTTAGTTTCTAGTGTTACTAACGATTTAATTACAAAATATACTGGACTCCGATTACCAGTCTATCAAGTTACTTTCCTTAGATTCTTATTCAGCACTTTAACTTTAATCCCATTTATTATATATGCAGGTAAAGATTCGCTTAAAAGTGAACGTCCATTGATACATATTTTAAGAGGATCATTATTCTTTTTTGGTATTACCATATGGACGCAAGGCTTAGTAGTTGCTCATATTGCAACAGCGACCTTAGTCAGCTTTACTATTCCACTGTTTACCTTGGTGCTTGCTGTGTTCTTTTTAAAAGAAGACATTGTTTGGCAAAGATGGGTGGCTACTATTTTAGGATTTTTCGGTATATTAATAATAATTGAACCTCAGGCTGTTGACTTTAATCCATGGATATTAGTTTTAATATTAGCTGCTCTAATGTTTGCAACTTTAGATATAATAAATAAAAAATACGTTATCAAGGAAACCATGCTTAGCATGCTTTTCTACTCAGCAGTTACAACAACTATGCTAGCTCTGATACCAGCTATATACTGTTGGATCTCTCCCACAGTAGAAGAATTATTACTATTCTTATTGTTAGGAGCAAGTGCAAACTTAATATTATACTTTATATTGAAAGCTTTCTCGATTGTTGATGCGACAGCAGTGGCACCTTATAGATATTTAGAATTAATATTATCTGCGAGTTTTGGCTACCTATTATTTAATGAAGTGCCTAAAGCCGCTACTTGGCTTGGTGCAATGATAGTTATACCAGCTACTTTATTCGTAACTTACTCAGAAAAGAAACGATTAGCTAAAAAATAGGGCTATAATTTTAGTATAAGTATGATGAAAAAACGTTTAATTTTAAGTAGTGGACTTGCGAATGCTTTTGAATGGTATGATTACGCACTATTTGGCCATTTAGCACAAATAATTGGGCAAAAGTTCTTTCCGGATAATAATCCAAACGTTGCGTTGTTAAACGCTTTTTTAGTATTTGCAGCTGGCTACTTAATGCGTCCTTTAGGGGGTATTGTATTTGGAATAATTGGTGATAGGCTTGGCAGAAAAACAGCTCTTAGTGCTGCTGTGTTTTTTATGGCTTTCCCAACTGCCATTATTGGTTTAATTCCAACCTACGAAACAATAGGTATATTAGCGCCGATTATAATGTTAATTGCTCGTCTTTTACAAGGTCTCTCTATGGGAGGAGCTTTGACCGGGTCGGTGTCATTTTTAATAGAGCATGCAAGCGTAAGTAGGCGAGGGCTTGCTGGTAGCATTCCAATGGCTGGGATATGCGTTGGAATCTTAATGGGTTCATTGATTTCAAGTTTCTTTAGGTATATGTTATCTCCTGAGCAATTTAACGAATGGGGGTGGAGAATTCCCTTCCTGCTTGGTATATTTATAATTTTTGCTGGTATTTACATCAAAAAATATACTTTTGAAACTCCAAGCTTTGAGAATGCTAGGAAAAATGGGAAGATTGAACACTCACCGATAAGCAAAGTTATCGCTAACCATAAAACAGATATGTTGATATCTATATTTATTAATGCCACAGGCTCAGTATTGTTCTATATTCAAGCGATTTATCTCATAAACTACTTAAAGGTTGAGCGACATTTTCTTAGTAGTCAAATTGATATGATTTCTAACTTATCCTATATATTTATGGGAATAACCTCAATATTTGCCGGATGGTTATCCGACAAAATAGGTAGGATAAAGATATATAGATTAAATATATTAATTATCTTTTTAACTTGCTTTTGGGCGATTAAACAGATTGAATACGGCTCATTTTTTCAGGTATGTATGGGGCAATTTATCTTAGCCTTTGTAGCAGCTTTCTATATTGGGCCAGAGCCGGCCTTACAAGCAGAGTTTTATCCAACCGAAATAAGGAATACTTCTTTGTCACTTTCTTATAACTTAGCAACGACAATATTTGGTGGAACAACACCATACGTAATAAGTTATTTAGTATTTAAGACTAATTCGCTTAAATCAGCGAGCTATTATATTTTACTATGTGCCGCTTTAAGCTTAATAGCTCTTTATTGGTATAATATTAGGACGCAAGATGACAATAAACATAACAGAAGAATATAATACAGAATTGCTACATATAAGTAAGCATGCTTTTGCAGATGAGAGAGAGCTTATTAAGAGTCTTCTTCCAGAGATACAGTTTGATTTCAGGCTTAGAGAAGTCATCCAAAGTCGTTCTTTAAACTTAATTTCAAAAATAAGAAATTCTAAAGAACGCGGAATGGAGCATTTTTTGCAGAAATTTAACTTAAATAGCGAGCAAGGGATTGCCATACTATCGCTAGCTGAAGCCTTGCTTCGTATTCCTGATGACGACACCGCAAAGCGCTTAATAATCGATAAATTAGCGAATAGAAAATGGGTTAAACATCTTCTCGATTACCAGGCGTTAGATCTATATTTAATATCTATTGGATTATTTATATCTGGAAAATTTGCCGAGCTTAACAAAGCTAAAAATGTAGTTGCTAAGACGATTGTGAAGGTTGGAAACCCTACTTTTATTGCCGCACTTAAATATTCTATAAAAATCTTAAGCGAGCAGTTCATAATTGGGGAGAATATCAAAGAAGGTATCAAGAATTCGAAACAATATTTGGAGAAAGGATATAGATTCTCTTATGATCTACTCGGTGAATCGGCGCGTACCGAAGCTCAAGCAGTTAAATATTATAACCAATATTTAACTGCTATTGAAACTATTAAAGAACAATATACCCAGAAAGAGAATAAAACAGTTCAGCAAAATATTGACTGGTATAATATGCCAAGTCTCTCGGTAAAACTCACCTCGCTTACCTCAAGGTTAGAATATTTGAAGCTAGAGGAAATTGAACAAACTTTACTGCCAAAGGTTATAAAGCTTGCTATTAAATGTCATGAGGCAGGTATAGCTCTAACATTTGATGCTGAAGAAGCAAGGCGCCTTGATATTTACTTGCATATATTAACAAAACTTGTGCTAGCGCCTGAGCTTAAAGATTATAGCTTTATCGGTTTTGTTGTTCAGGCATATCAAAAGAGAGCAATTAAAGTAGTTGAATATATTGTAAAACTTGCTGCTGAGTCTGGTAAAAAGATTCCAGTAAGGCTTGTTAAAGGTGCTTACTGGGACAGTGAAATTAAATATGCGCAGGAACATGGTTTGATCGACTATCCTGTCTTTACGCGAAAAGAGTTTACTGACGTTAGCTACCTTGCATGCGCTAAAAAACTTTTAGAAAATAACGATTATATTTATCCGCAATTTGCAACGCATAATGCAACGACTGCAGCATCAATAATTGAACTTGCAGCTGGAAAAGATTTCGAATTTCAAAAGCTTAAAGGCATGGGTAACGCTCTCCATGATGTACTTATCAAAACAAAGAAAGTAAGGATATATGCACCTGTTGGCGAGACTGAAGAGTTATTATCTTATTTACTTAGAAGGATACTTGAAAATGGGGCTAATACCTCGTTCGTCAGTCAGGTATCTAATATCAAAGTTAAAAGTGAAAGTTTAGTAGATCATCTATTTGATAAAGCTACCAAGCTTTTGCAAGATAATTTACCTATTATTAAGCCAGCATTTATATATCCACAAAGGGAAAATTCTATGGGATACGATTTAGGAAATAAAGTGAATATACAAGAGTTAAACACACAAATTGCGCCATATTTAGATAAGCAATATAAAGCATCTTCGATTATTAATGGCAAGGAAATTTTTGTTGCAAAGAAGCTGCAAGAAGCTTTTAGACCGGGAAAGCCTGCGGAGAAAATTGGTGAAATAAGCTATGCGACAGAGAGTGAAATGCAGGAAGCAATAACTGTTGCGAGCAATAATTTCCTTGAATGGTCGCTTCTTCCTGTATCAGAGCGAGCTGATATATTAAGACGAGTAGCCCAAACATTAAATGCTAATAAGTACGAGTTATTTAGTCTCTTAATTAGAGAGGGGGGCAAGTCTATTAATGATGCAATTGGCGAGGTTAGGGAGGCTATTGATTTCTGTCGCTATTACGCAACCATGGCTGAATCTATTATGTCTGAAAAGACTTTGCCAGGCCCTACAGGTGAGCTAGATTTACTAACTATGCATGGCAGGGGGGTGTTTTTATGTATTAGCCCTTGGAATTTTCCGCTTGCAATATTTACAGGACAGATTGTAGCAGCGCTCGTCTCAGGTAATACAGTAGTTGCAAAACCTGCTAATCAAACCTCAATCATTGCAACGGTAATAGTTCAATTAATGCATAGAGCGGGGGTGCCAAAAGGAGTATTAAATCTTATTCTGGCCTCTGGTAGCCAGGTTGGGAAATATGTAATTAGCGATGAGCGTATTAACGGGGTGGCATTTACTGGCTCTAACGAGACAGCTAAAAACATCAATCAAACTCTTGCAAGCAGGCAGGGAGCCATAGCTCCGCTTATTGCTGAAACTGGTGGGCAGAATGCAATGATTGTAGATAGTTCCGCTCTTTTAGAGCAAGTAACGGATGATGTTATTGCTTCCGCGTTTCATTCCGCAGGCCAGAGATGTTCAGCGCTTAGGGTTTTATATATTCAAGAAGAGATTTATGAACCTTTAATCCAGCTTATTACTGGTGCACTGGATAGTTTAAAATTAGCTGATACTACTGACTTAAGCGCTGATATTGGTCCGGTAATTGATAAAAATTCTCTAGAAAACTTGAACGATCATATAAACCAGATGACTGAAAAAGGGTTTAAACTTATTGCGCATCATTCGCATAAAGGTCATTTAACAGAAGGATATTTCTTTTATCCGCATATTATCGAAATTAATAGTATTAATGATATTGAAGATGAAAAATTTGGACCAATCCTGCATGTGATTAAATATCGTACTAAAGATCTAGATAAGGTAATTAATGAAATTAATAATTATGGATTTGGCTTAACATTTGGTGTGCATAGTCGGATTGAGGAGCGTGTAGCTTACATTAGATCTAAAATCAAAGTAGGGAATATTTATATTAACCGTACGATGATAGGTGCTCAAGTAGAATCGCATCCATTTGGAGGAGAGGGTAAATCGGGTACAGGCTTTAAGGCAGGGGGGCCTCATTATCTTTTAAGATTTATGACTGAGAGGACTACATCCATAAACCTAACTGCTATTGGCGGCAATATTGAACTACTTAGTTCATAATGAGGGCTTGTTAATTTTCTAAATAATGGCCGGGCAGAGGAGCAAGAGGGCAACAAAATAATTCGTACAATTGATGTGCCGCTTCTTATAATTCTGCTCCAAACCTTTAATGTGTAGCGATTATGTTTCTAGATTCTGTGAAGGGAAGTTAAATAAATATTATTTATCTCCCTTCAACGCGCCTAATATGAATTCTCCATGACTCTTATCAGGCTAAGCTTATCTATTACATCCTTTAAATCTACTTTATCAGTAAGCCATGTTCCTTTGTCGCAAGATTGAGCAAGCGCGGCATTAAGAGGAATTTGAGTAAGTAAAGGGATGTTATTGCTGGCAGCGAGTTTCTCTCCTCCTCCTTCTCCAAAAACAAACAATTTTTTGCCATCTTCTTGTATTAGATAAGACATGTTTTCTATAACGCCAAGAAGTGGAATATTAAACTTTTTGTACATATCAATGGCTCTTACGGCATCCGCGACAGCAAGCTCTTGTGGGGTGGTTACTATTATAACTCCATCAATTGAAAATTTTTCTAGCAAACTTAAATGTATATCCCCCGTGCCTGGCGGCATATCAATAATAAGTATATCAAGCTCGCCCCAGTTACTGGATTTAAGTAGTTGGAATATAGCTTTCGTTACCATAGGACCGCGCCAAACAAGTGAATTAGATTCGCCAACTAAAAATCCCATGGACATTATTTTAAGATTGTTGATCTCAAGGGGTATAAACTTACCATGATCAATTTTCACCTCCCTGCCTTCCAAGCCAAAAATTTTAGGGATAGATGGACCATAAATATCAGCATCAGCTACTCCAACTTTGATACCCTTGTCGCGCATATTTTGTGCAAGGAGGGCGCTTATAGTAGATTTGCCTACCCCTCCTTTTCCTGAAGAGACGCATATGATCTTTTTTATTCCCTCAATACGCTGCTTCTCATTTAAGGGTAAAAATGTTTTTTTTGGTAATGCTTCACTGATAGGTTCGCCAGGCTTTTTAGCATTAGTTAGTACTACAGTAATTTTATGGTCAGCTTGACGGCTAAGTATCTTAATAGCTTCTTCTCTAAGTTGTAGCGCTTCCGTAATATTTTCTTCTTCTGCTTCTATACTAAACCCAATATTATTATTACGTATTACTATGGCAGAAATTTTATCTATTAATTTTATCCCATTTTTAAAAGTGAGGCTTGCAAGCGACTCTAATATAAGTTCTTTATTCATATTTTCTAGCTTTCTTGCTTTATAATTGTCATAATATATATTGTATATAGTGTAATTTAATTGAAATATTTTACATACTATGTTAAAAACTGTAAATAATATAACCTTTTTAAATAAGTTATCATAATATGCTAAATCAATTTATGAATATACTAAAAAAATCGCCTTGGGACAACCCTGAAGAGGATAAAGAAAACATATTCAATTTCAAATCAAGAAAACGCCCCAATAATCCATTTAGCAACTTTAATTTCAATAATAATCTCTTTAATAACAACATTATATTCATTGTACTAGGTTTTCTGTTTATAGCTTGGCTAGCATCTGGAATATATAAAGTTGATGAGGGCGAAGAAGCGGTAATACTTAGGTTTGGTAAATTTGTAAGAATCGATAGGCCAGGACTGAACTATCATTTCCCTGAGCCTTTTGAGAGGGTGATAACTGAAAAAGTAGATAAATCACGCAGAATCGAAATAGGTTATAGGTCGGTGAATCAACGAAATTTTGGCTTAGCTAACAGAAGATCGCAAGAAAGTGATGGCGGTTATAGATATCTGCCGGAAGAAAGCATTATGCTGACTGGTGATGAGAATATCGTCGATCTAAACTGCGACGTTATGTGGCGTATTAAAAAGCTTACAGATTACATTTTTAATGTAGTAAATCCTGAGGAAGCTGTAAAGGCGGCGGCAGAAAGCTCAATAAGAGAGGTTATTGGTAAAACGCCGATATCGCATGTGCTTTCTAATCAAAAGCAGGATATTGTTGAGAAGATTCAAAAACTTACACAAAAGATACTTGATCAATATGGTACGGGTATACATATTGAGAATGTACAGCTATTAAAAGCTGAGCCTCCTACAGAAGTCATAGATTCATATAGAGATGTGCAGACTTCAAGGGCTGATAAAGAAAGAGAAATAAACCAAGCTCAAGCTTACAAAAATGATATTTTACCAAGGGCTAGGGGTGAAGCCGCTAAAATGGTCCAGGAAGCAGAGGGTTATAAACAAGAAGTCGTGGCAAAAGCCAAGGGTGATGCTGATAGGTTTGTCGCAGTATTTAGGGAATATACTCATCAAAGAGGCGTAACGCGAGAGAGGCTATATTTGGATGCGGCGGAAGAAATATTAAAAGGTAGCCGTAAGATAATAGTTCCTAAAAACCAACTATTACCACACATGGCAATTCAGCCTAATGAAATGAATATTAAAAGGTAATATTATGACCAAAACATCAGCAATTTTAGCGGCCATTTTAGTACTCCTAATTTTATTAGCTGGCTCTATATTTACCGTTGATCAAAGGCAATACGCCATTATCTTCCAATTTGGTGAAGCAGTAAGAATCATCAATAAGCCAGGCCTGCAGCTTAAGATGCCTTTAATACAGAATGTTGAATATTTTGATAAAAGGATTTTAAGCGTTGATGCTGACGCGAAAGAGGTTACCGCCTCAGATGAAAAGAGAATTATGGTAAATGCTTTTGCCAAATATAAAATTACTGATCCAGTGAAATTTTATAAGACAGTATATAATTATAACGGCATGAAAATTAGGCTTAATAGAATTTTAGAGTCTTCTATGCGCCGGGTAATTGGTAGAGTGCCTTTGATAACTCTTCTCAGCGTCGAGCGAAGTAATGTCATGCATGAGATTCGAGATCTAGTAAATGATGAAGCTGCTAATTTTGGCGTTGAAGTAGTTGACGTGAGAATCTTGCGTGCAGATCTCCCTAAGGAAAATAGCAATGCTATTTACCAGAGAATGGCTACAGATAGGGAAAAGGAAGCAAAACAAATTCGCGCCGAAGGGCAAGAAGAAGCAGCTCGTATCAAATCTCAAGCTGATAAAGAGAAAAAAGTTATTCTAGCTGAAGCTTATAAAAAATCTCAAATCCTTAGGGGTGAGGGAGATGCTGAAGCGGCAAAGATCTATAATGAGGCTTATTCTAGAGATCCAGAATTTTACAGCTTCTATAAATCTCTCGAAACATATAAGGCAACACTAAAGAAGGATGATACTTCTTTTGTGCTGAGCCCTGATAGTGATTTACTCAAGTTTTTACGTTTAGGTAGATAATATAATAATTAAGAAGGTTAGTAGGTATGCGATTAAAAACTATAATTATTTGTTTATTGTTATCTCTTTCTTTTAACTCATTTGCATCGACTGAGCGGGTTGCTTTAAACCTGCCAGATTTTGCTGACGTGGTTGAGCCGTTGTTACCAGCTGTTGTTAACATCTCAACCATTCACTATCCTGAAAAGCAAGGCAAAGGAAATGCCCGTAAGCGTTTCCCTGAAGATAACTCATTAGATCTTTTTAATGAATTTTTAGAAAGGTTCGGTATTCCGCCGCAACAATTTGATGATTCTTTTAGTGACCGTAAAATTGTTTCATTGGGTTCGGGGTTTATCATTGACGCTAAAGGATATATTGTAACTAATTATCATGTTATCAAAGATGCTGATGAGATTAATATCAAAATGTATGATAGTACTGAGCTTGTTGCAAGGGTGATTGGCAGCGACCCAAGAACTGATCTTGCCTTACTTAAAGTAGAATATAGTAAGGAATTACCTTTTGTGAATTTCGGTAACTCAACGCAGGTGAGAGCTGGTAATTGGGTGATTGCTATAGGAAATCCTTATAGGCTTGGCGGCACAGTAACTGCTGGTATCGTCTCCTCACCAGCAAGAGAAGTTGAAGTTGGGGGAAATGGTATTGTTGATGAATATATCCAAACTGATGCCGCTATTAATAAAGGTAACTCAGGAGGACCATTATTTAACTTAAAAGGCGAGGTTATAGGTGTTAATACAGCGATCCATGCGACATCGCCTAATGGTGGCAATATCGGTATTGGCTTTGCAATTCCTGCAGCCATTGCTAAAAATGTTATTGATCAGCTAAAGCAGCACGGCAAAATCACACGTGGGATGCTTGGTATTAAAATTCAACCAATTACTGAAGAGATAGCTGAAAGTCTTAATATGAAAGCATCGCACGGCGCTTTAGTAGTTGAGATTGATAAGGGCGAAGCTGGGGATAGAGCAGGTCTTCAAGTGGGTGATATCATTGTTGAATATAATGGAGTTGAGGTAAAAAGCTCCAGTAAGCTGCCAAGGCTTGTTGCAGAAACACCAATTGGTAGCAAAGCTAAGCTTAAAGTGCTGCGCAGCGGTAAAAAAGTAGAGCTTGAGGCTGAAATACGCGAAAGTAAAAACAAAGATATGTCTGATGTTAAGCCTAAAAAGGAAGAAAGGCTAAATCTAAAAGACGGGACCATAAATAAGCATGGTATCTTGTTTGGCAACCTTACTCCAGAAGTGCAAAAAGAATATGGCCTAAGCGCTGGAGCAACAGGGATCATTGTAATTAAAATTGACTATAGCTCTAACTGGTTGCGTAAAGGTTTACTTAAAGGAGACTTAATTACAGCAGTGAATCAACAACCCATCAAGAATGTAAAAGACTTCGAGCTTGCTTATAATAATGCAGTAAAAGAGAAAAGGAAAAATATGTTGCTGCTTGTAAAAAGGCAGGACGCAACATTATTTATCCCTGTGCCGCTTGATGAAAACGAGAAATAAAATAAATTCATAATTAAAAAAGGTATATGCCCAACTCTACAAAAGACTGAAGTATATACCTTTCTAAACTCAGAATTTGCATAGTAAAATTTCAAAACTTCAATATTTTTAATATTTACCTATATATTTTACGATACTCAATTTTACTTGCCTCTTCTTTATATAGAAAAAGTCTATAGTTCCTAACATATCAGTAATCTTTGCCTTAATTAGTTTAATTCAGAGTGATCGCCTATGATATTATGCCCCTCTTGTGTGGCAAGGGTATTATCTTCTATTTCCTCTTTGCCTTCGGGTACATCAATAGCAGGCTGATGCTTTTGGGAAGATATTCTTGCTGCGAGTAAGTCCTCTTTGAGACTATATATATTATAGCTAAATATTTTATAGAGGATTTCTAAGGGGAGGGTTGCGGTATAAGGAGCCCTGTTCTCGTTTATATTTATCTCGTTACAGACTTCTTTAAAGTATAGGTAATTTTTAATTGTATAATTCTCTATTTCGTGAATAAAATTGTTCGAATTAATATGGTTATGTTTACAGAGCAGTTCGATAAAGCTTTTATGCTGAAGTAAATTATGTACCTCTTTAGAAGTTAGGTAAGATGTATTCGAAGAGCAAGAAGCTGTATCAAAAGTTTCATCTTTCCCTTTATAAAAAATATTTTTGGCTTTGTCATAAGCTGCTTTAGTGGTAAATCTTATTTCTTTATTACCGTTAAAAATAGAATCGATTTCTTTATTACGGTCAAGAATAGAATTAATTTCGTTTTTATCATTAGATGGTAATCCGTTGAGATGATACCCTAAAACTGTTATGCTTGTATTCTCCCTTAATGCATTGATTAAAGGATGATATGGTAAAGCACTAAGATTGCCAAAAAGTAATGTAGTGAGAGTGTTATTAGTTTTTAGAGTTTCAGAAAAAATATTCATTCCTTCACTTGTAAAGCTGTTTAGATCTAGATCTAATATCTTTAGATGTTGGGCATTATTAATTAATTCTGATAAAGCTATGGCAGAATTATTATTGATTATGTCAAGTCTTATGCATAGGAAGTTTAATGTATGCTTATCAGATATCGCTTCGCCTAAGTCTTTTAACTTTGAGTGATCTAAATCTCTCAGAATCACCTGTAAATATTCGAATGGACAGCTTTCATGTAATGTTTCTATTATTATATTAACTAGAGCAGGATCGCTATCTATAAATAAATTTTTCTTCGCGTGATTATTATATATTAAATCTCTTATGAATATTTTATCCCTCTGGTTTATACTATGACCATCACTCTTACGTAAATATAAAGCAGCGAGATCCCCTGGGGTACTTGAGTAATCAATGCCTTCATCAAGGAAGTTAATAAAAATATCATCTATATCTGCATTAGCTGCTTCAATTATCTCTTCTTTTGTTCCTAACATATCATTAATCTTTGCCTTAATTAGTTTAATTCAGAGTGATCGCCTATGATATTATGCCCCTCTTGTGCGGCAAGGGTATTATCTTCTGTTTCCTTTTTGCCTTCAGGGACATCGATAGCAGGCTGAGGCTTTTGAGAAGATTGTCTTGCCTCAAGTAAGTCTTCTTTTAGACTATATATATTATAGCTGAATATTTTATAGAGAGTTTCTAAGGGGAGGGTGGCTAAAGAAGGCTTAGCGCTATCAACAAAAGCTAGTTCTTTGCACGCTCCTTTAATCTTTAGGTAGTTTGCCTCAGCGTGATGTTTAATTAATTGTATGAATGTAGGATATATAATTTTGTCTTGCCTTGCTAGAAGTTTGAGATAATCTTTATATTTAAGTAATATATGGATGTCATGAGAGTTGAGATGCGAGGCTCCATCATGTAGCTTTTCCTGCTTTGTAGCTTCCTCTATATTATTATCAGACAAGATAAATTTAGCTTTACTATATATAGGTCTTAATCCACTATTAATTAAGTTTGAATTTCTTTCAAGGTAATTATCAATCTCATGGCGTGTCTTGTCATCAATTATACCGCCATTTGTCTTGAATGAAGTTAGACTAATATTTTCTTTAAAAGCCTCTTTTAATAATAGACTTGCGCATTTAATTAAGTCATCACTTAATGGATGAGGTAGTAAAGGAGTGGTAGATAAGTCTATACTTTCAAGAGTTTTATTATGCTTTAAGGCGTTTGCTAAGACGGTAATGCCCTCGGTAGTAAACATATCTAACCCAAGGCTTAAGTGTATTAGCTCTGAAATGCCTCCCAGTGTTTCTGCTAACGAAATTGCTTCAGCTTTACCTAAAGTAATATTACTTAAGCTTAATAAAAAAAGTTCTTTTGATGATTTTAAGGCATGGAAGAGGTTGATGGTATGTTCTTCGGTAAGAAAGCCGTAAAATTCTAAAATTTTCAAATGAGAGTAATGCGAGAGTTTTTCTATTATTGCTTCAGAAACAATTCCGCCGTGTCGATCGAGTATTGATAAGCCATCTTTGAAATTTACTTGATCTATAATCGCTTTAAGTGCTAATGCATGCTCAAGGTGAATATTGATATATTGATTATGTATATATAAGTATTTAAATCCATACATCAGAGGGGAGTACCGATAAAATATACCTTCAGGTTTCACTGTGATATTGATACTCTGCTCTATATCTGCATTAGCTGCTTCAATTATTTCTTCTATAGTTGCTACCATATAAATCCTTCTATTTATATATTTTAGTGTATGCCTTATAAGATTCTTCTTAAAAGTTCTATCGATTGAAATTAATCAAAGCTAGGTTTTAAGCGGGGCCTAGAGCGATTCTAAGGGGCTCTACAAAAGAATTATAGAAAAAAATGCAAAAAAACTGAAAAAAATTCAAAATAGTGTTTGACAAGTCTCAAAAAGAATTCTATAACATACTTCACAAACGCGATAACAAAGCAAATGTAAAGCTGTTTAACAAAGTATAGATAAACAAATTAAAAATTCTTCAAATGAGAAGATACTGAACAAAAAAGTTATAGAATTAGTTCTGTATACAGCAAGAATCTCAAAAGAGCCAAAATTAAGTATAAAAAGGGCATTTGGTGGATGCCTTGGCACTAGAAGGCGATGAAGGACGTGATACGCTGCGATAAGCTTCGGGGAGCTGCGAATAAGCTTTGATCCGAAGATTTCCGAATGGGGAAACCCACCTGCTTGTCAGGTATCGTGTAATGAATACATAGTTACATGAGGCGAACCCAGTGAACTGAAATATCTCAGTAGCTGGAGGAAAGGACATCAACCGAGACTCCGTTAGTAGTGACGAGCGAACGCGGACCAGGCCAGTGGCTTTAAAGTAAGAATTAGAACAACATGGAAAGGTTGGCCAGAGAGGGTGATAGCCCCGTATAAGTAGAAAGCTTTAAAGTCCTTGAGTAAGGCGGGACACGTGAAATCCTGTTTGAAAATGGGGGGACCACCCTCCAAGCCTAAGTACTCTCTAGTGACCGATAGTGAACAAGTACCGTGAGGGAAAGGTGAAAAGAACCCCGATGAGGGGAGTGAAATAGAATCTGAAACCGAATGCCTACAAGCAGTCGGAGCAGGCATTGTCCTGTGACGGCGTACCTTTTGTATAATGGGTCAGCGAGTTAGTTTGTCGAGCAAGCTTAAGCCGTTAGGTGTAGGCGTAGCGAAAGCGAGTCTGAATAGGGCGTTTAAGTTCGACGAATTAGACCCGAAACCGGGTGATCTAGCCATGGCCAGGCTGAAGGTGGAGTAACATCCACTGGAGGGCCGAACCCACTACTGTTGCAAAAGTAGGGGATGAGCTGTGGCTAGGGGTGAAAGGCCAATCAAACTCGGATATAGCTGGTTCTCCGCGAAATCTATTTAGGTAGAGCGTTGTATGATTACCATCGAAGGTAGAGCACTGGATGAGCTAGGGGGTCCTAAAGACTTACCAAACTCAACCAAACTCCGAATGTCGATGAGTACAGTACAGCAGACAGACTACGGGTGCTAAGATCCGTGGTCAAGAGGGAAACAGCCCAGACCGCCATCTAAGGTCCCTAAATCGTGGCTAAGTGTGCAAGGATGTGAGAAAACCAAAACAACTAGGATGTTGGCTTAGAAGCAGCCATCATTTAAAGAAAGCGTAATAGCTCACTAGTCTAAATAAGTTTTCTTGCGCCGACAATGTACCGGGGCTAAAGCCACGTACCGAAGGTGCGGATTCATGCTAAGTGCATGAGTGGTAGCGGAGCGTTCTGTATGCCTGTGAAGGTGAACCGCGAGGTTTGCTGGAGGTATCAGAAGTGAGAATGCTGACATAAGTAGCGATAAAAAATGTGAAAATCATTTTCGCCGAAAGTCCAAGGGTTCCTGCGTAAAGTTAATCTGCGCAGGCTTAGTCGGCCCCTAAGGCGAGGCTGAAAGGCGTAGTCGATGGGAATCAGGTTAATATTCCTGAACCTGAGGGATGTGACGGAGGCAGTAAATTGTACACACTTATTGGATTGTAGTGTGCAGTGAATGCTTCCCAGGAAATAGCACCCTCAATTAAGACCGTACCCTAAACCGACACAGGTGGACAGGTAGAGTATACCAAGGCGCTTGAGAGAACGATGCTGAAGGAACTAGGCAAATTGCATCTGTAACTTCGGGAGAAAGATGACCTATGTATGGGCAACCATGTATAGGTGGCACAGGCTAGGGGGTAGCGACTGTTTACTAAAAACACAGGGCTCTGCAAAGTCAATAGACGAAGTATAGGGTCTGACGCCTGCCCAGTGCTGGAAGATTAAGAGGAGGGGTGCAAGCTCTGAATTGAAGTCCCAGTGAACGGCGGCCGTAACTATGACGGTCCTAAGGTAGCGAAATTCCTTGTCGGGTAAGTTCCGACCCGCACGAATGGCGTAACGACTTCCCCGCTGTCTCCAGTATCGACTCAGCGAAATTGAATTCTCCGTGAAGATGCGGAGTTCCCGCGGTTAGACGGAAAGACCCCGTGAACCTTTACTATAACTTTGCAGTGGTATTAGGAATTGATTGTGCAGGATAGGTGGGAGACTATGAAGCCAGGGCGCCAGCCTTGGTGGAGTCACCCTTGAGATACCACCCTGTCAATTCTTGATATCTAACCGAGACTGGTGAATCCCGGTCCGGGACCCTGCATGGTGGGTAGTTTGACTGGGGCGGTCGCCTCCCAAAGTGTAACGGAGGCGCGCGATGGTTAGCTCAGGTTGGTCGGAAATCAACTGTTAGAGTGCAATGGCATAAGCTAGCCTGACTGCGAGTCTGACAAGACGAGCAGAGACGAAAGTCGGTCATAGTGATCCGGTGGTCCCGAGTGGAAGGGCCATCGCTCAACGAATAAAAGGTACTCCGGGGATAACAGGCTGATGATACCCAAGCGTCCATAGCGACGGTATCGTTTGGCACCTCGATGTCGGCTCATCACATCCTGGGGCTGGAGAAGGTCCCAAGGGTTCGGCTGTTCGCCGATTAAAGTGGTACGTGAGCTGGGTTTAGAACGTCGTGAGACAGTTCGGTCCCTATCTGCCGTGGGTGTAGGAAATTTGAGAGGATCTGTCTTTAGTACGAGAGGACCGAGATGGACATACCTCTGGTGGACCAGTTGTCGCGCCAGCGGCACGGCTGGGTAGCTAAGTATGGAAGGGATAAACGCTGAAGGCATCTAAGCGTGAAACCCACCTCAAAACTAGATTTCCCCATTAGAGCCGTAGAAGACCACTACGTTGATAGGCCAGGTGTGGAAGCACGGTAACGTGTGTAGCTAACTGGTACTAATAGCTCGATTGACTTAATTTTGACTGAGATTCTTCTGTATACAGTGCTAATTCTGTAGCAAAGACAAAGCAAATAAGTTATTCCCATAACCAGAAAAAATAAAATTTGTTTATCTATACAACGTGTTTGTAAGCAATTAAAGCTTGCTTAACTGGCTTGGTGGTTATAGCGTGAGTGAAACACACGATCCCATCCCGAACTCGAACGTGAAACCTCACAGCGCCAATGGTACTATGTCTCATGGCATGGGAGAGTAGGTCGCTGCCGAGCCTGTTAAGCAAGCTTTTTTTGTTTTCTACTACCCCAATTATCATTACTATAAAGTCTAAACATCCCCTGACTATTTAAGCCTACTGAAGTAATTTATGCTAAGAAGAACCCTCAACATGTTATTACTAGCAAATATTCGAAATATAAAAATTCAACAAAAAATACAGGATGAGTTTAATATTGATATAAGCTTACTAAAACCTATACCAAAAACTTGGTAGCATGAATTTTTAGATGATTTATCCCAGAGTTTTAAAACTGGAGTAAATATACTTTTAATATGTGCATTGATTTTATAATATATGCATTGATTTTAGCAGGTATACTTTTACTGGAATGTTTTCACATCTTTGTAGAAGCTAATAAATATATAAAAATTTTGGCCTTAGCGAAATGGTACGTTATCATCATTTATTTCTTAATTTACGGTATATTGATATTTAGTACTATTCTACTAAATTTTCTAGATTGCTTGGTGAGCTTGCTATAATTTTTATATATTATCTAGATAAGATAAGTTTAGCTTTTCTACGTAAACTTCCTATAATAAATTCAGTAGTAGCAAATAGTTATAAGCCAAAATATCTCTCTAAAAAACATAAATTTAGTGACGTAGGCGTGTTTAGAAGTATATATAATATAATTCGTTTTGCTATAATGAGTTGGGTTAATTCTATATTTGTAACATCTGCAGTGATGTACATTTTGAAATCTTTATATGAGTATGTTAAGATATTTAATTTAGCTAAATATATAAATTTTAGTAATAATATCATTATTATAACTCTTCTACTAATTTTACTATTGATTAGTCCTATAGTTAATAAGTTTTATTTAATATCTACTAAAAGTTTTTTCAGGGTTTTGATAAAAAATGGAATTTTTATAAAGGGTCCATAATTCATTTCTATGGTGTTATAGGAATTATTTATGCGGCAAGTTTTCTAATAGGCTCAGAGGAATATGCTAAAGCGCTTTCTCTTTCTTTAGATCAGCTAAAAGGGGAGGAAGAAATAAAGTACCTAAAATTAAAAAAGTTTTTTGAGTTATATGCATTTATAATACTTTATATAGACTTAATAGTTTCTAATTACCAAATCGATAAGCTCTATTTCGAAAAAATTAACCCGATACTAAAAGAATTCAATCATAAATCTTTGTAATCTGCTAAACAAAACTAATTAAGAAACAACTTAATACTTTTGAAATGTTAATATTCCCCAGATATGATATGCTTTAACCTGCTACTTAGCTACCTAAAGAGCCAATCACGCATGTTCTTCTGTTAAATGTAAGAATGACCTAATTTCTTACTACTTCTCTACAACTGCTCCTTCGATGTTGCCAACGATGCTCGTTGCATTTGGTTTTTCAATAATAATTACTCCTTTACCTGATTCAAAACTAATATTGCCATTTACGGTTACGCTACCTTTTAAATAAAGCTTTTGCACTTTAAATTTACCATCCTTGTTTATTGTTAAACTATTTAATGTAACATCTTTTAGGACAAATTTCTCGCCGCCATCTACACTAAGATCGCTCAATGTTCCATTAGTTAACGAGACAGGGCCAGCGCAGAGAGCCTCCTCTTCAATAGTAAAATCTTCAAGCTTTATAGGGCCATTTGCTGTTAATTTCTTTATAGAGGTGTATCTACCTTCAAGAGGACCATTTAACTTTAGCTCGTTTTTTACAGTTAAATATTTGAATTCTAGAGGTCCGTTTACTTTGATATTATATGCTTGTAAGTCTTTAATATTAGCTGGGCCATTTACGGTCAGGTTCATTACCTGAATTTCCTTCAAGATAGCCGGCCCATAAATAGTTAGTTCTTTATATTCATTGGCTTCAATACTGGTAGGGCCATAAAAAGTGTCAGCGAAGCTTGATTGAGCAAAGAGTATCATCAAGAAAAATAATTTATTCATAGTTTCTTACCATTGAACATTGAGTGTGAACTTTCTTATATTGGAAGTATTAATTTATACTATCAAATAAAAAAAGAGAAGACTAAATAGCCTTCTCTTTTGAATAATAGTTGAAATTAGCGAAAGCGCTCTTTAGTGTGCTTCAGCCATTTGTATACCGCTTAAGCCTAAAATATCTAAATCAGCTGTAACAGCAAGATATCCCTCACATACTTGCTCAATGTTATTGTGGATCTCTTTAGCTTTTTCTATGCTTTTAGGATCTATTTCATTTAAAATTAAGTTTGTATATTCATTCTTATGATCACTTATCTCTGCGGCTAAATTTTTTATGATATTTTTAAAGAATAACTTAACTGATTCAAATATATTAGAGAAGAAGTCAAGGCTTGAAGAATCCCCTTCCAGCTTCTTCGTATTCTCATTTTCTTGTTTTCCATTTAGAGATTCTACGCCATCTATAATACTGTCAAGTAAGGCGTTGATTAGGGACTTTGCTAAATCCTCTTTTAATTTATCTTTAAAGTTAGCTTGGTTTTCTTCACTATTTTCTTTTATTTCAAATGACATTAAAAATCTCCTTTGCAAAATTAATTAGGGTTTTATTATAACAAATAATTCTAATACGCCAAGGAGAATTAATATATATTTACTTTAAAGGTGGTTAATAAGATGGATGTTGGATAGGTTTATAGCGAAAATTATATAGAGCTTAACTTACAAGTTAAAAAGCTCTATACAAAAATCATAAATCTTATCAGTTATTTAAAGTTTCTTTTAACCACAGCCTGAGCGGCGGCAAGTCGTGCAATAGGTACCCTATAAGGGGAGCATGAAACGTAATCAAGCCCTATTGTTTCAAAGAAGGATATTGATTCAGGATTGCCGCCATGTTCTCCGCAGACTCCGAGCTTAATCTCTTCTCTTGTTTGACGAGCTTTTTCGATAGAGGTTTGAATTAAGCTTCCAACTCCATCCTCATCAATCCTTATAAAAGGGTCTTCTTTAAATATTTGATTATCGATATAGGAAGGCAGGAAAGAGCTTATATCATCACGCGATATGCCGTAAGTAGTTTGCGTTAAATCGTTTGTGCCGAAACTAAAAAATTCTGCATATTCAGCAATATGGTCTGAAAGTAATGCCGCTCTTGGCAGTTCTATCATTGTACCAATAGAGTAATTAACAAGCTTGCCATGGTTCATATAAATCTCTTTAGCAACTTGGCTTATTTGTTTAGTTAGAATCTCTAGCTCTTTGATGTTACTGACAAACGGAATCATAATTTCAAGGTTAGGACTAAATCCATATTCACTTTTCGCCTCAAGCGCGGCTTCAAGAATAGCCTTTAGCTGCATTTCATATATTTCTGGGTAAGTTACTGCAAGCCTACAGCCTCGATGTCCAAGCATTGGATTGAACTCTCTTAGAGATTCTATCCTGTGTTTGACTGTATTAACAGGCATATTAAGGTCGCTGGCAAGCAGCTCTATCTCTGGGTCGTAATGTGGTAAAAATTCGTGAAGAGGTGGATCTAACAATCTTATAGTTACAGGTAATTCCTGGACAAGGGCAAAAATTTGTTTAAAGTCCTCTTTATGTAACGGTAAGATTTGCTCTATAGCTTGTATTCTTTGTTCCTTTGAGGGGGCGGCTATCATTTGCCTGACAAGGCTTATTTTTTGCGGATCAAAAAACATATGCTCAGTACGGCAAAGGCCAATACCTTCTGCGCCAAATTTTAGTGCAGCTTCAACATCTAAGCTAGTCTCTGCATTGGTACGGACCTTTAATCTTCTAATATTGTCAACCCATCCCATTAAAGTTACAAACTCTGCAGGAAATTCTTGCGGGATTACATGGGCTTCGCCTAAGATGACTTTTCCACTAGCGCCATCAATAGTAATAATTTCCCCAGCTTTAATCTCATGCTCCCCAATTTTGAGTATTCTTGATGTCTGGTCAATAACAATATTGCTTGCTCCACACACGCAGGGTTTACCCATACCACGTGCAACTACTGCAGCATGCGAAGTCATACCGCCTCTAGCAGTAAGTATGCCTTCAGCAACATGCATACCTTTTATGTCTTCAGGGCAAGTATCATGCCTAACTAAAATAACTTTCTGGAGGCCTGCAAGTTCTTCTGCTTCCTTGGCTGAAAATACTACAGCGCCATATGCAGCTCCTGGCGATGCTGGCAGTCCTTGCGTTAAAATTGTATGTGACTTAGAGTAATCGATCCTTGCATGAAGTAACTGGTTTAGTGATTCTGGTTCAACTCTGCAAATAGCCTCTTCTCTACTAATTAGTCCTTCTTCAACCATATCCACAGCGATCTTAATAGAGGCGAGTGCGCTTCGTTTGCCAGAACGAGTCTGTAATATATAAAATTTGCCTTGCTCAATGGTAAATTCAATATCTTGCATATCTTTATAATGGGTTTCAAGCAGTTCAGCAATTGATTTAAGTTGCTTAAAAGCTTCTGGCAGCAAGTCTTCCATGGAGTTACCTGGACTTTCAAAACTATTTATAGGGTAGGGTGTGCGAATACCTGCAACTACATCCTCACCTTGTGCATTAATCAAGAATTCTCCATATAAATATTTTAGGCCATTAGAAGGATTACGGGTGAAGGCGACGCCTGTGGCTGATGTTTCTCCCATATTACCAAAGACCATGGATTGAATAGTTACGGCTGTACCTAAGTCATCAGCAATTTTATGAATTCTCCTATAAGCAACTGCTCTTGGGTTCATCCAGGAATCAAGGACAGCTTTAATTGCTGATATTAGTTGTTCTTCAGGGTCTGAAGGGAATATTGTTTTTGTCTCTCTTTGTACTATTTTATTGTACTCATCAATTATCTCTTTTAGCTGCTCAAAGCTGAATTCGTTATCGCTTTCAAGTTTGTATTTATCTTGATACCTACTTAAGATTTGTTCAAAACTATGATGGGATATATTTAAGACTACGCTACTAAACATCTGGATTAAGCGGCGATAACTATCAAAAGCAAATTTGGGGCTTTGAGTCTTACGGCCAAGGGCTGCAACTGATTCTTCATTTAAGCCTAAATTTAGGATTGTATCCATCATGCCTGGCATTGAAATTGGCGCTCCCGAACGCACAGAAACTAAAAGGGGATTATCACTACCAAATTGTTTACCCGTTTCAGCTTCGAGTCTTGCAATTGCTCGTGTTAGTTCTTTTGTAAAATCTGCTGGAAGCGTTTTATCGTTTTTATAATAATATTTACATAAATCAGTACTTATCACAAACCCGGCGGGTACTGGAAGCTTAAGAGAAGCCATTTCGGCTAGGGCTTTGCCTTTGCCGCCTAATAGTTCACTGCTAGAAGCTTCAAGCGCCGTTGCTTCGTCAAAGAAATATATCCATTTAGTCATATTTGTGCCTGGCTTAATTTGTTTGTAATAATCGAAGTTATAGCTAATTGAGGCGGCTTAATCAAGGCTATATTTTAATTCAAAGGTAAACGTAGAGAAGGAAAAAATATCGAAATTTTTTACGGTCAAGAGAAAGGGAATTTATGAATATTCCCTCTCTTATAATTATTCGCTAGCTCTTGCAATAGCCTCAGTAATTAAGCTTTTAGCTTTAGGCGCATCTTCCCAGCCAGTGACCTTAACCCATTTATTCTTTTCTAGTTTTTTGTAATTCTCAAAGAAATGAGTAATCTTATCTCGTAGAAATGGGCTTATATCATTAATAGATTGAATTTTTTCCATGGCTGGATCAAGTTTTGTAACTGGGACGGCAAGTATTTTCTCATCAAAACCAGATTCATCCTCCATCATAAGTACGCCAATAGGCCTACATTTGATGACGGCGCCTGGTACTACTATATGTTCAGAGACAACCAGTACATCTGTCGGGTCGCCATCATTAGATAATGTGTGTGGGATGAAGCCATAGTTAAGCGGATAACTCATAGTGGTATGCATATAGCGATCGACAAATACGGCGCCTGATTCTTTGTCAATTTCGTATTTAACACCGATAGTATTCCTCGGGATCTCAATAATAACATTAACTTCTTCTGGGGGATTCTTTCCTATTGATATTTTATCAATAAACATATTGGACTCCTTATAAATATAAATTTTTGTCAGGTGATATGGTGATTAAGCTGTAAACCATTTTCATTTAATCGAAACTAAAAATACATCAAATTCCTTAGCCTTTTCAACAACTTTCTCATAATCCACGACAAACACTTTGTCTGCTTCAATAGCAATACCAGCGAGACCGTATAGATGCGCATTTTCTACAGTACTAGGCCCTACTGTTGGCATATCAAGGCGAGTATCTTGGCCCGGTTTGCAAGCTTTTACTAATATCGCTTTCTTAGATGACTTATGGAACTCATAGCATCTTTTGATTAAGTTATCAGTGCCTTCTGCAGCTTCTACACCAATTATCAGGCCTTCTTCAACAATAACTGCTTGACCTATATCAAGTCTTCCGAGGGTTTGTGCAACCTCAAGGCCAAGCTCGGCGTCTGTCATATTTATTTCATGCGAAGAATGTACTATGACACCTTCAGGTAGCGTTATACCTATATCCATGAGGCTTTGGGGGGAGATTACTTTAAAACCATGGCTCTCGATAAATTCTGCGACTACACGCAGTAACTTATCATCGCCTAGGATTTTATTTTTTAGTAATTTGCCTAAAAGTTTTGCGCCTTCAAAATCAACTTTAATAGAAGCAAGATTAGGTCTTTTAATACCCCCTACAATTACAATATCGGTAATGTTATTTTCTTTAAAATATTCGAGAATTTGTCCTACTTGACCTATTTTAAATGCCTTGTAGTCTATATTGTGTAAATTTGAGGTATTAACCTCGGTCTCTCCCGCAAGGAAAATTGGGAATATAGGTATAGACTTCTTGATGCAAGAATCTATAACTAAATAAGGCAGCTCTCCTTGCCCAGCAATTAAACCAACTTTTTTTAGAGTCATTATCGAAACTTAATTAGGTTTTACCATAGCTGTGAAGCTGCTTTCAGCAACAATCTCGTCATCAACATAAGCTTTAGCTTTAAATTTCCAGACAGTGCCTCTATTTTGTTCAATCTCAACTTTTATTTTCATAGAGTCGCCAGGTTTAACTACTTTGCGGAATTTAGCCTCATTAATCGACATAAAATATATGGTCTTATCATGTCCTGTTGCATTTACGGTTTTCGCAACTAATATAGCAGAAGTTTGGGCCATAGCTTCAACTATAAGCACGCCAGGCATTACAGGGTTATTTGGAAAATGGCCCATAAATTGAGGTTCATTGAAAGTTACATTTTTTACTGCAATAGCGTACTTGCCAAGCTCCATCTCAATAATTTTATCAACTAGCAGCAAAGGATATCTATGGGGAATCAGTGATAAAATTTGATGTATATCAATTGCATTGTTCTCTGTCATGTTTTTATTTCTCTATTGCTTATCTTGTAATTTTCTCAAAATTATTTGTTGTTTATGCCAGTCGCGTAGAGGCTGGGCAGGAGTGCCACCTACTATACTTTTAGCTTCAAGGCTTTTAGTGACGCCAGCTTGACCTGCCATCTGGCAATAAGGGCCGATTTCTAAGTGCCCAGCTATACCCACTTGACCTCCTAGCACGCAGTAATCACCAAGTTTGGTGCTACCTGCAATACCAACCTGCGCAACAATCACGCAGCCTTTACCAATAACTACATTATGGCCAATTTGTACTAAATTATCAATTCTACATAGGTCCCCAATTACTGTATCGCCTATTGCTCCTCTATCTATTGTAGTATTGGCGCCAATTTCAACATCATTACCTATTATTACTCTACCAAGCTGGGCGACTTTATAGTGCTTTCCTTTATCTGTAGCAAAGCCAAAACCATCTTGTCCAATACAAACTCCTGGATAGATTAGTGCATCATTACCTATAATAGAATAAGCGATAAACACATTTGGTCCAATGCGTGAATTGTCACCTATTTTTACCCCTCTCTTAATAACCGTTCCAGCATCGATAGCGCAATTATTGCCGATTTCCACGTAATCTTCTATTACTACATTTGGTCCTATATAGCAATTTTCTCCGATAATAGCGGTGTCGCTTACTAAGGCCGATGGTGCGATATATTTCTCTAAAATTGGCTCTTTCGTTGGGTAGAAAAGATTGGTTACTTGTGCATATGCTTTATACGGATTTTCTGTAATTAACTTCCATACATGCGGAGGTGCTTTATCAACATATTGCTCTGAGGTAATACAAGCTAAAGAATTTGTGGCCTGATAATCTGCTAAGTATTTATTATTGCTAAAGAAAGATAGTTCATTGGATGAGGCATGCTCTAGAGTGTTCAAATCGTAGATGAGCATATCTTCCGCATCTTTGATATTTTTTCCGGTTGGCGGAATGATATTACAATTTATATATTCTGCCACTTTTTTTACAGAGAAAGGTCCTTTATTTATAAAAAATCTATTATCAGCCATGATTCAACATATTAAAATTTCAAACAATTAAACACTATAATATAAAAAATTCAAGCTTAGATTTACATTTAATAAGGATTGCTACAAGCTAGTCTAAATATTTAAAATGTTAACTATTTATTAATAAATAAGCATTAACATGGATGTTTAGTAAGTTTAATAGTAAAAGAATAGTAGCATGTTAAAAGTGTCAGAAGATGAATTATTTAATTTATTAGATAACATTGAGTCCGAGACCAATTTTAATATTATTGAATATCTAAATAACAAAGATAAGAGATATTCTCAAGCATTATGCACTGGAAAAGAAAATATTCCTACCCCAAAAATGTTTGATAAGATAATAGAGGGAAATAAGTCTCTATTGCGGCTTACTCCAGTGCTTAAGGAACAGCTTGAAACTCTTAAACAGTCCTCACTTGAATTTTATACTAATCTTATCAAAGCTTTGCATAGAACATGGCATGAGAAAGTAGTTTTTGAAAATGAATTTGATAAAAATGTGCAGCCTCATGGGCAAAAGTTTGTCAATAATCTTAAAGTTTTAAAATATAAAATAGACGAGCTTAGAATAGATAATCCAAAAATATTTTTTAAATCCCTAAAAACAATGCCAGAAAATATTATTGAGAGAAACTTTAAATTTAAAGGAGTAAGAAAGATGATACTGCGAATGAAAAAAGCTTTGGCTTTCCATCCTCAAACCTCTTACAAAGCCTATATTGCTATAACAACCTTAAGTGTAGCACTGGCTGGAATTGGCGGTTTTATATTAGCAGAAAGCGTAACTAATTTAGAGAGAGCATCACTCGCAGCTTCTTATGCTAGCCTTGCTGTACTTATATTATTTATGGCGAGTTTCACAGTTCAGCTGTTTGAGTACACAGATATAAGCGGACGAAATGTCCTTGCCTGCAACTACAAGACCTTGCTGAACTCAGCAATATACCGAGCGAAGCATGAGCATAACTAATATTGGATTGGCTGCAAAACTTTAATGTACCGACTAAAACATGGTTTAATTCAGGCATTGAGTCGTATAGTGCCATTTTTTCGCGATGAAGGTATGGACGCCTATGATAAGTAGGTTACTCTTATCAACGGAGTCATAAAGCTAGATGCTTTGATGCACCAATTTTAAACCTTTAAAAATATAAGGGTCGATACCATATATTAACATACTAAGTACGGATTGATTGTGCAATTAAAAAAATTTCGTAATGCTGCATTTTTTTCAAGCCAATAAGATGGTTATTAAAGAATCTATTAGCTATCATAGTGAAATTAGCGCTTGTCTTCTAGAAAACGAGAGAATCTTTGCGAGCGCACCTAGTCGAGCGTGAAAAATATATCAAACCAGGCTGGATAGTGTGCTTAATATTTCGCTTAGCTCTCGATATTGCCCATTAAATCGTATATCTTATAAAGCTTATCAGTGGCGCAAAGTATATTCTCGCTCTCAGCTTCATTTTTTAGATTATCCTTTTCCAGCTTATTGGCTATTAAGGCTTCAAAAAATATCTTAGCAAGTATTTCGTTTGGCAGATCAAGTAATCCTGACTCGCTTTTTACGGTTTTATCCCCCACCTCGCTCTCCTGTTCAGCTTTTGGCATAAAAGCTTTGATAGTGTGCTTAATCTCATGAGTAAATCTTTGATATTCTCTATTAGCTAAATTTTTTATATCAATATAGGTATTGTAGATTGCAACTTCATTTATATTTATACCTTCTACTTCATAGCTAGCTTTATGTTTTAGGATATGCTTTAATTGCTTGAGTTTATCATTGAGCGTATGAATATCAGCTCGGTTATTGCTATCAAAGGAACTAATATCTATAAGCTCCTCTAAAGGCCTCTCTGCTGCAAGAGATGCTTTAATGCTTTGTATTTTTTCTTGAGGGTAGAAGCTTGCGAACTTATCGTAATTGTTTTGCATAAAGTTAAATGTTCGAAGCAGCTCGAGCTTTGCCACCGCATTTAAACCTTCAAATCCTTTCGCAAGAAGCAGATCAAAATTATTATAAGAAGCCTCGTTATTTAATAGCTTATATAATATTATGTTTTGAAAGCCTTCGCCTTTAGGATTTAATAACAAATCACTTCCTGCATTCAACAATTCCTTTGCAACCTCTAAATGGCCTTGGTCTGCAGCTAACATTAAAGCTGTCACGCCCTTATTATCTGCATGATTAATTTCAGCTTTATTCTTCATAAGCTCCTTTACACTTTCCAAGTGACCATTCCAGGCAGCCCATATCAAAGCTGTCATGCCATAATTATCTGCATGATTAATTTCAGCTTTATTCTTTATAAG
>JAQSWU010000015.1 GCA_029266475.1 Rickettsiaceae bacterium | reverse complement strand
TACAAACTTCTTCACTTCCATATTCGCCGCTCTAATAGCTTATCAAATCAAACCTAATAAACCAACAATAAATTATCCATAGCTCGCGTTAGATAATTAAAGGTAAGGTTAAAAAAACTTCATATTTTTCATTGCAAAGGTTATCTCACTATGTTATATTAAGTCTTAATTAAATATAATTAGTAAAATATGAGGGATAATATTATGGCTAAACATAATGATTTTATTAGACAAATCGATAAGGTAGTTGGTGGTAAAGTATATTCACTTAGGCTTGCTAAGGGATTATCTAGGCAAGAACTTGCTGATGAAATAGGTGTAACTCATCAACAATTGCAAAAATACGAAAAAGGTATAAATAGGATTTCTGTTGGCAGACTTGCTCTTATTGCAGCGGCTTTAGGTAAATCTATAGATTATTTTTACGCTGATGTTGAAGGGGCAAATGAGGAAGCAGAATCTACGCAGCATCAAAGAATGTGCATTGAAGTTTCAAGAAACTTTATGAAAATAAGAAATCCAGAGCATCAAAGTGCCGTAAACTCTCTTATCAGATCTTTGATTAAGGAATCAGCTTAATTTTTATACGTGCGGTGGTTTTATAGTGAAATTAGTTGAGTTGTGGTACTATAAATAACGAGCGCAGCGTATGAGTAATACGTAAGCGAAGAATGACAGCGTACCACACTCTAAATAAATTACTATAGTAAGTCAATTAAGATACCAAAGCTAAAGCCACCATATAATAAACCACTCATCTTATATACCCTACAAATAAAAGCCAAAAACTCCTAAATAATTACCCCTAAAATTAACTATATATTAACCATCTTCTTGTATTCTTAAGAATATCATAATGAAAAGGGTAACTTATGGGTATAAGTAAAGATATAAATATTGTAGTTGTAGATGATCATAAAACTATGACGAAAATAATTAGAGGATTACTAGGCCAGTTAGGTTTTAATAATGTTGAAGAATACAATGAGGCAGCTACAGCATTTGAGAAACTTAAATCAAAAAAGTATGATCTTATAATTTCAGATTGGAACATGGAACCAGTAAGTGGTCTGCAGTTTTTAAAAATGGTAAGGGCAGAAGAAAGCCTCAAAACTATACCTTTTATAATGGTTACGGCTGAAAGCAAGAAGGAAAATGTTTTAGCTGCTAAAGAAGCTGGAGTTAGTAACTATATTGTTAAGCCCTTCAATAGCGAAACATTAAAAGAGAAATTAGTAAGCGTACTCGGACCTTTTTAGGATTTAGTAAAAAGAATATATAAACCTAATGTAAGGGGTTAATGTGAAAGAAAAGTTTAAGGCAGCTTTGCTCGAATTACTAAAAGAGCAAAATATAGCAGAAGAAAATCTTGGCTCCCTCAGCGATAAACTATACTTATCATTTGTAAGCCTTATTTCTAAAGAAATTACCTTAGCTCTATCAAATCTAGCTTCATTAGAGACTATCAAAAAGGAACTTAGTGAAATTGATGATGTTTGCCACAACTCAACTGAGAAAATACTAAGTAGTTGTAAATCTTTAACTGAGCTTAGTAGTAAGCTGGCAGATCAAAATAATAAACATGATTTAGAGAGACTAGTAGCTGAAATCTTCACTTCGTGTGGGTTCCAGGATATAGTTAACCAAAGGATGGTAAAAACGCAAAAATTATTGGCTGGAGTTAGCCTTGAGCTAAATGATTTAATGACGAAGAAGTTAGGTACCATCGATACTGATGCATTCAGTACTAATGAAGATGATAATAACGATCCCGATAAAAAGCTTTTAAATGGGCCCCAATCAGCTGCAGAGGCTTTGACACAGAAAGACATAGATAAGTTATTGAAAGGATAAATTACTTAACAGCGAGTAGTATTTCGGGTAAAATCCTCTTAAATAACTTTAATAAAGTCACTTACGCCATATGCAATCAAATAATATAAAATTTACTTTCATTGCTCTCAACTTGTTCATTTTGATTTTTTTTATCCTACTTACAAGTAAAGCTGCACTTAACAGTGAAATACATCCAATTCAAGATATATTTCGTAGTTTCAGGGGAGAAAGTTTAACAGAGAATCGTTTAATAGTGCTCTCTGCTGAAGAACAAAGATTCATAAAAGCAAAAGAGTTTTTTCAAGAAAAGTTAAATTCAATTTTAGTTCCTTCGCTGAATATTGCGAAGAGTAGTAGGGATAATAATCTATACATAATTAAATTTAGTATAAAGGAATTATATCATAAGGATGCAAGCACTTCTGAGGATTCTATAAAATGGTTGTTAAAGAGTTTATTGAAAATAGACGACAAAGCTTATGGGTATGAACTTGCCGTATCTATAACCTTCAACGAAGGTAATATTGAAAATGGTTTAGAGTTGGATAAGCTATATAAAATCATAGCGGATTCAATGATAAAGGAAACTACAAAAGCTATAGAAGTAAAGTTTGAAAAAGATATTGATCGAGAATATGGTGAGATAGCTATAGGCCTTGTTAAAGAAGAGTCTATTTAACGAACCTACCTAACTTAATAAAATTTAAAATTTGTTGATGAGTTTCTTTTAAATAAATCACTGAATTGTGGTTAGCATCAATAGAAATACGGTCGCGCAGACCTTCAATTTCGGTACTTGCTAATGTTACAGTGCCATCATTTTTTCCAGGGAGTAAAAATAAAGATGTTATTGGGTTATGGCTTTTGCTGGCAGTAATGATTCCAACAGGATAGCTAACATTCTTCTTTAAGTTTTTTAATAATATAGAATCGCTTGCTAGATCAGCGACAGCAGGCCCAAAAAGAAACTTAAACATACTATTTTTTGATAGTTTAGAGGATATGTCGCTCCCTTTAATTGGAGAGGCTATTAAAACTACCTTGCCAAGGTTCTTTATAGCATTATTCTCTATTATATACCGTGCAATTACTCCGCCCATAGAATAGCCAACGAAATGAACCTTTTCAGCTTGGTTTAAACATTGAGTTAACTGAGGCTTAATCTTTAAATTAGCCAAGTTTTCGATATCATAGGTTCTTGAAGGGTAAGTAACATTTATAACTTTGTAATTATAATCTTGAAGAAAGGTCTTTATTGGAGCCATTGCTCTATTGGTCTGACCGAATCCATGTAATATAATTACGCATTCTGGCTCGGCAAAAGAAGACAAGCTAAAAATTATAGAAAGAAAAGCTAAAACGGTACAGACAAATTTTTCCATTAATTATCTTAGTGCTAAAGTTTTCTGCTTATAATATATGAGCTATATTCAAAAATAAATATAAATAAAGATATGTACCTTTCTTAATTCGAGAATTTGCCAGTAAAAATGGAAATAGAATATCGCAAGATATCAGACTACTACTTAAAAAACTTAGGCCCGGAAATTTTTAGGCGCAATTCTCAAAGTAGGAAGGTATACTTCTTGTTCGGTTGAAAAGTCTATGATAATTGTAATTGCAAAATATCAATTCGCATATTTAATTTTAAAAAATTGGGGGGAGGGGGCGTCACTTGCTAAGCGAGCTTCGTTGAGCGCGGCAGCCCAGTTATCAAACGAAGCTTAGGTATAATGTTTATAGTAAATTCATTCAAAGTGTGGTACGTCGTCATTCCTCGCTTACGTATTACTCATACGCTGCGCTCGTTATTTCTAGTACCACAACTCAACTAATTTCACTATAGTTGGGCTGGATTACTTCAAATTGCCCAAGGACAATTTTCGTAATAACGATTTCTTATGCCCTCAATACTAGTAAAACTGTTTAAAACTACTTAGTGGAAAGCCCACAGTATATTAAACTATTCAAAAAGATGAATGAACTTATTGCGCGGTTGATAAAGCCTTTGAAGTTTCAACTGTAACAAGCTCACCCCGCCTACGATACTTAACTTAAAAAAAAGGGGGGTGTCAAGAGTTACTACTCCAGGTTAAGGTTTTGTAACATATATTAACAGATTAGATAATTTATGGATTTTTCTAAAATATCTTTAGCAAAAAAATAGGGGGGGTACCTTCTTTGCGAGCGAATGAAATGAGCGCGAGAGTCCAGTCATCATGTAAAGCTTGATAGAATAATGATTCGTTTGGCTGGATCGCCACAAAATGGCTCATAAAATTTATTTCGCCATTTTTCGCGATGACGATTTTCTGCGCCACCTATCCTTAAAAACACGGTAAAAACTACTTAGTGAGAAGGTAATTCTATACTAAGTTATTTAAGTATTGGGATACTTATACAACGGTTGAAGAAGGCTTTGAAGTATCAACCGTACTAATAAGTACTCTATGAGTGATAACAAAGCAAGGCAGATGCTTTAGTTTTAAATGTTAAGTATTAATAGGGTGGCGAGTAGGGTTGAAATACTCTTATAATATTCAATCATAATATTTTGGCCATGCCTACTATATTTCAAAAAAAATGGGGGGGGGGGTCAAAAATTACTACTTCAGGTTGAAATCGCAATAAACTACCCCCCAGCCCGCATAAACTCGTCGCTCCAGGGGGCGCAGGGCTTACAATTAGTATCTGTCCTAAAGACAAAATCGGCATAGGATGTTTAAGTCGAAGGAGAGCAATATACCAGCCAACTCTTCAAGTTAAACAAGTATATATGCGCAATCGAATTATGATATGAAGAAAAGCGTCTTAAAGCTTTGCTAAAAATCTCTCTATTTAATCCCAGGTATCTGAGTATCTTTAATTTTGGCAGTAGAAAAGTCGCAGTTCACAATCTCGGTATTATTGAACAAGCCACCTAATATACTGGCATTAGTGAATTTCGCCCCTTGTAGCTTTGCGCCTTCAAAATTACAATCAGTAAGATTACTATCTGTGAAGTTCGCGGCATTAATATTGCTTTTCTGAAATTCTGCGCCAGAGAAAGCTGAGCCAGTAAAGTCTAGGTTTTGTATATTTACCTTATTAAAGTTAGTGTTATTAGCGATTAGCTTCTTCATATGAGTATTTGTTATAATGGCATTACTAAAGTCGCTATTGCTTATATCACTACTTTCGAAAAAGCTATTCTTTATTACTGTATTTTGAAAATTAGTAGCGGTTAAATCCGTGCCAAAAAAGTAAGCATTTTCGAGCTTTGAGCTCTGTAAGTCTGCCCCAGATAGATTAGAGCCTTTAAAGCTTATATTAGACATGTCACTACCGGCAAACCTTGCATTAAATATGCTTGCTTCTTCAAAGCTAGTATTTTTGATGATTGCCGTACTGAAATTAGCATCATCTAACGTTGCTTTTATGAAGTTAGCCTCATTAATCTCAGCTTTTTCAAAACTTGAGGCTTGCAGGTCAGACTTAATAAAATTAGTACTATTTAATACAGCCTGCGAAAGATCACTTTCCTGTATAACAGCACTTATTAACCTCGCTTTCGAGAGGTTAACCTTATTAAGCGAGACTCTAGAAAATTGCGCGTGGCTTAAATCTACTTCTGATAAGTCAGAGTTCGACAAGTCGAGGTTTTTGAGCTTCAAGCCTCGTAGATTCCTGCCGAATGATCCTTTAAGATCGATACTCTCACCCCTTGCATTTCTCTCGGCAATATATACTCTAATCTTTTCATTCATATCTTGCGGCATTGAATTACTACCGGCTATATTATAGTCGCAGGATATTAGTATTAAAGGAAGAACTATAATTGAAAGCACGCTTCTTATTTTCATGACTTAAGTCCTTGAATATTAAGTTTTAAAATGAAATTTATAATATGCTATATAGTTTTTTGAAAATTTTATTCTAGAAAACCCTTTTTAACACCGGTCGTCATGATTACTAGATAATAATCATGACATAATGACCGATCTTGGGCGAAGCTACCTTATTTTAGAGAAAGCTTAATCTACTACTTAACTTATATTAATTAGTATACATATCGCTTTCTTCTTCGAGACTGTCTTCTTCCCTACCCTTGCCGTGCGCAGCATGGATATTGAGCAGTTTAAGTTTTCTATGTAGAGCTGATCTCTCCATACCAACAAATGCTGAGGTTTTCGATATATTATTATTAAACCTACTCATTTGTGCAGAAAGATATTGTCTTTCAAATACTTCTCTAGCTTCACGTAGAGGCATGGAGAGCATATCAAGATTGGTATCGGGCCTTGCAATAGTAAGCCCATTATTCAATATATCAGCAGGTAACATATCAGGCTTAATTAAGTTACCATCATTAGGTGTTGATGGATTCATTATTAGTGTCCATTCAATAACGTTTCTAAGCTGCCTTATATTACCTTGCCAATCGAAAGCTTGCAGCGCTGCTATAGCTTCCTCCGTCAAGGTTCTTTCTTTTAAACCTGAAAATTTAGCAAGCTGCTTGATAAAATATTCAGCAAGAAGCGCAATGTCTTCCTTCCTTTCAGAAAGCGAAGGCACTCTAATAGGAACAACATTTAATCTATAATATAAATCTTGTCTAAATCTTCCATTTACTATCTCTTGCTGCAGATCTCTTGCAGTAGCACTAATCACCCTAACATCAAGTTTTACAAATTTTTGATTCCCAGCTTTTTCAAGTACCTGTTCTTGCAGGAATTTTAATAACTTATTTTGGGCAGGCAAAGGAAGATCGCCCACTTCATCAATATAAAGAGTACCATTATTAGCGGCTTCTAAGATACTAATCCTTTTTGCGTATATCCCTGTACTATCATGTCTTTCAGGTTCGCCAAATAATTCCTGCATTATCCTATCAGCACTCATTCCTGAAGGGCTAAATACAATAAAAGGACCATTTGCACGACGAGACTTTTTATGTATTAAACGAGCTACAAGCTCTTTACCGCTACCAGTTGGACCGGTAACCATAACCCTTCCAGAAGTCGGCGCAACTTTTTCAATTTCAGCTTTTAGCCTTGTTATTGCAGCAGAAGTTCCAATAATCTCCGTTTTATCAATAACTTTTGTTTTTAAATCATAATTTTCTCTTTTAAGCTTTGCAGCCTCACAAGCCCTTTTAAGTAAAATTAAAAGCTTATCATGAGTAAATGGCTTCTCAAGATAATCATATGCGCCCATTTTAATAGCACTTACTGCAGTTTCGATTGTACCATGACCACTTATCACGATAACAGGCAATAGCGGATATCTTTTCTTTACAATTTCTAAGATACCCAGCCCATCAAGGTCGCTACCTTGTAGCCAAATATCTAAAATAATTATAGAAGGTACTTTTTCTGCAATAGCCTCAAATGCTTGGCTACTGTTAGCTGCAGTCCTAGCGTTGAAACCTTCTTCCTTCAATATGTCAGATATAAGTTCCCTTATATCTGTTTCATCATCAATTACAAGTACGTCTAACGACATATATACTTAAACCCCCAAATGTTATTATATAAAAGACAATTTTATTAATTTTTTACGCACTAAGTACTAACTACTAATAATTAAATTAACTATTAAAAAAAGAGAAAGCAACAAATTCTATCGTTTTATTAGCGTTTTATAGCGAAAAAATTTACAAAATCTAAAAAACTTAACTTTCATTGAGGTTTAGGTTAACTTGTTGCTTAATTTACTAGTGTCAAAAATTAATTTTACGCATGCCCCTCCTAATCCAAGGTTCGAAATTTGTAATATTCCTGAATGATCTTCTACAATCTTTTTTACAATAGCAAGACCAAGACCTGTTCCTCTTGTTCTGGTTGTTAGGTAAGGCTCAGTGACCTTGTCTAATAAGTCTGGGGGAAAGCCTTTACCATTATCTGTTAATGTTAAGCATATTTCCTGCCCAACAGTACTAAGCTCAATCGAGATTTCCTTATTAAAAATTGAGTTTACTTCTAAGGCTTCTTCTGAATTTTTAACTAAATTATTTAACACTTGCCCAATTTGAACCTTATCACATACGAAACCAATGTTATTGGCGTCACAAATAAAGTTATATGTATATTTGTCATTGATTACTCTTTTAGATTCAACAAACTCTTTAATTATCTCAACCAAATTACATTGCTCAAATTTCGGCGAAGGCAGTTTTGCAAAATCAACGAACTCTGCGACAATGCGCCTAATCTCTTCAGCATGACGGAGAATTGTAGAGCTATATCTAGTAAATACTTCCTTATCACTAACTTGATCTTTAAATTTACGTAGTAACATTTCACATGATAATTGTATAGGGGTAAGAGGGTTTTTAATTTCATGTGCCACCCTTCGAGCAACATCAGCCCAAGCAGCTGCACGCTGAGCAATTACTAAATCTTTTTGTTGGTGCTCAAGCTGTTTTATCATTCTGTTAAAAGCCCTTGATAAAATTGCTATTTCATCATCTTTAGGACCTTCTTTTACTCTAACTGAGAGATCGCCTTCTTTAACTTTCTCTGTTGCGATTACTAAATTACGAATTGGTTGCACTGTATTAGCAGCAAAAACTGCCCCAACAATGATTGCAATAACGACAAGTAGTAATGCTATAATTATAAATATAATAGAAAACTTAATTTGAAGCCCATTGATCTGACTCTTCAAGCGAATATATTCTTGCGCAGCACCGTTGGTCTTATCTATATAATCAATGATTTTTTCATCTATTAATCTCCCTACTAAAATATATGTATCATTATAACCACCAATCTTTGCTAGCATCCTTATTTTGCCTGGATCGGCTTTAATCTCAACAACTTCGCCTTTCTCCGCTCTCTCAATAGATTGCAGAGGTATCATTTCAAATGCGAGTGAAAAACTCAAAGCAGAATGAGCAATAATCCTATTATTGCTTGCATGAAAAACCATTATCTCATCAAGAGATCTAATCTCAGCTTGAGTATCAACTATATTTTGGAAAAGCTCGGGACTATGAATAAACTCATAGTAAAATTCTCCTAAATCCTTTGCAACAGCAGCAGCGGTATCTTTTAAACCTATTTTATGCTCACCAATATAAGACTCAGCAACATTTATAGATTGCTCAAGAACAGTAGTAACACGTTTATCAAACCAAGATTGTATACCAAAGTTAAAGAAATATACTGAGAAAATCGAAACAAGCATAGTAGGAATAATAGCGATTAAGCTAAAGGTTAATATAATCTTGTTTTGTAATCTTGATCCAGCTTCAGCCCTGCTATGTTTAACCCAACTTTGGAATAGCTTTCGAGATAGTATTAAGGCAATAAGAAGGAAAACTACAAGATCGATTAATACCCAGCCAATTACTTTATTAGGGTCAGGTACTATTGCTCCGCTATTACTTAAAATTTCTTTATAAGTGAAATTTAACGAGCATATAGCTATTACACTTAAGGCGAATATTAACCTGCGGCTTCCTCTAAAATCAATCTTACAAAAAAATTGAATTAAGCCTTTAAAGAATTCTCTAAATAAATTTATATATTTCATATATTTAACTGTATTCTGTTAGGCAGTTAGACCTTAGCCATATTTTATCATCTACTTATAGATATAGGTTGATATAAGTGGCAACTGTTAGAGCATTAGATGATCCTTTATCTAATTAGTGAAATTATTAAGATAATGAATCTAGAATACGCTAAATATTACTTTGAACATACTAGCTTTCGGCACTTATATTCCCTCTCTACTCACAGCAGCAGTATACAGCATTTCCTTTGAGATGTCCAAACTCAAGATTTTTTATTGACGTTTGTTACTATTTTCAAATAGCTCGAGCCATGATTTAAGGGCATTCCTAAGACTAGAGGAAGCAATGTTACTACTTTTCAATCTCTACACCAAAATCTTTAGTCTGTAATTGCCATAGGAGGAAAGCCATAAGAGTTATGAGAAATAATATTGGCAACCAAGTAATATGGCTTAAATCCCATATTTTCATAGCAACGATAGGAGTGGTAGATGAGATAAGTACTGAGCCAAGTGAATGTGTGAACCCAAAAAGTCGATACTTTACACCGGTTTTAAATTGCTGCTTTAAAAATACAAATAAGGCTGTAGTATGCAGAGGAGTTAAGGCTCCTATTAATATAATTGGCCATGCATCAAATTTTAAATTAGCTATATTACGCATATTGATTATAGATAAGATGATACATAACACTAAAGCAGAAGAAGCTATTATTTTCGGGTTAAACTTATGGTGCAAGAATCCTGAGAAGATCGCAGATAACATATAAGCAAATATAGTTAACAGCCTTATAAATTCTATATAATCCTCATGAGGATATTTTAAGATTGTCACAGCGTACAAACTATAAAATATTATGTGAAAGTGGTATATGCCTCCTATTGCTCCTTGAATCAAAGTTGATCTTACGAAGGAAGTAAAATTATCTTTTATTATACTTGAAAGAGAGCTTATATTATCTTTGACTATATGTTTAAGAGATATCTTAGGATCTAACTCAAGCTTTTCTTCTCTTCTATATTCAAGAAATTCTTCAGTTTCCTGGAAAGACTCACGCAGATACAATATTATCAAACCAAACATCCCACCTATAAAAAAATTGAAGCGCCAAGCGTAGTCCGGAAGGAAATCAAGCCCTGAAAACCAGGCTGCGAATGCTGCAATTAGCGATCCACCTTGACTACATCCAGTGACAAGGCCACTTCCAAAAAATTTTTTTCTATCGTTTAATTTCTCATATATATATATTCTAATACCATCTGCTTCACCTGCTAAAAAGGTAATAATTAGTATCCTACACGTCACAAATAACAAGGTTGATAGGTAACCCATAACACTATAAGGCGGTATCATGGCAATAGCAAATACCGGTAACGCTATGCCTACCGTCCCCATCCTAAGTACCGTGGCACGGCCATATTTATCACCTATCATACCGAAAAACAACGAGGCAAATGGCCTTATTACGAGCGTACTAGCATAAACGATAAAATATTTAAATAACGCATCAATTTCTTGATTACCAGGAAAAAATTCTTTAGATAGCCTTGCAGCGGTAAGACCGAATAAAGCATAGTCATAACTATTTATAATAGTTGCTGCTAATGCAATTAAATATGGTTTTTTATTTTCCATTTAAGTAATATTGTAATTAAACTATTTCAAATATATGAAAACAATTATATATTAATATTAGAATAATTATATATATACAGACGGTTAAATAAATATTTTTTTATGATTGGTAAGTTAAACGGCAAAATAGACTCAATTTTTCAAGATCATTTAATTATTGATGTAGGAGGAGTCGGCTATAAAGTTTCCTGTTCTAGTAAAACTCTTGGCAAGCTTGAGGTTGGCACTGCTACCTCTTTATTTATTGAAACTCATGTCAGGGAGGATAATATCCAACTTTTTGGCTTTCCAAATAATCAAGAAAAACACGTTTTTTTGCTACTTACTACCGTTAAAGGCGTTGGAACAAAGGTTGCTTTATCGATTTTATCCGCTCTCTCGCCTGATCAAATCAGTAATTCGATCGCTGCTAACGATAAAAGCACTTATAAATCCTTGCCTGGGGTTGGACCAAAATTGTGGGAAAGGATTATAATTGAATTGAAAGACAAGGTAATTGGCAGTACTTATTCTGTTGATAGCAGTCCTGCTGGTAAAATAAATGCTAATTCTGAACAAGGTAGTATTAGCCAAGATGCCATTTCCGCCCTTGCTAATCTTGGAATTAATAAAACCGATGCTTATCGGGCCGTATATGAAGTGCTTAATAGCGAGCCTAATATAAATATAAACGACCTTATTAGAAAATCATTAAAGCAATTTGCTAAGTAATTATGGATACAAACAATTTACTACATGCTCATGCGGGCAGCGATGATCACGAAGCCTCACTAAGGCCCAAACTTTTAGGGGAATTCATAGGACAAGATCACATAAAAGAAAACCTTAATATATTTATTATGGCTGCAAAAAAAAGAGGTGAAG
The DNA here is from genome assembly GCA_029266475.1 of Rickettsiaceae bacterium. Lineage (GTDB taxonomy): Bacteria > Pseudomonadota > Alphaproteobacteria > Rickettsiales > Rickettsiaceae > JAJFBM01. The sequence goes on along the minus strand of JAQSWU010000015.1, from coordinate 38,233 downwards.
CCTTAGATCACACTTTGCTTTATGGACCTCCTGGGCTCGGTAAAACTACTATCGCGCAAATTATCTCTAAAGAGATGGAGGTCAATTATAAAGCTACTTCAGGACCAATCCTTTCAAAAGCCGGGGATTTAGCTGCGATTCTTACAAATTTAGAAGAAAATGATGTTCTGTTCATCGATGAAATACATCGCCTAAACAGTAATATTGAAGAAGTCTTATATTCAGCTATGGAAGATTTCGTGCTTGATATTATTATTGGTGAAGGACCAGCTGCAAGGACCGTTCGTATCAACTTACCTAAATTTACCCTTGTTGGCGCTACTACGCGACTTGGCCTTATAAGTAATCCATTAAAAGATAGATTCGGTATACCTTTAAGGTTAAATTTCTATAATATTGAGCAGTTGACCCAAGTTGTCTTACGGGGGGCGCATTTATTAAATACCCCTATAGAAGTTAAAGGAGCAGAAGAAATTGCTCGCCGCTCAAGAGGCACACCTCGTATTGCCCTTCGCTTACTTCGCAGGGTTAGAGATTTTGCTTCAGTACTTGGATCTGACATTATTACAGCTAAATATGCGGATAACGCATTAAATAGGTTAGAAGTAGATAAAGTTGGGCTTGACAGCAATGACCATAGATACCTTAGGTTTATTGCAGAAAATTACTTCGGTGGACCGGTTGGGGTTGAGACTATCGCTGCAGCATTATCAGAACAACGTGATGCCGTTGAAGAAACAATCGAGCCATATTTGTTACAAATCGGTTTCTTGCAGCGCACTCCTCGCGGAAGAATGCTCACTAATAATGCCTTCGAGCATTTAGGCCTGCCACTACCTTCCAACTTGCAGCAGAATAAACAGTTAGATATATTTGAATAATTATGATGGTTAAATTCTTATTTAATAAACTTATACGAGATAAACTACTTTTAGTCATCCAGAATAAAGGAGTAGAGGTAGAACACCGAGTATTAGACAGCGATGAGTATATTTCAGCCTTAAAAGATAAATTATTAGAAGAAGTTAAGGAACTTTGTACTGCTAAGAGCAAATTAGAACTTAAGGAAGAAATTGCCGATGTTTTAGAGGTTATATATAGTTTATGCTCCGGAGAAAATATCGATTTAAATGAAATTGAAGAAATTCGCTTAAAAAAGCTTTCCACGAATGGTGGTTTTAGCAATAAAATTTTTATTGATCATGTAAGTTTTATAGAAAATGAAGAAAGGTTTAAAAATCTTAGCAAATATTACCGTAGCCATCCAGAAAAATACCCTGAAGTTATAGATCAATAATTAAAGGCTCTTGCTACAACCAATTTTTCTTTTTGAAGTACCTATAAGGCAATATTGAAGAGATAAGCATTAAAAGTAATGCCCAAGGATAACCGTACTTCCATTGGAATTCAGGTAAATGCTCATAGTTCATACCATATATGGCTGCAATCAAGGTAGGAGGCGTAAATATTACCGATACTACTGAAAATATTTTAATAATATTATTCTGCTCGATATTTATTAGTCCCAAAGTCGAATCCAAAAGGAATCCAACTTTACTTGCTAAGAAGGAAGCTTGATCCCTGAGAGCATTTATATCCTCTAAAAATAGCTTTATATGTGCATGGAAAGTCTCATGATGATCCATTAAGTCCACCTGAGATAAAAAGGTTAACATTCTATTGAAAGTCACTAAACTTTCTCTAGTTTTTGAAACTGAATTACCAATATTTGCAATATCATTTATGAAAGTTTTATAATTTACCTTTCTTTGTTTTTTTATCGGAGAAAGATGCAAGATATTCTCATTAAGGTTATTTAAAGCATACCCAATCTTCTCTAGAGACGCTGCCGTATCATTTATTATACCCTCTAGCAAGGTAAGGAAGATTGAAAAGCTAGTTTTCTCATCGTGCATATGCTTACAATTGAACTTTATATTGTTAAATAAATCCAGATCAATATCCCGTAAAGTAATAACTAAATCCTTAAATAATATGAAAGTTATAGTATGGAGTTCAAGGTCATATATATCGCCATCGTTACTTAAGTATAAGCTAATCGTCATATAAATGGCATCGTCCTTTTCATATAATCTATTAGAGATGAATGTATCCTTAGTTTCTTCAGGGGTAGGAATATCTATATTTAGGAACTCTTCAAGTTTCTCTTCCTCTTCTGAAGAAATATCTATCAAGTCTACCCATACAATGTTTTTTGGAAATTTATTACTTAAGTCGAAATTTGATTTTTCGATTTTACCTTCTACCTTGTTATATATTATCATCGCTATTAATAAAGTTTAAATATCAGAGTTAATGCTGATCATATTATGACTTAGTTAATATTTTATTAAAATCAACTGAGCAGATATTTAAAGCTATATCAATTATGTTGCATATGACTAAAAAATAATACTATACTAAATAATATTAAAGGTTAATTATCCTAGAAAGGATAAAATACAATAAAATATTTTAAAAATAATTTTAGTTCCAATGATTAGATATTTAATAGTTTTGCTTATAAGCTGCTGTTTATCAGAATTCTCTTATTCTGATCAATCCTTATATAACGGAAGTTCAGCGCAGTTAAACCAAACAGAATGCCCTAATATTAAGGATAACCTCATTTTAAAAGCAGCATGGGACGTAATCCCACCATATGAGTATAAAGATGCAGGCGAGCTAAAAGGAATAGACTTAGATTTATTAAAACTTTACTCTAATATTGCAGACATTGATATTGAATATAGTAAAATTAACTTACCTAAGCAGCTTAAAATGCTTGAAGAAGGGATGATCGATATTGCTTTAGATTTAAGTTTTTCCGAGGCAAGAGCAGAATATCTTCATTACTCTATCCCTTACAGAGAAGAAAGATACTCATATTTTATGATTAGAGATCTTAACAATCTAAAATTCATAAATTTAAGTGATTTTTTAATGAATCTTAATTTAAAAGGCTTGAGGCTTGGATTGGTACAAGGCATAGTGTATGCAGATCCAGTGATACAAAATTTCTTTAATGAAACTATAAATCAGCGTAATTTAAAATATTACGAAAATAGCGAGAAAGCACTAGAAGGTTTATTAAGGGGTGAAATAGACGGTCTAATAGATGACCAGCGAATTATAAATTCGCTAAAATTAAAGGCTAAGTTTGCAAATCAAATACAGGAAATTGATTTAAAAATTCATGCTCCGGTTCATATAGCTTTTAGCAAAAAGACAGTTGCCATCGATACTGTAGAAAAATTCAACAATATTATAAAACAGGAATCTGACTCGCAAAACTATAAAAATATATTAAAGGAGTATTTATTACCCTTAAACCTCTCTACTAATTTGCATAAAACATGGTTCAATATCTTAAGCCATCTGGGTATCATATGCTTTGCCATTGCTGGAGTTATAGTAGCAGCAAAATACAATACTAATCTCTTAGGCGCTATAATATTTACTTTCCTTCCAACAGTTGGTGGAGGAATAGTCAGGGATTTGATGTTAAATACCGAGAAGGCTACCATATTGTTTGCTCCTACTTTCGTTTTTTATATATTATTTATAGCGATATGCGGCTTTACTTTTCTAAGGTTTATTGATTACAAAGAGGATAATAACAATTCGCAAAACTCACTGATTGAGGGTGTCTTTCATATATGCGACGCTATTGGACAAGGTGTTTTTATCGTAATTGGCGTCGCAGCAGCTTTAATAAATAAGGTTGGCCCTTTAGAGTTATGGGGGCCATTCTTTGCATTCTTATCAGCTCAGGGCGGAGGTATGATTCGTGATGCTTTTATAAAGGATAAAATAAATGTTACCAATAGCAGACTGCTCAATGCAGAGGTCTCAATCATTTGGGGTTTAATATTTTCTTATCTTCTAACTAGTCAGCTGAATGATTTTGACACGGAATATATATCTAATATTATTTGGGTCACAGTTATAGGTTCTGTAACTACCTCCTTACTTTTAAACTACTTCAAGGTTCCAAATATAAGTTTTTATAATACTAATAGCCTTTAGGCTATTATAGTGATTTCAGTTGGGCTCGCCTCTAGGCGCAAAGAGTCGAAGCCTTTAAATAATAGGGAGCGACGAGCATTAATAAGGAGAGTTCAAATCAAATTACAATTGTACTATTATATTGACGGATAATCTGCTAACTAGCCTTGGTCCTTGAGCCTAAAGAGCTTTACTCTTTACGTATCAAATCGCCTCAGCTCGCGGTATCGCGTCTCCTACAAGTTGCTCTAAATTTCCGACTTAAGAGAGAATATTATTGACACAAGTGAGCAGATAATAGACGTGAAGTTAACACATATTAATAAAAAATTAAAACTTTGCAACCTCAGGTTGTAATTTTTTGACCCCCCCCATTTTTTTCCAAAGTTAAACTTATATAATTTTCTAAGCACCATAATTTTTATTTTAATTAAATATCAAAGTTTTAGACTAGATATTAATTTTGAGCGAATCTTGCTCACGTTTGCGCCTATAGTAAACCGTAAATGATAAGAAACAAACCAAACTAAGTACGAAATATAGAAAAGTAAATGGCAGGATGGTTGCTCCATGTATACGAGAGATAGCGAAGGTTACAGTTGCAACTATCGTATAATACAAACCTCCAAAAATAGAGCCAGCTGTTCCGGTTACTTTACTGTAATCTTCAAGTGCAAGCTTTAGGCTAGTTGGTACTACTAAAGCATGTCCAAGTAACTGAGTCACCATACAAACTATAAGTAATATTGATGAGGCAGATACTGGCAAATTACGCTCAATCCTAAGCACACCAAATACAAAAAGCAAACTACAACCAATAAGGCTTAGGCGCATGCCTGCAAGTATTATTCTATGCGAATCTATATATTTTTTGATTAAACGTCTGTTAAGGTACCCCCCCCATAAAAATTGAAAGGCTCAAAGCAAAACCAAATTTACCAAAACTTGAGGGATTGATCCCTAGGATATTAATAAATATAAATGGAGATACTGTATAGAAACCAAACATCATACCGTTAAAAAACCCTACTGTCATAGCGAAAAATAAAGCTTTCCTATCGCTAAGTACTTCCTTTAAAATAGCTGTATACCTTGTGGGAAGTTCAAGCCCAAGATTAGGGTTAGTCTCTGGTAGCTTAAATATGCAGAGATTCAGTATGCAAAATGAGATTATGGATAAAAAAATAAAATTATATTTCCAACCAAAGAACTCCACTAAATAACCGCCAACTACCGGACCTATTGAAGGCACCATAGACATACCGATGCTGACGGAAGCAAAAGCATTTGCAAGCTCATGGCCTTGATATGAATCTCTTGTCATTGCTTGACAGCCTACTGAAGCTACACTTGCTCCAAATGCTTGCAAGAAGCGTATGATTAGAAAAGCTTCAATATATGATACATATAAACAAGCCATTGTTGTAATAAGATATAAGCAGAGACCGGTTAACATTATCGGGCGCCTACCAATCAAATCTGATACTCTTCCCCAAAAAAAGATACCAAGGGCGAAGCCAAAAAAGTAAATACTTGAAGATAATTGCACCATATTATCCGTAACTGATAGATGCTGCGCCAGCGAAGGTAGAGCAATAGAGATCACTGTCTCACTTGTGTGAGAAAGTCCAAATAGAATAATCAATAACCAAATTGGAACCTTAGCGATAACCTTCATAAAACTATTCTATACTAAGAAGCGTCTAAGCCCTTGCTACAAAAATATGCATTAAACATTGAATCTAAAGTGAATAATATCACCATCTTTTACTTTATATTCTTTACCCTCAAGCCTCATTTTACCAACTTCCTTTGCTCCTGACTCCCCATTATATTTAATATAATCATCAAAAGCGATAACTTCAGCCCGAATAAAACCTTTTTCAAAATCAGTATGTATTATACCTGCTGCTTGTGGTGCACTAATACCATCTTTGAAAGTCCATGCATGGGTTTCTTTTGGCCCGACAGTAAAATAGCTTTTTAAGTCTAAAATATCGTAACCTGCGCGGATAATTCTATGCAGCCCCGTTTCTTTAAGACCAATAGCTGACAAAAATTCCTTTTTCTCTTCGTCCGAATCAAGATTAGATATTTCTGCTTCTATCTTTGATGAAATAATTAAGTGCTTTGCTCCTTCTGCAGCAGCTTTGCTTCCGACCTGTTCTGTCATTGCATTACCAGTTGCAGCCTCATCTTCAAGCACGTTACATACGTATAAAATAGGCTTGGTTGTTAGGAGGTTTAAAGGTTTAAAAGCTTCTTCATCTTCTTTATCTTTGATGAGCACTCTTGCTGGCTTACCATCAGCTAGCACTTTATATATAGGCTGCAATATCTCAAATTGTTCTTTAGAGATCTTATCACCATTTTTGGCTTTTTTTTCTAAATTTGGTAATCTTTTCTCTACTGATTCAAGGTCGGCAAGTATCAGCTCAGTTTCAATAACTTCAGCATCCCCTAAAGGATCGACTTTACCATGCACATGCGTAATATCAGGGTCTTCGAAGCAACGAAGAACATGTATTATCGCGTCAACTTCTCTAATATGAGCCAGGAATTGATTACCAAGCCCTTCTCCTTTACTAGCTCCCTTGACAAGTCCTGCAATATCAACAAATTCCATTTGAGCTGGGATGATTTTTTTAGATTCAGCGATTGCAGCAAGTTGATTTAAACGATGATCAGGAACTGCAACTATACCATTATTAGGCTCTATTGTACAAAATGGATAATTGGCTGCTTCTGCAGCTATAGTCGCTGTAAGAGCATTAAATAATGTAGATTTACCAACATTTGGCAATCCAACTATACCACATTTAAATCCCATATTACTTTACCTTAAGAATTATAGAGTTATTAGTTATTATGTTTTATACTAAGTTTTGCCGTAGTTAAACTAGGCGTTACAAATTTCGAAAAAATTTATCAGTAGCACCAACGAATAAGTGAGGTATGTTAACCGCTATTCTTTCTATAAGATCCCTTGCTTGCAACATTTCAACTTTGCTGAAGTTATTTAAGACGTAATCTGCAACATCCTCTTTGCTAATTGGCCTGCCTACCCCAAACCTTATTCTTAAATAATCTTTTCCAATATTACCATCGATCGATCTGAGCCCATTATGGCCCCCATGCCCTCCACCAATTTTCACCTTAAGCTTGCTAAAATCAAGATCAATATCATCGTGTATTACTATTATATCTGCTATATCAAGCTTATAATAAGATTTGATCTTCTGAACGGATGCCCCTGATAAATTCATATAGGTGGTAGGCTTGGCTAAGAATATTTTTTGCCCACTTATGGTCCCTTGGCAGATTTCTGCTGAAAATTTTATACTGTTAGAAAAACTAGGAAAGTTATAGCGATTTGCAATTGCATCAATAACGAGGAAGCCTATATTATGCCTAGTATATTGGTACTCTGTACCTGGGTTACCAAGGCCAACTATTAATATTCCATTTGGATGTTCAAAGTTGGCCTGGCCCTGCTTCATAAGTTATACTGGCTTAAATCCTAATTACTTAGATTCATTGGCTTCAGCTTCAGCATTTGCATCACTCTTACCACCTCTACCTGTGATAGATGCAATTACTGCCTCTTTAGGCATATCTAGCCTGCAGCCTTCAGGCAACGGCAGTCTACCTGCACGTATAGAAGCTCCGATGCCCATATTGGTAACATCAATTCTAATTCTTTCAGGGATATTATCGACTGGGCATATTAGGGTAACTTTTCTTTTAATGATGTTAAAGAAACCACCTTTTTTAATACCATTTGCCCTTTCTTTACCATCGAAAAATACTGGCACATCTAATCTTTGTTCTTTTGATCCAAGGAATACAAAGTCAGCATGGCGGACTAAATCAGTCGTTGGATGTAGCTCAATTGCTTTTGGAAGTACTTTATGCTTTTTACCTTCCACTTCAAGTTGGATCACGGCTGTAGAAAATCCTGGCTTTCTGTAAAGCTTTGTAATTTCTTTTTCTTCAATTGCGATTGCAAGTTGTTTCTTGCCTGCACCATATACGATTGCAGGAACTTTACCTTGTAAGCGTAGCGACCTTGCAGGACCTGTTCCAAGTGTTTCACGAAGTTCTGCAGCAAGTGTTATAATTTCTCTCATTTCCTCTCTCCGGGTTATTTAATCGTTGAACTTATCTCCACCTCATATCAAATCCAATTGGCTCCAAACGAATAATTCTCCAGAACTAATGCTAGGCTATGTTTCTAACCTAAACTAAACCAATTACCTTAATACAAGAATATAACCAGATACCCTAAATAAGCCATACAATATTTGTAAGGTTTTAATTTCAAGTATTAGTAATCTTTGTAAGAACAGCGCTTACTAAAGACTCAGTATCATAGAAGAAGTTAATTAAAATTTCAAGTTTTATTTAACCGAGTTAAAATTAACCCTTGCCACCATTACCAATGTTAAACTCCTCAAGGTAGTAATTAATGGCTTTATTCAAGTCTTCTTCTGTATCTACTGAGATTGGCACAGAATTTACTTCACAAACTTGAATTTGTAGACCATTCTCAAGCGCTCTTAGTTGCTCTAATTTTTCGGTTTGCTCAAGATAGGATTGCGGAAGCCTAACAAATTTTTCCAAGGCTTCAGTAGTAAAGCCATAAGCCCCGATATGATAGAGGAAATTATTTCCTCCATGAGGGATAAGTGATCGAGAGAAATATAGCGCCCTTCCATGTTTATCCGTTATTACTTTCACGTTACTTTCTGATAGAGCATAAGCCTTATCTACGTGCGCTGAAAGAGTTGTGATATCTGCAGTGCTGTTTTTAAGTCCTTCCGCTAAAGCAACTAAATTTTTGGGATGGATGAACGGCATATCACCTTGCAAATTAATAATATATTTTATATTAGGAAGGTTTAAATCTTTATAGGCTGCATATACTCTCTCTGTACCAGAAGGTATTTCAGCATCAGTCATCACTACTTTGCCACCAATTCGCTCAATTATGATTCTTATCAGTTCTGAATCAGTTGCAACATAAATATTAGGGAATCCCGCTTCTTTGGCACGCTCGTAAACATGCTGTATCATTGGCTTCTGACCAATTATTCTTAAAGCTTTTTCGCGCAATCTAGTTGAGCCAAGTCTTGCTGGAATTACTAAGAGCACGTCTGCATGCATTTAAATTACCTTAATTTTTTTCAAAAAATTCCTTGACATAATATGAATTATAGTAGATAAAGTAAACCACAATCTAGAAAGAACATTCAAGTTCCTTCTAAATTTAGAAAATACCAAACTAATTTAAGATTTGCAAAACTTGAAGCTTATCTTAAAATAAATAGTTGTAAATATTTTTAGGAGCCCGTAGCTCAGCCGGTAGAGCACTTGACTTTTAATCAAGGGGTCCCGGGTTCGAATCCCGGCGGGCTCACCAATTCCTTAAATTATTTTATACCTGCAAACCAATTTATATTTGGCTATCCCTCGTCTTAACTCTAATAGATTCTCTTTCGCGGCGTACTTTACTTGCAAACCTCCCTCTACCCATACGGTTATTTAAATCTCTTATCCTTTCTTCATATCTTGCGCGAGCTTTAGAAAGCGAGTTTCTTACTCTTGAAGGTAATATGATTTGATCAATTTTACTCAGATTATTTCTTGCATTTGTATTAAAAATCTCGGTTGCTTGATGACTTTGTTGCTCCTGCGGGATTTGCAATTGTTGTTCATAAGCCTTATCTAAATAAGGAGTTTCGCATAAAATATTACTGGTAAGCCCACCTATTTTTTGCGCTTCAGGGATTAAAATATAATATAATATAAGTTTCTTTTCTGCTAAGCTGATCTTAGAAAAGTCGATGTTTTTCATTAAATCCAAGCTATGATTATCCCCTTCGTTATTTGTATTATTGATTATTTCTTGCCATAGACGATTAAAAATTTCTCCTTCCTCTTTGCCTTTATCATCGAGATGAGTGGTTTCAATCATACCTTGGTTAAGGGTTTTATCGAAGCTAGCTTTTAAAGAAGCTATATTTGGCGATATATCGTTATCTTTATAAATATTCCTACTAATATATTCTAAATCCCCTTTTTCCAGCAATTCATCGATATATTGACAAGATTTATCATCAAGCTTAAATACTTGCTGACGAATTTGGTTATCAAAATCTTTTAAAGCTAAAAGCTGACCCTTTTCTATATTGTTAGATAATTTTTGATAGATTTCTTCAGTTATCCACCCTCCATCTGTAAGCTCTTTTATGTTTTCCTGTAAACTTTGGACAGATTCATAATTATAGCCGTGGGTTTGCCAAGCTTCTATACAAGCATTATAAATCTTTTCTGGATTCTTGTTTTGTATTTCAGCAAAAGAATTCTTGATATCGTTGAATATATGCTCTTCTATTAAATTAGTTTTCCTCGCCTCTATAAGATTATTGATATAAAAGTCTAAACCTCTAAAATTTTCGGTATTTATGCTACTAGTTACCTTTGCTAAAAAGCGATTTACTATTATATCAGTATACTTATATTGCTCCCCAGAACTTACAAGAGGTACTTTTGACAAAGCTCCTTTGTAAATGTTATCAAGATATTGATGGCTTATAGATATTAGATCTAACAGTTCCTTTGGCCAGTGACTTTTAGACGAAGTTTTAGTTTTTGCTCCATATTTAATAAGGATTGAAGCTATTTTTATTAGATCCTGCTGCCTTGAATCAAGAGCAAAATCAAGTATAGTGTATTTCCTACCTTTAGATTCATAGAGTATGTTAGGATTTGCCCCTTGAGCTAAAAGTAGCTCTGTTGCCTGCAAGTATCCATTACCTACAGAATTTAAAAGAGGAGTAACTTTAGAAGAATTAGGCTGACTTACAAGCATAGGCTCAAGCGAGAGGATATATTCTAGTATCTTATATTGCCCTTCGCTTGCAGCAACATGAGCAAGATTATTGCCTTTTTCATCTATAACATCAACCTTAGCTCCAAGCTTTACTAACTCTTTAAACGCTTCATCTTTACCAGAAAAACAAGCAAAGCTAAGAACTTTGAAGCTATGTAACAAAGATGGCTCAGAGACGCAAATAGTCTTTATGGTTTCTAAATCCTCTTTTTTGATGGCTTCTAAAAGCTCATTTAAGTTTGACATAATAAATAAAGATTTGTAAAAAGGGAAATCTACCAGGAAATAGTTAATTCCTGGTTAGCACCCCCTACAAAAGGCGGTATTATCGGTGTTTTATACAACAGGTGTGTATTTTTAACATAATTAATGATCTTGATGCGAGTAATTTAAATGTAGCTCCTCTTTAGCTTTTGGATAAAATTTATAAAATATCAAAAATGTTATTAAACTAACAAAGCACCCAATTAATACCCCTGGCACCTTGTATCCGCCGTTATAAAAGCTATCCCATAAATAGGAGCTTAGTACACTAATTATTGTAGAGATAAGTAAGTGCTGCGGCGAAATCGCTTTGTTATAAAGCAAGCCAATAAACGGAACAAGTATTACTGGAGACCAAAAGTTCGATAGGAATATTAGTAAATCAAGTAAATTTTGAAACTTTATAGCAAAATAAACGAAAACCACTCCTAACACACAAGTAAAAGTCCTCGCTATAAAAAGCATTTTTTTATCAGAATATTGCTGATCTTGTAATAAATCCCTACATAAGCATATTACAGCAGTATTGAGGTCAGAGTCAGCTGTAGACATGAGTGCTGCGATTAAATTTGCAACTACTAAACCTCGAGCGCCTTGCGGAAGTATATCACAAATAACATTAAAAAGAGTTTGACCACTTTCAATCCCATTAAATAAGGACTGACTTTTTATAGATACAAAGGCAATAATAAAGATAAATAACAAATAGGCGTAGATCGAACTTATTAAAGATTTTGATAGAACTTTTGCATCTCTAGTTAGTAACAATCGCTGCACAAAATGTGGGTAAAAGGTCATAACCATGAAAGTTATAGTAAGAGTGGTTGAATTTACAACAAACTTGCTACTATCAATACTTACCTTTACTGACGATAAATTTGATATTACCTCATTATTTGGAAATGAAAAAATAATAAAAAACAGTAATATCAAGCCGGTAAACATCATTATAAGCTGCAGAGCATCGGTTTTAATTACCGCTCTTATACCGCCTATAGTCGAATAAAATATTATTATGAAGTAGCTTATTAAAATTCCAAGTATTGGGTTCAAAGAAAGGAAGCTTTCAAATAATAAGCCACATCCTGTAACTTGGGCGCTAAAATGTCCTAATGAAAATACTACACTAAAGATACCTACCATTTTCTGACCGATCTTCCCATAACCAGTATAGAAGATATCGCCAATAGTATAACCGCTGAACTTTATTATCCGTGGAACAAAATATTTTGCTATTAAAAACAGCCAAGTCAAAGATAAAACATAAGCAACTAAATATTCGTATCTCCCATCATATAATTTTTGACTAAGCCCTAAGGTAGAGCCACTTCCTACAGCCGTTGCGAATATAGTCGCAAAAAGGAAAAAGCTAGTTTTCATTTTAGTTGGAATATCGGCAAAATCTTGAAAGCTACTGATCTGGTTACGACTAATGCCTACTATAGTGCATAATATTAAAAAGCCTAGAATAACAGCAATATCTAACATACTTATACTTCGTTTTTAAGTTTGCTAATAAAATTTGCGAAATCCTTAGCCGAAGTAAAATCTTTGTAGACCGAGGCAAACCTGATATAAGCCACTTCGTCACACTGCGCTAACCATTTTAAAATAGTTTCACCAATTCTTCGGGTAGGAATTTCTTTAGTCCCTAAATTTTCTAGTTCTCTAATAATGTTATCTGCAATCTCGTTTACTTGATCTTGAGATATATTGCGTTTCCTCACGGCTGCAGCTATTGATTTCACTATCTTCTCTCGATCAAATGGTTTTTTTAAACCTGATCTTTTAATTACAAATATTTCCCTTAATTGCACACGTTCTATTGTTGTAAACCTGAACTTACATTTAGGGCAAAACCTTCTTCTCCTAACAGTTTTATAATCCGAACTATTACGAGAGTCCTTTACTTGAGTATCTTCAAACTGACAAAGAGGGCAAAGCATACTTTAATTATTTCTGTATATTGGGAAGTCTGCGCATAAAGCTTTAACCTTTTCCCTTGTTAAACTCTCATAATATCCTTGATTCTCTCCGTCTTTCTGTAAAGTATCTAGCAAATCAGCTATTAAGTCTGCTACTCTCCTAAATTCTCCCTCCTTGAATCCTCTCGTTGTACAAGCTGGTGTCCCAAGCCTTAATCCAGAGGTGATAAAAGGCGACGTAGTATCAAAGGGTATATTATTTTTATTACATGTTATACCTGCCCTGTCAAGCGAATCAGTCGCTTCTCGGCCGGTTAAGCCATTTTTCCTCAAATCTATTAAGACTATATGATTGTCAGTACCATTCGTTAATACATTATACCCCCGTAATATCAATTGTTCACTAAGGGCTTTAGCATTTTTTAACACTTGATCAATATATATTGTAAAATCAGGCTGTAAAGCCTCTTTAAAGGCCACGGCTTTTGCAGCAATAATATGCATCAATGGACCGCCTTGTAGACCTGGGAATAAAGCTGAATTTAGTTTTTTTCCTAAATCTTCATCATCAGCCAGAATTAAACCACCTCTAGGACCTCTTAAAGTTTTATGGGTAGTCGATGTTACAATATGCGCATAGGGAAATGGACTTGGATGGCGTTTAGTAGCTACGATTCCAGCAATATGAGCAATATCAGCCATAAGGTAGGCTCCAACTTTATCAGCAATTTCACGAAATTTTTTAAAGTCAATCTCTCTAGAGTAGGCTGAGAATCCAGCTATAATCAATTTTGGTTTATGTTTTAATGCAAGTTCTTCAACTTGCTCGTAGTTTATTAAATAGTCCTGTTGTCTTACACCGTAATGGACAATATTAAACCATTTACCTGAAAGGTTAGGGGCAGCTCCATGGGTCAGGTGGCCGCCTGCATCAAGTGACATGCCTAAAATAGTATCACCGGGCTGGAGCAAAGCTAGGTAAACTGCTTGATTTGCCTGCGAACCTGAGTGAGGTTGTACGTTAGCGTAAGAACAGCCAAATAACACTTTAGCTCTTTCTATAGCTAGCTTTTCTGCAATATCGACGTATTCACAGCCAGAATAATATCTCTTGCTAGGATAACCTTCTGCATACTTATTAGTCATTACAGAACCCTGCGCTGCCATGACAGCTTGGCTAGTAAAATTCTCTGAAGCAATGAGCTCAATATTCTCTGCTTGCCTTAACTCTTCATGCTTAATTGCCCTTAATATTTCTGCGTCTACTTTTGCTAGGCTTTCTAATCTTTTATCTATTTTCATATCTAACATATCTCTCTAGCTCTTTAAATGGTTTTTTAAGAAATTAATTGCTTTAGTAAGGCCTGTACTATCGATTGAATGATTTAAATTTGGTACGGTAAGTGTTTCTACATGCACCGCCTGCTCTTTCAAAGCTTCTTCAGCATGGTATATCATGCTTACATCTACTACTTCATCATCAACTCCATGTATTAAACATATTGGAGGTTTTGATTTAAGGTCTTGGCCTAGCATGTGCGGAGCTATTAATGCTCCTGAAAAGCCAATAATACAGCCTATTTGCTCCTTAAGCCTCAGCGCCATATGTAGCGCCGTCATAGTACCTTGCGAAAATCCTACTAATGCTAAGTTTTGTGGTAATAAATTAAAATGTTCTAATTTACTTAGTATAAAATCTGTAACTCGCGGTCTTACTCGTTCAAGCTCAGCATACAGAATCTCAGGGCTGCGATCTTGAACGCTAAACCACTGATAGCCAAATGGCGCCATATCGTATGGCTCCGTAGCATTAGGTGAAATAAAATGCGCATCCGGTAGCACCCCCTGCATAATCGGCGCAAGTTCAATAAGGTCAGTTCCATCTGAACCAAGACCATGCATAAATATTATTAGTTGTTTCGTATGACCACTAAGAGCCGATAATTCAGGACCGTTTAAAAAGCTACCTTTATACATAACCTATCTTATTTTCTTTATAATATTGACAATATTTCGATATAATGCATTCTTCGCATTTTGGTTTTCTCGCAATACATGTATAACGTCCATGCAAAATTAACCAATGATGGGCACCATATAACCATTTTTTAGGAATTATTGCAAGAAGATCCTGCTCTACTGCTTCGGGGGTTCTACCTTTGGATAACCCAAGCCTTTTCGCGACTCTAAACACATGCGTATCTACTGGCATACAGTCTTTTTTAAAAGCACAATTCAAAACTACATTAGCAGTTTTGCGGCCAACTCCAGGCAGTTTCACCAATTTGTCTAGAGAATCAGGTACTGTAGAGTTGTAATGTTCAATTAATATTCTACTAAGTGCAATAATATTGCGAGCCTTAGTGCGATAAAGCCCTATAGATTTTATATATTGCGCCAAACCTTCCTCACCAAGAACTAGCATTTTCTCTGGCGTGTCATATTTCTGGAATAAGTCTTTAGTAGCTTTATTTACAGATATATCTGTTGCTTGCGCAGATAGCGCTACAGCAACCAGTAAAGTGTAATTATTTGTATACTGAAGTTCGGTTTTTGGGTCAGGATCTCTATTATAAAACTCTTGAAAGATAGCGTTAATTTCTACTGGTTTCATATAATATATTGCTATATAATAGTATCATTTAAACAAGTATTTAAGATTATAAGGATAAACTTATGAATAATCATCCTATTTTTGATAAAATTAAACAAGATATAGAAACTAATGATGTAGTGCTTTTTATGAAAGGCACTGCAAACGCACCACTATGCGGCTTTTCCTCTGTTGTTGTGCAAATATTGCAAAAACTTAGTGTAGATTTTAAGGATATAAATGTGCTTGAAGATAATGAGCTTAGAGAAGCTATAAAAATTTATAGTGATTGGCCAACTATTCCACAACTATATATCAAAGGTGAATTTATTGGTGGATGCGACATAGTTAGAGAGATGTTTGCCTCGGGCGAATTACAAGAATTACTAAAAGAAAAAAATATTAAAATTGCAGGGTAATATGCTCGCGGTTAAGCTAGAGAATCTAACTAAAAAATATGCAGCTACAGCTAAAGCGAAGGAAAAACTTGCTTTAGATAATGTAAGCTTAGAAGTACCAGAAGGTAGTTTCTTCGCGCTGCTCGGGCCAAATGGCGCAGGAAAGTCTAGTTTAATCAACATACTTGCTGGTACAGTTAATAAAACTTCCGGTAAAGCAAGCATAATGGGAGTTGACATAGATGAGAATACTCAAGCAGCAAAATCCTTGATAGGGGTAGTGCCGCAAGAGCTGGTTATGGATACTTTTTTCCCAATTAGCGAAGCACTTGAGCTTTATGCAGGTTATTATGGAGTACCTAAAAAACAAAGGCGCACTGAAGAAATCATAAAAGCTCTTGGCCTCTATGATAAAAGGAACAATACTGCGAAACAATTATCTGGTGGAATGAAGCGACGTTTTCTCGTGGCAAAAGCCATGGTCCATTCTCCTAAAGTATTAATACTTGATGAGCCAACAGCAGGAGTTGATATAGAGCTTAGAGAGCAGTTATGGGATTATGTTTTGGAGCTTAATCAAAAAGGCACAACCATAATCTTAACCACCCATTATTTAGAAGAAGCAGAGAAGCTTTGTGATCGTATCGCTTTTATCAATCATGGCAGGATTATAAAAGAAGACACCAAGGAAAATTTATTAACAAGCCTCGGTTCAAGGGAATTGGACATTGAGTTTGATGAAGAAATAGAAAGCGTACCAGAAAATATAAAGGAATATGATTACAAAATTATAGATAAAAATAAACTAAAAGTCCGCTTCCAATCTAATAGAACCTCACTTGGTCAAGTATTATATAAAATTCAAAAATCAGGGCTTAACATTAAAGATCTAAGCACGCATCAAGCTGACTTACAGGATATATTTAAAAAAGTTATGCAAAGTTGAGCTTTAATTGTTATCTATCATGGAGGGAATGGTTTCAACTCTACGATCTAAAAAAGCTTGTTACTAAGATAAATTAATAAGATTTTTTCATGTAACAATAGACTCTCTCGAAACTCGCTTATGGTAGAGAATTAGCAGAAGACTCGGGACAAAGAACCCAAGTAGGCTTATAGGTACATGAGTATTTATGTGCCGAACCTATATGCAAACTCGCAGCAGAAGTGGAGTTCTCACAAAGAAGGCTAAACTTGCTAAAATATTACAACCTTTGGAAACATTATATTCTACAACCCCTCTTAAGCCATTATTAATATTATTCATTTATAATTACAACTTTGACTAAAACTAATGCATATTTAATATTATCTAGGTTTTTAGAAGGTGAAAAGTAAAGCTTTATTAGTTTAAAGCTTGAAAATATCGCCACTCAAATGTAATATGCTGAGTATTTAAGACTAAAGTGATACCTAAGAGAGATATAATGGGTAAAAATAAATTTTTTGAAGAGACAAGCTTCTTATTTGGAGCAAATGCAGTATTTATCGAAGAGTTATATGAGAAATACTTACAAGATAACTCATCGGTAAGCGAGGAATGGCGTCATTTTTTTGCAAATTATACTAATGAGAGAGCAGGTAAACCCTCTTGGCCACATCAAAGAGCTAGCGTAATTCTTGGTCCTGAAAAGGAAGAGATTAAAGCGACAAAAGGAACGACTGTTCAGACTAACAACTTAGATGCTCTTGCAATAAAATTAACAAGACTTGTGGCTGCTTATAGAGAAAGGGGGCATTTCCTAGCAAAACTCGATCCTTTAGGACTTGAGAAGTTACCTACTGCTGAAGAATTATGTCTTAATAAAGAGTTTTTCGGTATAACAGCCGAGGAACTTAATCAAGAAGCTAGCTCAAAGTTAGAAGTTGCAGGCGAAACGAAGTATAAAACACAAGATTTGATTGATAAACTCACAAAAATCTATGCAAGTAGAATCGGCCTTGAAACCAACCACATAGACGATTTTGAGCAAAAGCAATGGCTATATAAAGAGATTGAGCAATTCACTTCCCCGCAACTATTTTCTCAGGATGAGAAGAAGCAGATTTTACAAGACTTAGTAGAAACCGAAGGATTTGAACAATATTTACATACTAAATTTCCTGGAGCAAAGCGCTTTTCAATTGAAGGCGGCGATAGCTACATTGCTGCTATGAGTGCTTCCGTTGAATTTGCTGGCAGGCAGGGTATAGAAAATATCGTAATTGGGATGGCGCATCGAGGCAGGTTAAACACTTTAACAAAGGTTATGGGTAAACCTTACAGTGCATTAATGTATGAATTCAAAGGCGCAAGCGCTTTCCCAGCAGAGCTTGGTATTGCTGGTGACGTAAAATATCACATGGGTTATTCGAAAGATTATGTTACTAAAGATGGTAAGCAAATCCATTTATCTCTTGCCCCAAACCCATCTCATCTAGAAGCTGTTAATCCAGTTGTAACTGGGAAAGTCAGAGCAAAACAAGATGCTAAAGGTGACCATGAACGAAAAGGATCACTTGCAATCTTAGTGCACGGTGATGCCGCTTTTGCGGGCCAAGGAGTTGTTGCTGAAACATTAATGACTTCTAGCCTTAAACCTTATACAGTAGGCGGAACCTTACACTTTGTAATCAATAACCAGGTGGGCTTCACGGCAAACCCAGAGGATTCTCGCCCAGGCAGATATGCTACAGATATCGCTAAAATTGTAGGCGCACCTATATTCCATGTATCAGGTGACGATCCAGAAGCTGTGATATTTGCTACCAAGCTTGCATTAGCTTTTAGAAATGAGTTTAGCAAAGATGCTGTAGTCGACATTGTATGTTATAGGAAATATGGCCATAACGAAGGTGATGAGCCAATGTTTACGCAAAGCATCATGTACAATATTATTAAGGCGAAACCTACTCCTGGACAGCTTTATGCAACTCAGTTATTAGCTGAAGGAATTATTCAGCCTAATGAATTTGAAGAGAGAAAGGCAAAGTTTAAAGCTTATTTAGACGGCCAGTTCGAGGAAGCAAAAAGTTTTAAACCAGAGGCCGATCACTTTAAAGGGCAATGGCAAGGGATGATAATGCCGAAAGACTCAAGAGAGCACACCATTGTTACTGGGCTTGATGTTGCGACACTCAAAACTTTAGGTATCAAGCTCTGCGAGATTCCTACTGGCTTTAATGTTAATTCTAAAATTGAAAAGTTACTCAAAGATCGCAGACAAGCTTTAGAGACTGGAGCTGAAATTGACTGGGCAACAGCCGAACAACTAGCATTTGCTTCTTTATTAGTAGAAGGCTACAAAGTTAGGATAACAGGGCAGGACGCTGGCCGAGGTACATTCTCACATAGACATTCGGTCCTACATGATCAAGTAAACGGCAATAAATATTTGCCTCTGAATAATCTAAAAGAAGGCCAAGCATGCTACGAGGTAGCTGATAGTAACTTATCAGAATATGCAGTACTCGGTTTTGAATATGGTTATGCTTCAGAGAACCCAAAAAACCTAGTGCTTTGGGAAGCCCAATTCGGAGACTTTGCTAATGGCGCGCAGATCATGTTTGATCAGTTTATTTCTGCAACTGAAACTAAATGGCTAAGGATGAACGGAATTGTCTGCTTGCTACCACATGGCTATGAAGGGCAAGGTCCAGAACATAGCTCAGCTAGGCTGGAGAGATTCTTGCAGCTTGCCGCTGAAGATAATATTCAAGTAGTGAACCCAACGCTGCCTGCTTCGTTTTTCCATTTATTACGTAGGCAGATGCTTCGCAACTTTAGGAAGCCATTAATTGTAATGACGCCTAAATCATTACTTCGTCATAAGCTTGCTGTATCCAAACTAGAAGATTTAGGAACCGGCACCCAGTTTAAACCAGTTATAGATGAAGTGAATTCCAATATTCAACCCGCAAAAGTTGAAAAGGTAATCATTTGTAGTGGCAAGGTTTATTACGAGCTATATGAGAAAAGGGAAGAGAAATCTTTACTTAATATAGCTATAATTAGGATTGAGCAATATTACCCATTCCCAGAAAAGGAATTAGTTGAGGTACTAACCAAATACTCATCAGCAAAAGAAGTTATTTGGACCCAAGAAGAACCAGAAAATATGGGAGCATGGATGTTCATACGACCACTATTACAAGATGTACTTGCTAAAATATCTTACAAAGGTAACTCGCTAAAATATGTAGGTCGTAAAGCTTCTGCTTCTACTGCTGTTGGTTATTTAAGCGTGCATCAAGCTGAACAAAGCGAAATTATAAAAAAATCTTTGAATTTAGGAGAATAAAACATGACTGACATAGTTGTACCAGCACTTGGCGAATCCGTTACAGAGGCAACAATACTAAAATGGTATAAAAAGCCAGGTGATAGTGTAAAAATGGATGAATTACTGCTTGAACTAGAGACTGAGAAGGTAACGCTAGAAGTCAATGCTACGGCAGCGGGCGCTATTGAAGCAATCACAAAAAAAGAAGGTGAGGTAGTAAAAATTGGTGAAGTTGTTGGCGTGATTAAAGATGGCGCAGCTGGTAGCAATCCTTCTGCCCCTGCTACTTCGCCTGTCGCAGCGCAAGTCGCTTCTACAACAACTACTCCTCCATCTACAAGCTCAGGAAAGATTAATCCGGCAGAAAGCTTACCTCCATCAGTTCAAAGAATTGTTGCAGAGAATAATTTAAACCCTGCTAATATTGAGGGAACAGGCCGAGATGGTAGAATAACAAAGATTGATGCTCTAAATGCTATAGGCACTGCTCAAGTAGCAAAACCAGTTACTTTAAGCGGAGAGAAACCTGTTGAACGGGTTAAGATGACTCGTTTGCGTAAAACAATTGCTGATCGCTTGAAAGAATCACAAAATACTGCAGCCATCCTCACTACATTCAATGAAATTGATATGTCGAATGTTATTGCAATTAGACAAAGATATAAAGACGAGTTCGAAAAGAAATTTGGTGTAAAACTTGGCTTCATGTCATTCTTTGTTAAAGCAGCTGTGGCGGCATTAAAAGAAATTCCAGCTGTCAATGCAGAGATAAATGGCGATGAGATAATTTATAAAAATTATTATGACTTAGGCGTTGCCGTCGGTACTGAGCAAGGTCTTGTAGTTCCAGTTGTAAGAGATGCTGATAAAATGTCATTCGCTGAGGTGGAAGCTGATATTGCAAGACTTGGTAAAAAAGCACGCGAGGGGAAACTCGGTATGAGCGAACTTACAGGTGGTACGTTTACTATATCAAATGGCGGTGTTTATGGCTCTCTACTTTCAACCCCAATTATTAACCCGCCGCAGTCTGGTATTCTCGGTATGCATAAAACTCAAGAAAGACCAGTTGCAGTAAATGGTAAAGTTGAAATTAGACCAATGATGTATGTAGCTCTCTCTTACGACCATAGGATTATCGATGGTAAAGAAGCAGTAACATTCCTGGTAAAAATTAAAGATGCGATAGAGAATCCTGAAAGACTACTTTTCGGATTATAATTCTCTTATACTAGTCTAAAATGTGATGATCTTTTTTAGTAGTCTACTGGAAGAGATTGTCACAACATGTGGTTTGCTGCTCGTTAACCAGTAAATTGCTTGCACAATTTTTACATAGCATAATGCTTAAGCGCCTGACAATATATAACCACACATCCAAACCAACTAAGTAATAGTTCAAGGAAAATTTTATGATTAATTTTCATAGTATCTTCGCTACAATCAACGATGAAATTAGCAAAAACCAATTACCATTTTTCGATTTGAGTCAAATAGATATTGAGGAAATTAAAGCCTATAGTAATGAGATAAGAAGTAATTTTCAGACCCTCTTAGTTGTTGGTACAGGCGCTTCTGTAATTAACGCAAGAGCTATAATCTCATGTATAGCAGAACCGACATTTGACGTAAGGTTCCTTGATAACTTAGACCCCATAACTATAAATAGGACTATACAAAGCCTAAGTAATAGGACTACAGCCATATTAGTGATTAGTAAGTCTGGTAACACTCACGAAACAATAGCCTTACTTAATCACTTAGCTGACTCGCTAATTACTACCAATAATTTATATATAATCACGGAAGAGAAGGAAAGTGAATTAACTAGTTTAGGACAAAAGTACAATGCTAATTTCATCGCCCATCCAAAAGATATTGGAGGACGCTTTGCCATGTTTACAGCCGTTGGGCTTTTACCTGCTAGCATTGCAGGGGTAGACCTTCTTAAGTTTATCAAATTTGCTAAAGATTACTTGCAGTCACTGTCTCTTGAAGAACTAGCTTTAAAAGAATTTGTAGAATGGATTCTAAATAATGTAGAGAATAATAAAAATTGCTTCATATTGATGCATTATGGTGATCAGCTTGTAGGACTGTTTGAATGGGTGAGACAAATTTATGCCGAATCATTAGGTAAGAATGCTTTTGGCTTCACCCCAGTTATTTCCAGAGGCACAATAGACCAACATAGTCAGCTCCAGCTCTATCTTGATGGACCTGATGATAAATTCTATACCCTAGTGGCGCTCGATAATTCTACGCAACACTCTTCTAATTCAGCTAACTTGAATTCTTTATTTTTAATGCATGCAGAGAGCACTTATCAGGCTTTGCAAGAGTGCAAACGACCAGTAAAATATAATAAGGTAGAAAATACTTATGCGTATGTTGCGGCTAATATAATCCAAACAATGCTTGCAGTAATCATCATAGGTAGGCTTAAAAGTATAAATCCCTTTGACCAACCCGCAGTAGAGATCGGCAAGAAGTATATTAGGCTAATGGAGAAGGAGCCTAATACGAATTGATTATAGTAAATTTATTTAAAGTGTGGTACGTCGTCATTCCTCGCTTACGTATTACTCATACTCTGCGCTCGTTATTTCTAGTACCACAACTCAACTAATTTCACTATACATGCAAGAAATTGAAGTTATAAAAGCCTAAAATTTAGCTTTTAATTACTACAGTGCCTGCAATAATATCCTGAGTACCTCTTAATCGTTGGTCGAAAGGCATTAAGATTATGTTAAATACGGAAAAGATGTAACCAAAATATCTTTTTATAAACTGTAACCTAGATGGCGTATTCATTGACTCTTCATCAACTATCTTAAGCTTAAGTAACGCTTTACCTGGAGTATTCCCCCACTTAAACCAGCAACCAAGATAGCAAATTCCCATTGTTATCAAATTATTTATCATAGCAAGCGTAAAATAAGTGAGTCCGTTATCCCATACTTCTGCGCCAAGAGTGCCTGCTTGATATTGTTCTATTAGAAATTGGAAAGCAGCATCGTAGTTCCTAACATCAATACCATTTCTACTAAGATATTCGCCAAAGCAATACCAAAATATGTATTTACCAAAAATGCTGGTTATAGGTAAAGTTAATAGCGAAAATATCGTTACATCTATAGTAGAGGCGAATATCCTATTAATGAATGAAGAATAAGTAATTTGTTTTTTCATATTAATATTATTTGTTTCTAATAATAATAATATAAAACGCAAAACACCGTGCTTTTATCCTATTTTTTAAATTAATTTTTTTACAAATTGTAGCTTTTATATTGCGCGTGCTATACTACTAATTTTGTAATTAACCACTATACCAACTCTAACTCACGTAAGATTAGGCGCAGGACAAGTATTAGCATTCTGTATATGCTTACTGCTTCGAGCGGTACGCAGTGCTCACCCCTTGCTCTCCTTCCAAGTTCTTCAAATTGCTTAGGTATATAGTTAAAGCCAGAAGGCAATAAAGAAGTGAGTATATTAACCTATATAGGCAAGGCCAAAATATTATGATTGAATATTATAAGAGTATTTCAACCCTACTCGCCACCCTATTAATACTTAACATTTAAAACTAAAGCATCTGCCTTACTTTTACACATTACCCCCAGGTTGGTTTTTATCACTCATAGAGTACTTATTAGTACGGTTGAAATTCGAATTGGTTTATCAATCGTACTATAAATATCCCCATACTTAAATAACTTAGTATAGAATTAGCTTCTCATTAAGTAGTTTTAAACGTGTTTTCATGGATTAGAGCGTCAAAAATTGTCATTACGAAAATTGCCCTTGGGTAATTTGAAGTAATCTAGCCCAACTATAGTGAAATTGGTTGAGATGTGGTACTAGAAATAACGAGCGCAGCATATGAGCAATACGTAAGCGAGGAATGACGACGTACCACACTTCAAATAAATTTTATAATCATTATACCTAAGCTTCGCTTGATAACTAGACTGCCGTGCTCAACGAAGCTCGCTTAGCAAGTGACGGAGCCCCCCATTACTTTTTATCACTTATTATTGCGGTAGAAAATGTCACGGCTCTTTAAATCGTACTATGAATATTTTCGTCTCTATAAATAATTTAATATAGAGTTGACCTCCCACCAAGTGGTTTTTACTTGTTTAACGAGGATTAGAAGCGCTCAAAATCGCACTTACGAGAAATGGCTTTAGACAATTCGAAGTAATCGAGCCCAACGAATCCATATACTATCAAGCTCAGCTTGATGATTAAGCTGCGTCGTTCTACTAAACTCGCTTGTAATCACAAAAAATCAAATTGATACTTAATATTTTGAACGGGACACTAGAAACATACTAAAGGTGACTAACAAATAATTTTAAATTTTTAAGGTTTATAGCTTCTTTCTGTAGAAAAAAATCTTGAATCATGGTATTTTACGGTAAATTTACCGCACTGCACTGCAAAAAAACTTGCTAAGTTCCTTAATAAATGACTTAAAAATCAATTAATTGTTTATAATTATTACATATTTTTAATTTTCAAATTTGGTTTAATATGAGAAAAGTTGTTATTTCTGGCATGATTGGTAATGCACTCGAATGGTATGACTATGCCTTATATGCGCAGTTTGCGGCAATAATTGGTCAGCATTTTTTCCCGCCATCTGAGGACCCTCTTGTTCCAATAATCGCGACATTTGGCGTGTTTGCTGCAGGCTTTATTATGCGTCCAGTAGGAGCTGTCGTATTTGGTCGTATCGGCGACAAATATGGTAGAAGAATTGCCTTGTCTATTGCAATACTTATGATGGCAATACCGACAGCTTTAATTGGTTTGCTCCCCTCTTATGAAACAATAGGCCTTGCGGCGCCAATATGTTTAACCTTAATTAGGTTACTACAAGGTATGTCATTAGGCGGAGAATTTAGTGGCTGCATTGCTTATATTGTGGAGCATGCTCCTATTGAAAAGCGTGGTCTTGCAGGGAGTAGTTCTTTTGTAAGCATGTGCGCAGGTATGCTGCTTGGCTCATTAACCGCGACTTTTATGTCTAATATCATGGACGAAAAAAACCTTATTGCTTGGGGGTGGCGTATTCCTTTTGTAGCAGGTTTATTAATAGGAGCAATTGGACTACATATTAGATTACATTTATCAGAGAGCCCGGTATATCTTAAAGCAAAAGAAGATGGTATGTTATCTGAAAAACCTTTAAGAGAAATATTTACCAATTATAGAAAAGAGCTTTTAATAGCGATGGGTCTTTATTTAACTGTTACTGTGCCATTTTATACTTTAACAGTATTTGTTAATAACTTCATGCAAACTCAGCTTGCACATCCGGTTGCTGATTCATTGCTTATTAATACAATAAGCCTTAGCATAATGATTGTGTTGATGCCATTCTCCTCTATGATTTCAGATAGAGTTGGGCGCAAACCAATATTGATTATTGGCACACTTGCCATTTTGTTCTTTGCTTATCCAGTATTCTGGTTACTAGCTAAGCCAGGCTTTACCTTACCACTAATTTCGCAAATTATCTTTGCAACAGTTGTGGCTATTTATATGGGGCCGGTGCCAACTTCACTAGTAGAACTATTCCCTACAAGAGTACGCTTTACAGGAGTAGCCTTATCTTATAATATTAGCGCAGCAGTATTTGGGGGAACTGCTCCAATGGTAGCTTTTTGGTTAATAAAAACTACTGAAAATAACCATGCAATGGCCTATTATATTATATTCTTTAGTGCTTTCACTATGTTTACCTTGAAGTATTTTACTGAAACTTATAGAAAAGGCCTCACAGAATAGGCAAACTTAAGGGGGCAGATGGTATATACTTTCCTCCTTTACGCCCCTTACGCTCAATATTTCTATAGTTACAATATTTATTTAATTTACAAAAGTTTTGCTGTAGATTAACTTTAAATAATAGTATAAAATAGAGAATTGAGAAATTTCCAGCTCGATTACAGCTAAATATTATATATTTTAAGCAAATTAACACCGTTTAAGGCTAAAGGTAGAATCTTCGCGAGGGGTGAAGATTAAATAAAATAATTATGCAAAATATTTTTCAAAGTATATTACCTATATTTGCATTGATATTAATAGGGGGCCTATCTAAAAAATTATGGCTGAAATCGTCAGAGTTTTGGCGAGGGCTTGAAAAGCTTTCCTATTATTTACTTTTTCCTACTGCTCTATTTAGTTATATATCGCAGGCAGACTTCGAAAGTCAAAATGTACTCAACCTGATAGAAAGCTTAATTTTTGCAACAGTTATTATAAGCCTAATCGTCCTGCGTATCCGCCAAATATATTCAATAGATAATGCAGTATTTACCTCAATCTTTCAAGGTGCAGTTCGTTATAATAGTTATATATTTTTAGGCGTTGCAAGCTCGCTTTATGATATTGCAGGCTTATCTATTGTTGCTGTAACTTCTGGCTATATGATGATTATAACTAACATATTAAGTATATTAGTCTTTAATTATTACATTCCTACAATAGAGCAGGGCGAAGAAATATCTTTTATAGATAGTATAATTAAAATAATTTTTAAGCTTTTAACTAATCCGCTAATTTTATCTTGTATATTAGGCTTTGCAGCTAATTATTTAGGCACAGAGTTTAGCCCTTGGGTAAATAAGCTTTTTGCAAACCTTGCTAATGCTGCAACGGCTATTGGTGTAATGTGTGTTGGTTCAGGGCTGCGTTTTACAACAAATACTACACATATTAAGTTTGCTTTATCAACTTGTTTTATAAAGCTAATAGCTACACCTTTTGTAACATTATTTTGTATGAAACTATTTAGCGTGACAGGTGTGGCTAAATCAGTGGGTATTCTCTATAGCTCGCTTCCTTGCGCGGGGACTTCGTATATATTGTCTCAGCAGCTTGGTGGTGACCCTGAATCGATGGCCTTCATTATAACTTTAAGCATTATCCTATCTTTACTCTCAATTACTCTCATAATGTTCATGTTTGCTTAAATTATTTTTGCTTACAAAACTAATTATCGTCGCCAATTCGCACCATAATAGTTTAATTATACAAGTTTTAAGCTATAACAATCTAGTTTTTAGTTACGAGCGTAGTCTAATTTATTAGAATTGATTAAGTAGACTTCTTTGTGAGAACTCTACTTCTGCTGCGAGTTTGTATATAGGTTCGGTACATAAATACTCATGTACCTATAAGTACACTTGGGTTCTTTGTTCCGAGTCTTCTTCAAATTCTCTAGCGTAAGCGAGTTTTTGATAGAAGCCTAGTAAATAATTTATTCGAAGAAATTGGAGCAATCTTTGTTAATAACAAAAATGAATAAGCTTGAAAAGTTTAGTAACATCGCCCAGCATATTGCATCCATCGAACCTATTAAAGCTTATGGTTCGATTAGTGGTATAAAAGGTATTATTGCTGAGTGCAGAGGTATTGGAGAGTTTACTAAGCTAGGTTCAAAATGCGCAATTAAACTTCAAAATGGCACGGAAATTGTCAGTGAAGTAGTAGGTTTTGATGGGGATAGGACTCTTATAATGCCCTTCTCTTCACTAGAAGGGGCAGGCGTATACGATCGCGTTGAAGTGATTGCAGGAGATAATATGGTGCGCCCAGATAAATCTTGGCTTGGCCGCGTTATAAATGGTTTTGCTGAACCTATAGACGATAAAGGATTACTTACGCAAGGTAATACTCCTTATCCATTAAGAAATTCTCCGCCTAATCCTCAGAAAAGGAATCAATTAACCACTAAGATAGATTTAGGAATAAGAGCTTTAGATGCATTTGTTTCATGCTGCTATGGGCAAAGACTTGGAATATTTGCTGGAAGTGGAGTTGGTAAATCTGTACTTGTTTCAATGATTACTAAATATGCTAAGACAGATGTTAAAGTTATAGGGCTTATTGGTGAGCGAGGACGAGAAGTTAATGAGTTTTTAAAAGAGTATTTAGGTGAAGAAGGTTTAAAACAGGCTATAATTGTAGTAGCAACAGGGGATGAGCCTCCCTTGCTAAGAAAACAAGCAGCCTATCTAACCATGACTATTGCTGAGTATTTTCGTGACCAAGGTTTAGAAGTAATGTGTATAATGGATTCGGTTACCCGCTTTGCAATGGCTCAGAGAGAGATTGGTCTTGCTACGGGTGAGCCTCCAAGCTCTAAAGGTTATACGCCAACTGTATTTAGTGAATTGCCAAAGTTGCTTGAGCGAGCAGGGCCTGGAGTTGGCAGAGGTAATATAACAGGCCTGTTTACTGTTCTGGTTGAAGGGGATGATCATAATGAGCCAATATCAGATGCAGTAAGAGGTATACTTGATGGTCACGTTATACTCGATAGAGCAATTGCTGAGCGAGGAAGGTTTCCAGCGGTCAATGTTTTGAAAAGTGTATCTCGTACCTTGCCAAAGTGTAATACTGAGCTTGAAAATAGGCTTATAATATACGCAAGAAAGCTTCTTGCTACTTATAATGATATGGAAGAAATGATAAGGATAGGTGCCTATAGAAAAGGTAGTAATCCTGAAGTAGACATGGCAATTCAATATTATCCGCAATTAGAAAGTTTTTTAAGCCAAAAACCAGATGAACATACCAATATGGAAACAAGTTATAAATTACTTTCACAAATTTTAAATTTGCAAGGATATTATGAAGGGACTGCAAACTCTAATAAAACTTCACAAAACTAAAATTGATGATATAATAGTAGAGATAAACCAGCTTGAAATCACAAAAAGCATAATAGAAGAAGATATAACTCTCCTGGTTAATACTATCAATCAAGAGCTTAAGCTTTATCAAAATACAGAATATTCTTATTTTCTGGATAATTACTTAAAGCTCTCTAGGCAGCAGCAAAAGGAATTCTCCAAGAGATTACAAGAGCTAAATGATAATATTGCAGCAAGGCGCGATGAACTTATTATAGAATTTGGCGAGCTTAAAAAAATAGAGATTTTGTTAAATAATAGGCTGAAAGCAGAGAAAAAAGACATAAGTAGAAAGGAAGAAGTTGTCTTAAATGATAATGTTCTCATGAAGTACAATTATGACAAAAAACTATGAATATACTGAAAAAATAGAAGCTACTGAAGAAATCCAAGAAATAAAGGTAGAAAACTTAGTAAATCCTAACGAAGGACGCCTAGCTAATTGGGTTATCTATTATGCTATTATAACTAATGCTATTTCTATGATGAGTATCGATATTCATCTTCCTGTGCTGCATGTTATTGCCAGGGATCTTAATACAAGCTATTTCAATACTCAGTTAATCTTAATCATCTTCTATACTGTAGGCATATTAGCGCGAATAGTCCTTGGCCCTTTGTCTGATGCCTATGGTAGACGGAGAGTTATGTTATTTGCTTTAGATATCCAGATCATTGGTCAAGCTATGCAAGCATTCACCCCAAATATAGAAATGCTTTTACTTGGTAGAGTAATTCAAGCACTTGCCTCAGGTGGTCTAACCATATTGATAAGCGCGGTAATCTCAGACTTATTTGTTGGAAAAGAGCGCACAAGAATGCTAAGTCTAAATGAATTTGTCCAGCCGCTAAGCTTTGTTGTAGCGCCAATTATTGGGGGGATAATTGCTAATTATTATGGTTGGAGAGGGGGATTTGTCTTCTTGCTAATAAATCTTATTGTAGCTAGGGTAGTAATGTCTTTCTCTATGGTAGAGACAAATTTTTCTTTAAAAAAACCCTCCTTTGCAGTAATGCTACATGATTATAAAGTTATTATGCGTAATAAAGACTTTATGAGTCATAATTTAATAATGGCCTTCATTGTATCTGCTTACATGTTATACACAGTAGTTTCTAACTATATTTATGTGCATAAAT
This sequence comes from Rickettsiaceae bacterium, assembly GCA_029266475.1. Classification (GTDB taxonomy): domain Bacteria; phylum Pseudomonadota; class Alphaproteobacteria; order Rickettsiales; family Rickettsiaceae; genus JAJFBM01. Next base: position 8,025 of record JAQSWU010000015.1, on the reverse strand, counting down.
TTGGCTTTAGCATTACAGAGTTTTCTATATTTCAATCTCTGCCGCTTCTTTGTCAAGCTTTCATAGCATTTAGCTACACTAAGCTAAATATCAAACTTGATAATATGATTAAGTTTGGGGTAATAGCCATGTTACTTGCTGGGTTTGAGAGCGTGCTTATTCTATTTAATATTGTTCCTTACACACCACATAGCTTGTTACTTAATATAATCGTTATGTGCCTTGCCCTCGGCCTAGTATTCCCAGCATGCATGAAAAAAGCTTTAGATAAGTTCCCTGAATCTAAAGGCACGGCCTCATCTACTATAGTAGTAACGCGTGGTATACTAAGCGGCATCACTATGCTTATCTCAGGGTTGCTGCGTGAATATGATATAGTATTATTCCTAGGGATTGCAATAGCTGCAATACTTACCTTACTTTCTTGGTTATATTCTAAGAAAAATCATATTGAAGATTTGGCAGTATAATAATAGACTTCTTTATAAGAACTTTACTTCTGCTGTTAATTTCTATGAAGATTGTACTCGAATCCTCCGGTACCTAAAAGCCTAACTAGGGTTCGTCGCGCTACGAATCTTCTTCAAGTTACCATAAGCGAGTTTCGAGAAAAGTCTAATAATTGCTTGAATGTATAAATGGGACATTTTGGAATGGTGCCGATAAAGGGATTTGAACCCCCGACCCACACATTACGAATGTGTTGCTCTACCAGCTGAGCTATATCGGCACTATCAAATGAGTGTATTTAATAAACTTAAATGCAAAAGACAGGAACAATAATATATTTCTTCCTGTCTTTATAATTATATATGAAGTTAAGATTTAAGTATTAAGCTTTAGCTGCTGCTTTTTCAGCTCTAGTTGCCTTTAAGTCTTCTTTAATTCTTGCTGATTTACCTCTTCTTGATCTGAGGTAATATAATTTTGCACGACGTACAACTCCACGACGTACAACTTCAATACTACTAACAATCGGAGAATAAATCTGGAATCTTCTCTCAACGCCTTCACCATGGCTAATCTTACGCACTAAGAAAGATGAGTTAACACCACGGTTCCTACGTGCGATTACAACGCCTTCATAGGCTTGCAATCTTTCTGTAGCACCTTCAACTATTCTTACCATTACTTTAACGGTATCCCCAGCTTTAAAATTAGGGATTTTTTTCCCTTGTGTTAGCTTCTCAATCTGGCTTGCTTCGAATTTCTCTATAAAGTTCATGCCTTTACTCCTAAACTAAAAATTAAGGTAATATAACCTAATTTATCAAAAATATCTATATAAATTATCTTAAAATATGAAATTATTTTACAAAAACTAATTTAACCTTTTATAGGTAAAATAGAAAAAAATCCAGTAAAATCTTTAAGGTAGAGGAAAATAATTATGAATATTACTCTATTTTAAGTAGCTTTCAATGAATATATATTTTATTGCTTTGTAATTATTATTTTAAAAGATCGGGTCTACGCTCCTTTGTGATTTCTAAAGCTTTGTTATAGCGCCACTCTTCTATCTTTTTATGATCTCCACTTACTAAAACTTCAGGTATAGTATGGCCTCTCCAGTTAGCAGGTCTTGTATAGAGAGGATATTCGAGTAATGGTTTATTAGACTCTGCAATTAAACTAAAAGATTCTTCAGTTAATGTTTCCTTATTACTTAGAACTCCTGGAAGCAAACGAATACAAGCATCTAGTAATACTAAAGCTGCGAGTTCGCCCCCAGAGAGCACATAATCCCCTATGCTTATCTCTTGAATATTATATTCATTTATTACACGCTCATCAATACCTTCAAACCTGCCGCATAATATTATAAGATTACCAGCTTTAGCATATTTGCTTACTTGTTCCTGCTTTAGTGGCCGTCCTCGAGGGGACATATAAATTATCTCTGCATTAGGGGTTGAAGCAATAGCTTGATCAATAGCTGGTCCTAGTACATCTGGACGCAATACCATCCCATTGCCACCGCCATATGGAATATCATCAACATTTTTATGCTTAGTAAGGCCAAACTCTCTAATATCAATTAGCTCATATTGCCAGATCCCTGCTTTGAGCGCTTGACCAGCAAGAGAATATTCCAGAGGCCCTGGAAACATTTGAGGGAAAATACTTAGAATACTTACTTTAAGTTGTGGGGTGTTTATCATATAGGCTGAAAACTACGCTTTTAACTGTTTAAACAATGAATTTTAATTTTTTGGCCGTGCTTGACCCTTCTTGCTCGGTTGCTTAGAAAGCTCGATGTTTTGTAGTAGCTTAATTATATAGCGATTATTATTTTGTAATGCAATATCTAAGGCTGTCTCACCGTTTTTATTCCTATTATCATGGTCTATACCCTTTCCTATCAAGTATTTTACAATTCTGGAATGGTTATTAATAACTGCAATAGCGAGGAGATTGTTACCTTCATCATCATAAATGTTAAGTAAAGGATAATTATCAATCCATACCCGCAAAGAATCAAGGTCTCCAACCTGTGCAGCATTTATAGCTTCAGCTCTAAGATCGCTTTCATATAGCGGTTGTACAACATTAGAATCGTTATTTTCTATGAAAGGAAGGATGCCATAGCCATAGAATTTCTCATCGTAATTCTCTATAAACTTCTCTATTTCTTTTTTCTTATTAGAATTTTGGCTTCTAGCCTTCCTACTCTGCCAAAATTTCTTAACATATTCATTAAAATCAAGTAAATCTTCTTGGGCTTCTTCATTAAGTTCACCAAGTGCTACATCCTCATCATCTTTGAGCTGTAACATTACAGCTTCGTCTTCTACAAATTTATCAAATTTTACTTCTTGAGTTTTTGATGAGGCCGCGTTTGCTTTAGGAACTTCTTTATTAGATTCTACTGCAGGCTTTGCATCTTTATTATGCGTTATTGGTGTATGTTTTATTGTATCAGGCTCTTCAATCTTTGTTCCTTTAAAACTTGGTTCTGGAAGAGGTAAAACAGTTTCAGCTACAGGGCTTTTTTTAATTGGTTCAATAACTGACTTATTGCTACCTTCAACTATTGGATTATTACTGGCGGGAATTGATTTTCCGCTCTCTACAGGCACAGGAACTTTTAACTCTGAGCCTTGTGAAGGTATGGCTTCCTGTGCGGGTGATTTAGAGCCTGCAGTAGGAATTTCTGGAACTGCTACATTTGGTATAGGATTACTCTGCACTTGTGCTGGTTTTGGTTTATCAGATACAGAAGAAGCTTCATTTGTACTCTTATCTGTAGGAGAGGCTGCGGCGTCCTTACTACCAGTTGCAGCTGACAGCGGAACAGTTGGAGCAGCGCTAGGGGCTTTAGGCAGCTCTTCTATAACTGGTAATTGCGGTACTTGCTCTGATATAGGCTTTACCTCTGGAGCCTGCATAGTTGTGGCTTCATTTTGCAAAGGTAAGGCTGGTTCTTGAGGTGTAATAGGTAATTGTGTTATTGGTTGCTTATTCTCTTCTAATTTTGGTAGAGTTAATTCTGTCGCGCTTTTATCGGAATTAGTAATAGAATTTTCGTTAGGCTTACCATTCGGTGATAACTTATCTAAGTCAAAATCTTTATCAGAAATAATAGGTTCTTGTGGTAGCTTTTCTAAAGAAACATCTGAATTTGGCGGAGATTCCTTGCTTGCATTCGTAGCTGAAGTATCGCTTTCTTTGTCGTGGCCATCAATAGATTGTACCTTTATATCATTCTCAGATAATTTTGCTTCAGGAGTTTCTAATTTCCTATTACTACTTGAATCACTTAAGCTATTTGCTTGCAAACTAGGTGCATTAATCTCTGGAAGAATTATTTCTTTACTAGTTATATCCGGATTATCATCGTCAATAGCAAGGGGTTTAACAGGGTCATCAGGAAGATTCTCTGATTCTTGCTTAACATCTCTATTATTCAGCTTCACAGGTTCTTCGTTTGGCTTTATTACATCTTCTTTTTTTAGCTTATCTGCTGGATTTTGCTCAGACTGTTTTGGAGATGGCCAAATAAACTCTTTGATCTTATCAAAAAATGAAGGGGTTTGCTTCACTGTGCCTTGATCGGTGGAGGGTGCAGGCTTTTTTACTTCTGGCAACGTTGGCAAAGGAGCGTCTGCTGCAATAGAAGACGAAACTAAAGAAAATATTAAAATTATAATCGAAAATATTTTGAGCATTCGATCTCTTTAAACATCATTTGGCATTAATTTCTTTATTTCTTTCTCTACTAAACTTTTTACTATAGATGGAAGATTATCATCAAGCCATTGGCTTAAATATGGTTTAATAGCTTCAACTACTAATTCTTCCACAGTGGTACCTGAACGGAATTTTAGCCCATCTGTATGCGGTTTAAAAGCCTTAGTCATGAGCTCTTTAATAGCGCTTGTTGCCTCACTTGCAACCTTATCCGATACTAAATGAGTTTTCTGCTTACTGTCTACTTCTGCAGGCTCAGTATTCGTATTTACAGGTTTTTCCTCTTTAAGAGCTTCCTGTACAACAGGCGATTGCAAAGTCATCTCAGCTTTAACCTCATTAGGAGCCGCAACTTTAGCTGCGCTATCAGCTTTTGATTCAACAGTAGGCGCGGCCTCCACTTTTGTTGCTTCCACCTGTTTGGCTTCCTGCGGATGATTGGGCTCTGGATTTGCCGCTGCTGGACTTGTTGCTTTATCGTCTGCTTTAGGGGCTTCGGCAGGAGCTTTAATGGCTTCAGGAGTGGCATTCTGAGGAGCAACCTGAGGCTTTGGTTCTACAGCAGGTGTAGTTAAATCTTTAGGAGCTTCTACCGCTGCCGGCGCTGCAGCAGGTTTAACCTCTTCAGTTGCTGGCTGCTTATTAACTTCGGCTCCGTTATCCTTGCTTGCTTCCTTTGTGGGTGCTGTAGCCGCAGCTGCCGAAGGAGCTACAGCAGATGAAGGCTCTGCAACTTCTGTTAGCTCAAGAACATCATCGTTATTAGCTTGCGCTTTCTGCTCTTCTGGAGAATCCTCATTAATCACTCCTCTAATAGATTGAAGTATTTCATCCATTGATGGGTTATTTTCAGGTTTTTGTTGTTCTTGAGCTTTCATAATCTTCTAAATTAGTAACCAATAAGTTTATGTTTTATCTTATTAAACTCTTGCTCAGCATCAAATTTATCAACTTTTAGCTTCATAGCTTGAGCAGTAAGTGTACCTAAAAGAGATTGTATCTTATAAGCCATGAAAACGTTCTCTTTTTTTGCTTGGATACTAGCAATTTGTGCTTTATAAAGTTCGTTCTGTGCGTTTAAAACATCAAGCACTGTCTTGTTTCCTAAAGCCTCTTCTTGTTTTACCCCTTCAAGAGCTAGCGATGCTGCAGCTACTTGATCTTTTACAAGATTGACTCTTTCCTTTGTAGCAATGTGGCCTTCCCAGGTCGCAATACATTCCTTAATTAAGCTCTCAACTGCTGATTCATGCGATAAGGCTGCAGCTCTAGCTTTACTTTTTTGCTGACGAATTTTAGAATACTCAGCCCCACCTTTTTCAAATATAGGTATATGTAAACTCACTGTAGCGCTTCTAGAACTTTCTCTTTTTCTTGACCGCAGATCTTCAGGATCTGCTTTACGTTTCGTTCTATTTCTGTCATTTTCTGCACGGAGGGCTAGGCTAGCAGAAGGTAGTAAAGAGCTTTTAGCCGTGTAAGTACCATACTTTTGTGCTTCAGCCGTATATTTAACCGCGCTAATATCAGGATGATTTGATTTTGATTTGCTTAATAGAGAATCAAAATTTACTGGCAAGTCATTTGGTAATGAAGGCATTTTTACGCTTACTGGCTCTGCTCCAATAATATTTCTAAAATCTGCTTTCTGAGCTTGCAACCTTGCATAAGATACTGCTTTCTCGGCTTTAGCACCGGCAAGTGCAGATTTTGCTTGCGCCACTTCGGTCTTAGTTGACTCACCAAGCTTATACTTTTGTTCAGTTGCCTCAAGGTGCTTTACGAAAGCTTTAACGCTTTTATCCGCCACATCGTAGTTTTCCTGGGCTTCAATATACTTAAGGTAGCTCTCGATCACTTTAAGGAAAACGTGTTGCTCCTCACTTTCTAATGTGCTTTTAGCGGCAAGATAAGCGAGTTTAGCCGCTTGAAGACCTGCAACTGATCCTCCACCATTAAATAATGGCTGTTCTAAAGTGATTGCTTTCTTAATTGTTTTACCATAATGCTTGGTAGAGTGATCGCCTAAAGGTGTAGGCACGTGATCTTTAGTTGAACCCTTGCTTTTACTTAAATTAGCTGCAATCTTAGGCATGAACTCGGCTAAAGCTTGAGGATATTGTTCGATAGTTCTTAAATATTCCTCTCTTTTTAACTTAAGCTCCGAATTGTTTTTATATGCAGAAGTAAGTGCTTCATGCAGATCCATAGAAAAGGCTGAAGCGCTAGCAAGGGAAGCAATAAAAAATGTAAGAAATTTTTTTTTCATAATAAATTCATTATTTTATATATATTACTTTAGCGATAAATTTTTATCAATCAACAAAAAGTAACAAATTGGTTAACTCAGAGTAAATTCCGTATTGTAAAATAACAACTAATGGATTAATTTTCAAGAGCATAACAAAATTTTACAGTATTATACAATATATATTAAATTTTAATAGTTAATTTTTCGTTTATATAATTCATTTAATCTATATTGAAGAAAAATATTGCATTTTCTTCTACTTATGCTTATAAATATTTATCTCAAAGCTAATTTAATATTATTTAATTCTTTTCCTTTTGCTTATAATAATATATTTTAAGCATAATTACTATAAGGATTAATGGCTAGGTAGCAAAGTGGTAATGCCGCGGACTGCAAATCCGCTATCCGCCGGTTCGATTCCGGCCCTGGCCTCCATATATAATACTCTCATGCAATATCTTGAACAATTTGTTGAAATGATGATAGCGGAGCGCGCTATCGCGAAAAACACTGTTAATGCATATCTCCAAGATCTCAGAGATTTTGATAATTTCCTAGCGCTTCAAAGCTTAAAAGTCGAATCTGCCTCAGAAAAGGAAGTGCGTAACTTTATTCAAAAACTTACAAAAGATCATATATCCTCTAGATCTATTGCTAGAAAAATCTCTTCTCTCAGAGCATTTTATGATTTTTTGCTTCAAGAGCAATTGATCGAAATGAATCCCGCAAGAGTTGTTGATACCCCGAAATATAGTTTGAATTTACCAAATATTCTATCGTTTGAGGAAATCGAAAAACTTATAAAATATACTGGAAGCGATAATACCCCTGAAGGCATAAGGCTTGATGCAATGGTAAAGTTATTGTACGCTGCTGGGCTCCGTGTATCAGAACTTGTAAGCCTTAGGCTTAGTGATTTGCAACTTGATTATAATATAGCGCAACTCAATGATAGACTTAAAAATAATAGCTTATCTGAAGATTTTGACATCAAACCCTATTTTCACATTAAGGGAAAAGGTGGCAAAGAACGTTTAGTAGTAATCAATGAAGCTGCAAAACTTGCTTTAAAGAAATATTTAATAATTAGAGCTTTATTTTTGCGGGAGGCAAACCCACGTAGTGAATTATATCTTTTTCCCTCTTCTTCGAAAACTGGCTACATGACAAGGCAAAATTTTGCGATACTTTTGAAAAATGCTGCTATTGATTCTGGCCTTTCTCCCGAAAAAATTTCACCGCACATACTTCGCCACAGTTTTGCAAGCCACCTACTTGAAGGAGGCGCAGACCTGCGCTCAATCCAAGAACTGCTCGGACATGCTGACATTAGTACTACACAAATCTATACCCATGTCCAACCAGGTAAGTTAAAGCAGATTATTGAAGAAATGCATCCGGCTAGTAAGTGGGATAAGGTTTAAAGGCTTTATGCAATCAATAATAGAAATTGTAAAATATTTCTAGAAATTTATCATTATATAACGCGAGCTATGGATAAGGATTATTGTAATTGATGTTTAGGATAAGTATTGAAATGGTTATTAGACCTTCGTTAATATAAGTTTGTAACAACAAAT
>JAQSWU010000052.1 GCA_029266475.1 Rickettsiaceae bacterium | reverse complement strand
CATTTACTACGAGGTAGTTGCTATACTGGAGGAATTAGCTTCGTTACTAATAATGATTATGTAATCTATAAATGGCAAGCCGAGCAGCGCTGAAGATGCTAGTTTATGCAGGCTGCGGGGGGATTTCTGTAAGCTTCAACTACAGTTTGTAATTTTTGACCCCCCCCCTATTTTTTTTAAAGTACAACAAGCACAAGAATCGTCCTCACGAAAATTGCCCTTGGGCAATGTGAAGTAATCCAGTCCAAACGAATCAATATACCTAAGCTCCGCTTGATGACTAGGTTGCCGCGCTCACTGCATTCGCTTAGTAAGTGACGACGCTCTACCCCCCCCCTATTTTTTTAAGTATTGTAAACAGGTTTAGCTTACACGGTTAAAACCTCTTAAGCTTTTGCAACCTCGCATCAAGTTTCTTTCTCTTTTGAATAATTTAATATAGAGTTCCCTTTCCACTAAGCAGTTTATAATAGACCTCTATCGAAACTCTATTTCTGCTGTGAGTTTATATAGTGAAATTAGTTGAGGTGTGGTATTAGAAATAACGAGCGCAGCGTATGAGTAATAAGTAAGCGAGGAATGACGACGTACCACACTTTAAATAAATTTACTATAGTATTATAATTCGTTTGTACTTGATTACTTTATATACGCAAAAGCGAATTTTAGTGATGACGATTTCTAACAAAAGAGGGGGGGAAGCTAACTACCCCCCCATCATAATAGGCCTACTAAGTAGTTTCATTAGGCCCAGAGTCGATTTCAACACCGATTTCTTCTGCAGATTCAATAGCTTCCTCTACATCATCTTCGCTGTCAGCAATGGCTGCCACAGAGACTACCTTCTCATTTGCTTCAGTCTTGAAGATGATAACACCGCTTGTACTTCTTCCAGTGATTCGGACATTATGCACTGGGCAGCGTATGAGCTTACCTGTATCGGTCATAAGCATAATTTCGTCCTTTTCGGTAATTGGCATTGAAGCAACAATATTACCATTACGCTCAGAAGTTATCATATTTATGATGCCGCTACCACCTCTATCAGTGATGCGATATTCATAAGCAGAGCTACGTTTACCATATCCATTCTCGGAAATTGTTAAAATAAATTCCTCATTTTTCGCCATTTCCTTAATTTGGTCTACAGGTAAATTGCATTCTGGGGTCTCCGGCATTGCTTCACTTTCTTTTAGGGCTGCAATTTGGAAACGTTTCTCAACAGGGATACGTAGGTAGCAATCCCTATTTTCTGTACTATATTCAGCGCCGCAGAGCACAGTCATAGAGATAACTTCATCTCCTTCAGAAAGTTTCATGCCGCGAACGCCATCTGATGTCCGGCTTTTGAATACACGAACAGCATCAACCGGGAAGCGCAAGCATTTGCCATTACGGCTCGCAAGAAGTATATGATCTTTATCGTTGCAAACAGTAACGCCAATTAACCTGTCGTTATCCTCAAGGCGAATCGCAATTTTACCATTTGACTGAATACGTTTAAAGTCTGAAAGGTCATTACGCCTAATATTACCTTTGCTGGTTGCAAACATAATATGTAGGTTATCCCATTCTTCCTCATTCTCAGGCAGAGGCATGATTTTAGCTATAAACTCTCCTTCTTTAAGTGGAAGTAGGTTCACTATCGGCCTACCTTTAGCCTGCGGATTGCCAAGAGGCAGCTTATAAAGCTTAAGTTTATAAACCTGGCCTAAATTTGAGAAAAATAGCATTGGCGTATGGGTATTGCCAACGAATACTTGGGTAGTTATATCTTCATCACGCATTGAAAGGCCAGATCTTCCTTTGCCACCACGTTTCTGTGAGCGGTAAGTAGACAATGGTACTCTTTTAATATAACCGCCAAGTGTTACCGTCACTACCATATCTTCTTTCTGGATTAAATCCTCGATATCTTGGTCAAACTCACCTTCAAATACTTCTGTAAGCCTTGGAGTGCCAAACTCAGCTTTGATTTTAAGCAATTCTTCTTTAAGTAGTTCTAAAAGTCTTGGACGAGAGCCAAGGATTTCAAGATAACCGGTAATTTCTTTAGCTAGATCAGAAAGATCATTTTCGATCTTCTCTTTTTCCATGCCAGTTAATCTCTGTAATCTCATCTCAAGAATTGCCTTCGCTTGCTCTTCTGTGAAATAGCATTTGCCGTCTTCAGCTATGCTTGCTCTATCATCAACAAGCTTTATTAACTCAAGAACGCCTGTAGCATTCCATGCCTTTTCCAGCAATCTTGCTTTAGCTTCCTGCGGATCGGCAGCTGTTCTAATTAAGGCAATAACTTCATCTATGTTGGCAACAGCAATAGAAAGTCCAATTAAAATATGAGCTTTATCACGGGCTTTATTCAATAGATAAACAAGTCTTCTCGTGATTGTCTCTTCTCTAAATTTGACGAATACTTCAATTACATCTTTTAGATTCATTACCCTTGGTCGGCCATTATCAAGGGCAAGCATATTCACTCCAAAGCTTGTTTGTAGGGAAGTGTAGGTATAGATTTGGTTGAGAATAACTTCTGCAGCAGAATCTCTTCTAACTTCAACTACAACACGGATACCAGACTTATCTGATTCATCGCGAAGGTCTGTTATTCCTTCGATTCTCTTTTCTCTTACGAGTTCGGCAATTCTCTCAACTAATTTTGCTTTATTTACCATGTAAGGTATTTCAGTGATGATTATAGCTTGCTTTCCATCATTATCTTCAATATGAGCTTTACCTCTAATCACCACTGAGCCTCTTCCGGTTTCAAAGGCTGACCTAATGCCGCTAGTGCCAAGGATCATACCTCCTGTTGGAAAGTCAGGCCCTTTAACGACTTCCATCATTTCAGCAACTGTGATTGTTGGGTTATCGACATACATACAGCATGCATCAATCACTTCGCTTAAATTATGCGGAGGGATGTTAGTTGCCATACCAACTGCAATACCGCCAGCACCATTTACAAGGAGATTTGGAAAGGCAGCTGGAAGAACAATTGGTTCATGTTCAGAACCATCGTAGTTTGGCTGGAAATCTATAGTGTCGTTAGCTATATCCTCAAGGAGTGTATGGGCTGATTTGGCAAGCCTAGATTCCGTGTAACGCATTGCTGCTGCGCCATCTCCGTCGATTGAGCCAAAGTTACCTTGCCCATCGACTAGTGGTAATCTCAACGAGAAATCCTGGGCCATACGTACGAGTGAATCATAAATAGCAGCGTCACCATGAGGATGGTATTTACCCATCACGTCACCGACAATCCTCGCAGATTTACGATGCGGACGGTTATAGTAATAGCTAGATTCAAACATCGAATAAAGTATTCTTCTATGCACTGGCTTTAAGCCGTCTCGTGCATCAGGAATGGCTCTACTTACAATTACGCTCATCGCATAATCAAGGTAGGATTTTTTCATCTCATCTTCAATACTAACCGGGACAAGCTCTCTTAAATCACCTTCAACTTTTAACACTTTTAAAACCTCTTTCGTTTATATGTATAAACTATAGAAAAAAACAAAATATTTCAAGGAAATAACGGTTACTAAATAATGTATTATTATTAGAGTTGTTTGAACAACATTAAAGTAACAATGAACAAATGTTACAGTGTCAATGAATTTTTAATTAAATTACTTAGTTCGTTTGCTTTAATGATGAAGTGAATATATTCTATAAGGGTAAGAATCAGCCATTATATTTAATGATTAAAAGACTAATTCCATTATTCTTGACCTTATTATTGCTTGCAAGTTGTTCTGGCGAGAAATGTATCGACCCTGACGATTTCGGCAATCCCACCTTTACCATTTCTGCTAGATATAGAAATGATGAGCTGCAAGGTAAAGCTCCTAATCAGGTTGCCCCTTGGAGAGATGCTGGCCTAAAGACTAATGGTAGGCCACTTGTAATTGTAGTAAGAAATTGGGATTTAAAGCACGATAAAAACAGCTTTGCAACAGTTTCTGCTTGGTCTTCATGGTTTGGAACCAATGATAATAAAAGTACGATAGCACAAATCGTTGAAAGCATGCCTGAATGTCAGTTTAGGGATGATGTAATGTGTCCGAGCAATGGTTCAGACGCCATTTTAATGAATGCACCTTGCATTTTTAAAAGAGGTGTTGGTTTATATGCCTTGATTGCTGAGAGAGGCTCTAACCCTAATGAGACTAAAGAAAAACAACATTTTCCAGACGGGATAGCGTTCCATGTTGGTGAGCCGCAAAATGGTTATTCGCTTTATACAACGAATAAAAGAGGTAGATTAAATACGGCCGGTGGCATTGTTTTTAAATACGAGGTACCACCCGATCCTGAAACAAATATAACCCCTCCACCGGAACAGTTAAAAGAAAGATACTACAGGTCAAATTTATTTTTCAAAATTTTAGACCGCGACTATACTGACAATTCCGGACAATATAAGGTTATAATCAAGTCAGGAGTTGATGTTGCGCGTGATGATCCTCTTGAGCTCATCACCCGTTTGGTAAAGGAATCGCTTTTTGGATCAGGAGAGAGAGGGGGGGTAATCAAAAATCTTTATCAAGGTATTACTGAGAGGCAACCAGCATATAAAACAATAGTAAGAGCGCTTCTGACTCTTTATATATTATTTACAGCTTTTAGTTTCCTTATAGGTTCCATGAAGCTGACCAATGCTGAGCTAATTACAAGGGTTTTAAAGGTTATAGTCGTCTCAATTCTGCTAACAACAAATGAGAGTTGGAATTTTTTCAATGACTATCTTTTTGTCTATTTCATAGATGGAACAGAATATATATTACAAATCATTTCTAATGCAGTAAGCGGAGGCGGGTGGGGGAAGCTTCCTTTGTTACAAGTAATGATATCGCCGCAAACATTAAGCAAATTATTTTCTTTAACATTCGTGTCTTGGGAAGGGTTTGGATTTGTTGTCCTTTATATGTGCTTACTATTCCTGGTGATATTGATTTCTATCCAGGCTACTATAATTTATCTTACTTCTCTCTTAGTCGTTGGTCTTTTAATAGTGCTTGGGCCTATTTTTATCACTTTCTTATTGTTTGACTTCACAAAATCCCTTTTTGAAAATTGGATAAGGTTATTAATAGCTTATGCATTTCAGCCAATAATATTATTTGCAGGTATGGGGCTTTTAAGTCTTCTACTGCTACAGGAAATTTATGCAACGCTTGGCTTTAGAGTATGTCAGCAACCTATATTTAAATTTGCTGATGATATAGTGAACTTGGTTAAAGGGGACTTAAATGAAGGAGATAGCGTTTCGCTTTTCTCGTTCTGGTTTCCCTATCCACGTGATCGAGGCAGTATTGATATAGAGAACCTAGTAGATATTCCAATTCCTTATGACCATTATTATGTAAGTGATCATGCACCTATAAACAACTCAATAGTTGATGCGCCTCAAAATGGTACTTTTTGCCAGGCATATGAATGTATAGGTAAGAGGGTGCCTGATCTACCATATCTCAATCCTAGGGTTGAGAGAGACCGGGAGAGATTAGAAAACTTTCGAGATGGAAAGTTTATTGATACGAGGAATCTATTAATTTTTATAATTGCAATTTTTTTACTTAATAAATTTAATTCTATTACAATTAGTTTAGCGCAAATTCTATCTGGGACTTCTGGTAAATTAACTGACTTTGGTGGGGCAACGACGAGCGCTTACAATCCAGTCGCAAGCTACCTGCAGGATTTTGTAAAAAGCATTCCAATGAAATTTATTAGCGGTACTGGTAATATATTAAAAAGATTCGCTCGTCCTCAACGTACATTAAACTTTATAAATAATAAGTTTAATAAAGCCAAGACTAGTGCTTTAAACAGTTTATATAATCAGCAATTTCAAAATTCAAGTTTAATGCCGAAGCAAGTTAGATTACTTGCCGAGCAAAGAAGTGGTATAAAATATGAAAGCCTTAATATGCAGGATTACAAAGCATATAAGGCTAGTTTGAAAGAGTTATTCTCTGATGCAAAGGTTAAGGGGCATTCAGCAACTGCTCTTGCTAAAATGAGCATGGATGATCTTTATAAAGAACTTGCTATGGGAAAATTCGGCAAGGATCCTAGTGAGTTAACTAAATCAGAAAGCCTTGAGCTTAAGAATCTAGTGCATGGTGCAGAAAGAAAAATGGGTAAAACATTTAAAGAGGCCAAGGAAAATCTTAAAAATGTTGAAGCTTTCCAAAAAGCTTACATGGAAGCGCATGAAGAAATGACTAAAAATGGTATGGGTTTCTTCAGGAAACATTCTGAAACTGTAAATTCTCTTCATGACGTTAAGGAAAAACTCAAGGATAAATATCTCTTAAAATCTAAGCAAGAGCTTAAAGAGATGGCAGCTGATAAAAATTCTGCTTTTTATAAAAGATATGATGCAATGCTTGAGAAGCTTAATGAGCAGAATCCAAATGGGGATTACGGCTATTATGATTATAAGAACTCGCGAATGCTTACCTATGGTGAAGAGGTGATTGAGTCGGCGCTTGAAAAGAATATGTCTAATATTGAAAAAGAGATTAACCTGCGAACAGTAGAAAAAGGGGAAGACGTAGTAAGCCCTCACCATTTAGCAAAGTTAGAAAATACTGCAAATGTAGATGATGCATTATATTATAAAGAACTCGCCCAAGAGGAAATCCGTGCTAATGTCTACAGATCCCTAACCTCAAGCAATGATGGTGACCCGATACTCATGGGCAGGCGTTATATGTCTGAGAGAATGTCTGACGAGGAGTTTAAAGAGTCTATAGATAAAGCATATGACCTGCAAGAACGCCTAATAAAAGAGGATATATACTTAGCTGACAAAGAGGATTATACAAACAGGCTAGGTGCTGCTCGATTTAAGCTTGAGCAGTCGATTGCAAAAGTTGAAGATCCAAAAATTGTAGAAGAGATCATAGAGGGACTTGATAATGGGACTTTGACTAAACAAGAGATTAAAGAATTACTACAAGATCCTAGATATGATGAGCTTAAATATACAATTGAAGATTATCAAGAGTATAGGGCTGTCCTTGAGAATATAAACGAACGCGAACAAATGATCGAGGCAGAAGTGGGAACTTATATAAACGAGATAAATGAATTCCGTAAGAAAGCTGAATTACCTGAATATAAGCCATATTCGCATCAAGATAAAAGTGATGCTAGCACAAAAAAGCCTACAAAGTGGAAAAGGTAATTTTTAAGAACCAAAAGAGCTCCAACTAGTCAAGCTTTATATTATCAAGCCTTGCTTGATGACTGGTTTGCCGCGTCGCTTTCAGCTCCTGGCAGTGGCGACTCCTCACTAGCCTGCCCTTTCAAATATGAAGTGCAACATTGAGGGATATATTATTAACGATCATTAACCTTAAAGAAGTAGAGAAGTAAAGATATGCAATTTTCAGGATTTATAGATGATATTAGGAATAATAAAAGCAAGAGTTTAAACTGGTCCAATAAATCTTTATCACTTGAGCAAGTTTTACAGTTAGCTGAAGCCTTGAAACATAACACTACTCTAACTCAATTGGATATTAGTGTAAATAATATAGGTGTTGACGGAGCTAAAGCTCTAGCTGAAGCCTTGAAACATAACACTACTCTAATTAAATTGGATATCTGGTATAATAATATAGGTATTGACGGAGCTAGAGCTCTAGCTGAAGCCTTAAAGGATAATGCTACTCTAACTGAATTGAATATTGGGTTTAATAATATAGGTATTGACGGAGCTAGAGCTCTAGCTAAAGCCTTAAAGGATAATGCTACTCTAACTCAATTGAATATTGCAAGTAATAATATAGGTATTGAAGGAGCAAGAGCTCTAGCTAAAGCCTTAAAGCATAATACTTCTCTAACTCAATTGGATATTGCAAGTAATAATATAGGTATTGAG
>JAQSWU010000051.1 GCA_029266475.1 Rickettsiaceae bacterium | reverse complement strand
ACGTACCACACTTTAAATAAATTTACTATAATTAAGAAAAGCCGCATAGTGTGGCTCGTTTGCTAGGTGCGTTAGTTATCGTCTCCAATTTTAAGGGCAGCGATGAAAGCTGATTGCGGGATTTCAACATTTCCAATATTCCTCATTCGTTTCTTACCAGCTTTCTGTTTATCTAATAACTTACGCTTACGAGAAATGTCCCCGCCGTAACATTTAGCAAGTACGTCTTTACGGAGTGCTTTTACTGTCTCCCTTGCTATAATCCTACCCCCAATGGCAGCTTGTATTGCTATTTGGAACATTTGTCTTGGAATAAGGTCTTTTAATCTCTCGCACAGCTCTCTCCCCCTTGATTCTGCTCGTGACTTATGAACTATAATAGATAAAGCATCTACAGGTTCATTATTTACGAGGATAGTAAGTTTTGCAAGCTGGCTTTCCTCGTAGCCGTCCATTTGCCAGTCGAAGCTAGCATAGCCACGAGAGCAAGATTTTAATCGGTCATAAAAATCAAACACTATTTCATTAAGTGGAAGTCTATATACTACCATTGCCCTATTACCGACATAAGTAAGGTCGATTTGTACCCCTCTTTTATCAGTACAAAGAGCTAGTACTGAGCCTAAGAACTCATCTGGTACCATAATTGTTGCCTTAATCCATGGCTCTTCCATCTTATCGATATATTGGGCTTCTGGCATATCGGTCGGATTATGAATCTCATGCATACCATCGCGTTGATAGATTTTATACACAACGCTCGGCGCTGTAGTGATTAGATCTAAATCAAATTCTCTCTCTAACCTTTCTTGTACGATTTCAAGATGAAGGAGCCCTAGGAATCCGCACCTAAAACCATAACCGAGTGCGCTTGAAGACTCAAGTTCATATTCGAAGCTAGCATCATTAAGTTTGAGCTTTGCTAGGGAATCTTTTAGATGTTCGAAATCCGCTGCATCTGCAGGATAAAGCCCGCAGAATACAACAGGTAGATTAGGTTTAAAGCCCGCCAGTGCGTCAACACAAGGGTTTTTCTCATCAGTAATAGTATCACCGACTTTACAATCAGTTACTTGCCTGATGGATGCCGTGATAAAACCTACTTCACCTGTGTATAATGCTTCAACATTGTTCTTCTTTGGCGTAAAATAACCAACATTATCAATATTATACGCAGCATTGGTAGCTAGCATCTTTATACGCATCCCCTTGCGCAGCACTCCATCCACGATGCGCACTAAAATTATAACGCCAAGATACGGATCGTACCAACTATCAATAAGTAAAGCCTTTAATGGTTTCTCGGTACCACCATTGGGCGCTGGAAGGCGTTGAACAATAGCTTCTAAAATATCTTTAATGCCAAGCCCACTTTTTGCTGAAGCAAGCACTGCATCTGAAGCATCGATCCCGATTACATCTTCAATTTGTTGTTTAACCCTATCAGGCTCAGCCGCAGGTAAATCAATCTTATTCAAAACAGGGATAATTTCATGATTATTATCAATAGCTTGATACACATTTGCAAGAGTTTGCGCCTCAACCCCTTGGCTTGCATCAACTACCAGAAGAGAGCCTTCACAAGCAGCAAGAGAACGGCTTACCTCATAAGCAAAATCGACGTGACCTGGAGTGTCCATCAGATTTAGTTGATAAATATGTCCATCATCTGCTTTATATTTAAGTCGCACTGTTTGAGCTTTAATCGTAATCCCTCTCTCCTTCTCAATATCCATTGAATCAAGGACTTGCGAAGTCATTTCACGCATTTCAAGCCCGCCACAATATTCAATCAAACGATCAGCAAGGGTTGATTTACCATGGTCAATATGCGCAATAATAGCGAAATTTCTAATTTTAGATTGATCAGACATATTTTTTATCTATTATATATTATTATTTTGCAGTATTAATTTTCAAAATGATTACTTATAACAATATTTCAATAAAAAATATATAAAAAATGCGCGCAGAGATAGAAAACTTATCAAAAAAAATTAAGCAATCATTAGAATTGCTTAGGAGGTCGCTTTGACCTGGAGTCCTCACAAAAGAAATTAGATGAGCTAAACGCCGAAGCAGATAACCCAGATCTGTGGAATAATGCTGAAAATGCACAA
Source organism: Rickettsiaceae bacterium (assembly GCA_029266475.1). Taxonomy (GTDB): domain Bacteria; phylum Pseudomonadota; class Alphaproteobacteria; order Rickettsiales; family Rickettsiaceae; genus JAJFBM01. The sequence goes on along the minus strand of JAQSWU010000051.1, from coordinate 5,792 downwards.
AAAATATTAAAGGAACAAAGCCTGTTGAAAAGCAGCATTGATAACTACCTTCGCCTCGAACAAAGCCTAAACTCATATATTGAGCTTGCTGAAATGGGTGAGGAAGCTGGAGATGAATCCTTTATAAACGAAGCTGAAGTGGGCTTAAATACTCTTGCAAAAGAAGTTGAAAAAGCTGAAATAGAATGCCTATTCTCAGGTGAAGCCGATAGCAACGACTGTTTCCTTGAAATTAACGCCGGTGCTGGCGGCACTGAGAGTAACGACTGGGCAGATATAATGATGAGGATGTATTTACGTTTTGCCGAGCGCCTTAAGTTTAAGACTGAGTTACTTAGCCAAATCAATGGAGAAGATGCGGGAATCAAATCTTGCACCATTAAAATTAAGGGGCACAACGCTTACGGGTGGCTAAAGACTGAGTCAGGAGTCCATAGGCTTGTTAGGATTTCTCCTTTCAACGCCGCTGGCAAAAGAATGACAAGCTTTGCAAGTGTTTGGGTCTATCCTGAACTTAAAGATGATATAAATATTCAAATTGAAGAGAAAGATCTTCGCATTGATACCTACCGCTCTTCAGGAGCTGGCGGTCAGCACGTAAATACGACGGATTCAGCCGTACGCATAACCCATATACCAACAAATATCGCTGTTGCATGCCAAAGCGACCGCTCGCAACATAAGAATAAGGCACAAGCCATGAAAATGCTGCAAGCAAGGTTATATGAGCTTGAGCTAAAGAAGCGAGAAGAAGAAACAAATGCACAAAATGCTAGTAAAACTGAAATAGGCTGGGGGCATCAAATTAGATCATACGTCTTACAACCTTATCAAATGGTTAAAGACCTTAGAACTGATGTTGAAACATCTGACACACAAGGAGTGCTTGATGGCGACCTAACTAGATTCGTACTTGCAAGCCTTGCTGCCAAAGTTGGCAAAACTAAGGAGTAGCTATGATACAGTTTTTCGATAGAACTATGCATAAAATAAAGATAATAGCCCCCTCTTCTACTTTAAATGATTATGATAAAGCTTTGAGTATCTTGAATAAGTCTTTAGAGCTATTCAGACAGAAAGGCCTTTTGGCTGAAGTAAATAAAGAATCTATAAAGCTCGGAGAACTTCCTTGGTATGCAAATAGCGTTGAGTTCAGAGTAAATGATTTAAAAGAAGCTTTACTCGATGAAAACGTAAGGATTATTTGGGCATTTAGAGGAGGTTCAAGTGGAGCCGAAGTAGCGGAACTTATTGACGTTACCCCTACCACTCCTAAAGTTTTAATTGGCTTTAGTGACATCACTGTATTCCATGTTCTTTTCAATCAAAAATTTAACCTGCCTACAATACATGGCGAGGTTATAACGCGTATCATTGATCAAAACAAAGCTCATGTGATTGATGAATTCATCGATATAATTAATAATAACAAGAGCTTGGAATATACATTAAAACCATTAAATAATATTGATGGAGATAAAATTTCAGGTAAGCTCAAAGGTGGCAACTTAAAAGTAATTACGACGTTAATTGGCACTGATTTGCATCCAGACTTTGATGATGCTATATTGATCCTTGAGGATGTAAATGAAAAGGGATATGCTATAATGCGTGACCTTATCCACCTTCGCCAAGCAAAAACCCTAGATAAAGTTAAAGCAATTATTTTTGGAGATTTTACTGGAGGCATTGAAGCTGATGGTAAAAACTACGTCGAGGTTGCTATTAATCATTTTGCTGAGCATTGTGAGGTACCTTGCTTTAGAATAAAGGATTTTGGGCACGACCTTGAGAATAACCCTGTAATACTCGGCGCTTACTCCGAAATTGAGAAAAATGTACTTTCTATAATCAACCCTTTTAGCTTGACTTTGGACTGAAATGGATAAGATACTTAAACTAGGCACTAGGGGTAGTAAACTTGCTTTAACACAAGCTAACTTAGTTCTTAATAAGTTAGAAAAATTGGGAATCAAGGCTGAAATAGTACCAATTACAACGACAGGGGATAAAATTACCAATAAAACTCTGTATGATATTGGTGGAAAGGCTCTATTCCTTAAAGAAATTGAGGAAGCGCTGCTCGCTGGCGAGGTTGATCTAGCCGTGCATTCAATGAAAGACGTCCCTGCTGAGCTGCCTAACGGCTTAATAATCGCTAGCGTCTTAGAGCGTGAAAATCCACAAGATATGCTGATCTCTAAATTCCCAGACATAAATTCCCTTCCTATTGGGGCAGTGGTCGGCACCTCTTCAGTGAGAAGGATCGTTCAAATAAAAGCCATTAACCCAAATGTTATAATTGAAAACCTTCGAGGCAATATAGATTCAAGACTTAGCAGATACTTAGCGGGTGAGTTTGATGCAATAATACTTGCCAGTGCAGGCTTGAATAGATTGGGCCTTACCCATTCTGACTTCAAACTAATCCCCGTAGAACAAATGGTACCAGCCGTCGGCCAAGGATTCATTGCTATAGAGATACGAGAAAATGATGAGGAATTAAAAAATATATGCCTGCAACTAAACCATGTTGATAGCTGGAATGCGCTGCAAGCAGAACGCGGGTTTCTTGAAACATTAAAAGGCGATTGCCGCACTCCAATGGGAGCATATGCAAAAAATATTGATGGAAAACTAAATATCAATTATTTCCTTGCAGAAATAGACGGATCAAATATTAGAAAAACTATAGAGGTTTGCGATATTGATAAAGCTTATGACAATGGAAAGTTTATTGCAACAAAATTTATAGCCGATAAGTAGTATGTTTTGCCAAATATTTTAGGTGGGTTTTGCCTAAGCCATTTGATGATAAAACAAATTTAGAATTTATATCAATAAACATAGCGCATAAAAAGGCAAGTTCAAGCTCAGTAAATCTACAGAAAACTACGGCACTTATTGGAGACGACTAACTACTTTAAAGCTCCCTTCAAGCAATCACTGTCAAGTATGCATATATTTAATGCAAATCTGTTGTTGGTAAGTTTAATACTGAGTAGTATACAGTTATAGAATAATAGTAAAATGCACTTTACTTTAATTTAACATCTAGTTATATTAATCAAATTTTAATTGTTGGCAAGGCTACTATGAAAACAAAAATAGAAATAATATATACGGTAGAATCAACTGATCCAATTGCAAGTGAACTTATCTCTTCAATAAAAGAGCATGATTTAGATAAGTTTAAAGCTATAGTAGATGGTAATCCAGAGCTTTTACGGAAAGGGAATATATTTATTGTTAATGTAGAATATATTGTTTATGTAAAACATTTCAAACATAATTGTAAATTTAAAGCTAGTCATGAGCATCTATTAGCTATTTATGCTTTTAGTGAGGGTATATCCTATATTGTTAATAATATTAAATATGCTGACTGGAACTGTAGTGCAGAAAATAGCTATACTCCATTAACTTTGGCTGCAGAGAATGGCCATACAGATACTACCAAAATACTTATTGCTGCAGGCGCTGATGTAAATCACGTTAATAAAAAAGGTAAGACTCCATTAATGTGGGCAGCAAATATGGGCCATACAGAAACTGTAGAGAAGTTATTTGATCTTGGCGCTGATGTAAACAAAACTAATAAATATGGTGAGACTCCATTAATGTGGGCTGCAAGTATGGACCATACAGAAACTGTAAAGAAGCTGCTTGATATGGGTGCCGAAGTAAATCAAGCTAATAAAAAAGGTAAGACTCCATTAATAGTTGCTGTACGGAATGACTACTCAGAGATTGCCAAACTACTTATTGCTGCGGGCGCAGACAGGCTTACTAATAAAGATAATATTAAGCAGCCTATACTTAAAATGCTAGCTCAAGATATACTTAAAATGCTAGAAGCTCAAGAATATATAGATGACTTGCTTGAAGGCAAACAACCTGCAGCTATAGAATTAGATGCTACAGAAGAAGAAATGGTATTAGCAAGGGTAGAAAATAAATTAAGCAAACTTCTGGTGTCAGGCAAGATTGTGCAAAATATCAGTAGTATAAAGCCAGCTTTAGAGGGTTGTGAAAAAAATCATCCAATAGCAGCTAAGGTACTTGTTAAACTGGAGGAGTTTATTGAGTATAAGGTTCTAGAAAGCGATGTAAAGGCAGCAAGGTCGCTTGGTTTAAGCTTTACGGAATCATTAAAAGATATAATAGTATTTACAAGCTTCCAAGGTGATGGTACTAGGGAATTATCTGAAAAGCTTCTAAAAGCCTATGATGCTCATAAAGATGAGCCTAGCGTAATTGAACGCCTAAATAGGCTTAAAGCTAGCTTTGAGTCTTACCTGTCTTATAAGAAATTTTATCTTGCTGAGCATCCTGAGTATACTGTTTCAGAGATACCAGATGAGATACTGCCTAAGTTGAACCTACTATTCTCCAATCTGTTGCAGCTAGAGGGTGTGAATGAATATCAGTCAGAATTTGATAAGGCTCCACTATTGGAGGAGGCTATATTATTTTATTGTTTTTATCCCGAACATCAGCTACCAGGAAATCTTACTGATATTACACAATGTGAAAATAGTTTCAACTTACCTTAAAGTTGCAACATTCTATAGTGCTTAAAGCTTGATGGCACTGTTGTTAATCATAGTGATTCACTGTAGTATGGTATAGATGTACCGATGTACACCTACCGTAAATGAAAATTGGCATTCGAAGTTTAGCTTGAAGAAATGCAGAGGCTAGCGGAACCTTTAACCGGGAGCGAACTTTTGCTTTGCATGACGAACAAAGGCCAGCGATAACGCAGCCAATTCTTCAAGTTAAACAAGTATATAATTACCTTATGTGAAGTAGCAACCTTACATTCCTTATGCTTTAAGCTACTCCCAATCTTCTCAAGTGACTATATATAACGGGAGCTTAGGATAAGGGAATAAAGAGCGTATACCACGGTTGAAATTCTATTAGAATTTTCCGCAACAATAAAACAATCTATAATAACCGGAAAAAAAAATGAGAAGTGGAAGTAGCAAACTATGCTATAGTGCTTCAGTTGAAGCCACTTCTAAACTCTACTCGTTCCCCACTATAAAAACAAGCTTGAGCAATAAGCACCAACAAGGCAAGTTCCAATCAACCTACTATAATTGCAGGGAGGAGTTACTCGTTACCCTACGAAATATAATACAAACTGCTTAGTGGAAAGCCTACTCTATACTAAATTACTTAAATAACAATATAGTTTTACCACGGTTGAAAATACCTTCGCTTTTTCAACCCTATTAGTACGAAAAAATAGAGGGGGGGTGCCAGATAACCGTCTCTTGCTAAACGAATGCAATGAGTGAAGCAGTCCAGTTATCGTGCAAGGCTTGCTAAGATGATGATTAGTTTGTACTGTATTGCCACAAAATGGCTTATAAAATTTATTTCGCCATTCTTCGTAATGACGATTTTTGTACTAGCGATATTTAAAAAAAATAGGGGGGGTCAAAAGTTACTACTCGAGGTTGAAATCTTGTAATATTCATTAATGCGTATTAACCATTTCGTCAATTTTGAGTTTTACCCACAGTTACGTTCCTAATTTCCTAGCACGACCTCAGGGCCGGCCCAAGGGATCCGGTATATTGGTATATTGCGACCCATGGGCTCTCGGTAAAGGATCTTAAGCACATCAAAAGGGTCACTCATTACCTATAACGTCCAATCGCTAGCCTTGCTGCGATAACAATTATAGTAAATTTATTTAAAGTGTGGTACGTCGTCATTCCTCGCTTACGTATTACTCATACGCTGCGCTCGTTATTTCTAGTACCACAACTCAACTA
>JAQSWU010000050.1:8141-8907 GCA_029266475.1 Rickettsiaceae bacterium | reverse complement strand
GCTAATTTCATCCGTAAGTGCTTTGAAACTATCAATCCAGATGACGATTTTTGTGCTAACTATATTTCAAAAAAAAATAGGGGGGCACCGTCTTTGCGAGGAGCTGAAAGCGACGCGGCAACCCAGTCATCAACCAATGCTTAGGTATGATGATTCATTTGGCTGGATCACCACAAACTGGCTCATAAAGTTTATTTCGCCATTTCTCGCGAGGACGATTTTTGACGCCACCTATTCTTGAAAACACGGTAAAGACTACTTAGTGAGCAGGTAAGTTTATACTATAGTAAAATTAGTTGAGTTGTGGTAGTAGAAATAACGAGCGCAGCGTATGAGTAATACGTAAGCGAGGAATGACGACGTACCACTCTTTAAAAAATTTACTATAAGTTGTTTAAGTATTGGGATGCTTATACTGCGGTTGAAAAACTTATTTGAATTTCAACCGCACTAATTAGTGCTCTATGAGTGATAAAAACCTACCGGGGGGTAATGAATCAAAGAAAAACGGATGCATAAATTTCTAAGCCTTAGGTAGGAATATGTGAGGTTAGTGTGGTTGCAAAAGCCTTTGAAGTTTCAACTGTAATAACATGTTTAATAAAGTTTATAAAAAAGTAAGCGGGTAATATGTCTTAAGCAAAGGGATGGTTAGCTTTGTACCAAGATATAAATATGTAGGGTAAGTACGGTTGAACTACTCTTTGGGGTTTCAACCTTAGTAACTTAAAACTGACTAATGTACCTCAAAAAAAAGGGGGGGGTG
>JAQSWU010000050.1:0-8134 GCA_029266475.1 Rickettsiaceae bacterium | reverse complement strand
TGAGATATTGTAACATATATTAACAGATTAGATGATTTATAGGTTTTTCTCAAATACATTTAGCAAAAAAATAGGGGGGGTAGCGAGTCGTCACGAAAGTTTAGGAAAAAAATAGGGGGAGGGGTAGCGTTTTATCATTTGCTAAGCGAGCTTCGTTGAGCGCGGCAAACCAGTCATCAAGCGAGGCTTAGGTAGAATGATTTGTTTGGCTGGATCGTCACAAAATGGCTTATAATATTCATTTCGCCATTTTTCGTGATGACGAATTCGTACCTCAAGCTGTTGAAAAAAAAACAGGGGGGCAAAAAATTACTAGCCTAGGTTGAAATTTTGTAATATAGGTTAACATGTTAATCATTTAACCATCTTGTTGCTTAAATTACCCGTCAACGTTATCCCTAGACCTAGTGATCCCTGTAGGCTTATTTCTTAAGCCTTTGAGCGCATCCCTAGATATATGAAACATCTTTTGAAACTCGCTTATGGCAGATAATTTTCCGAAGACTCGGAAAAAAGAACCGCAGTCTACTTATAGGTACATGAATATCCGAGTACCGAACCTATATACATGCTCACAGCAGAAGTAAAGTTTTGAGAAGAAGTCTTTTAATCAAATGCGGAAGGAAGGGTAGTTTACCGTGCTTGCCTCTTTTCTAATATTATCCTCTTCAAGTTACGATGGTATATGCCTATTGCATCTATAAAAAAGAGCGATACTAGGCATAAGTATTACTGAAGGAATTTCTTAAATCCCTAAGATTGATTTAGCAAAAGTTTTTGCATCGAATTTTTTAAGGTCGTCAATTTGCTCGCCAATTCCAATAAAATAGACGGGTAATTTAAATTTGTCTACGAGGCCGACTAGCACGCCAGCTTTAGAGGTTCCATCTAATTTCGTGACTATCAAGCCTGAAATATCAGTGCAAGCTTTAAAACTTTCAAGCTGTGTATAGGCGTTCTGTCCTGTTGTACCATCAAGCACCATTAATGTGTGATGCGGGGCAGTTTCATCAACTTTTTTGATAACACGAACGATTTTTGCCAGTTCATCCATGAGGTTTTTTTGGTTATGAAGCCTTCCTGCAGTATCAATAAACAGAATATCGACACTAAGGTTTTTAGCAGTTTCAAGCGCCTTATAAGCAACGCTTGCGGGGTCTGCTCCTTGCGCTCCTGCAATAACTTCGCATCCAGCTCGTTGCCCCCAAACCTCAAGCTGTTCAATAGCGGCTGCTCTGAATGTATCGCAAGCAGCAAGTAAAACCTTTTTTCCTTGAGATTTAAATTGATAAGCAAGTTTACCAATTGAAGTAGTTTTGCCATTGCCATTAACCCCACAAACCATAATAACATTCAAGGAATTTTCCTTAAGCTTAAAATTTAGGTTAGGGGTAGATAATTTATCCTCTATAATCTCTACAAGTTTATCTTGCAAAAGATTTACATCATCTGTTGACTCTAATTTTGCTTTTTGAAGCGTATTGATAATTTTCTCAGTACAGCTCATGCCAAGGTCCGCCGAAAGCAATGATTCCTCGAGTTCTTCAAGTGTTCCTTTGTCGATTTTTTTATTGAGGAAAATGCTGCTGAGGCTGCTTGATATTTTTTGCGAAGTTTTAGAAAATGCAGACTTAAACCTCTGTAACCAGCTTTGATTTGTCATATTTTATGCTAACTAATTCCAACTTATTTATCTTTGCCGATATTTTTGCCATTATCAAACATGTCTTTCTTTATTGATTCAAGGAAATTATCGATATTCTTTAGATTTAAACTTTCCTCTAAATCCTTGTAATTTATGCTTTTCGTTTGATTGCCAAAAAATTCAATTAAATTTTTTATTTCTATATTACTGGTTTTAAGTCGATCTTTCAATAGATTTAACTTCATCTTATCGCTGACCATTAAGTAGGAAATAAGCAATTGAATTAATGTTTGCTTATCAGTATTAAAGAACTCTTCTCCTTTATTTATTTTATTTAAGACGTCTGGTTCTACTAAGCTTATGTACTTTTCCCAGTTTTGAGTTTTAAAATAAATCTCTTCTCTTAATAGATCAGCGGCCACGGAATTGTCATCCTTAATTAACTGGAGCGCATATTTAAAATTTTGCATATCTAAATAAGCTTTAGCCTTTAATCTTATGCGTTTTAAGTGTTCGTTGTAAGCGAAATTGTCTTTATCTGTTTCATCGAGCACCTTTATCGCTAGATCTGGTTTTTTATTTATTAAATATATGTATGCAAGCTTGTCTCCTACATCAACTCTTTTTTCTCCAATGAGCCTATAAGTTACTTGATGTTTCAACAAAGTTTCTGCCGTTTCTAAAAGATCAAGGTTTACTAGACGATTAGCGATTTGTATTACAACATTATCGCCAGCGCTTCCAATAGGAGTCAATTCTTTGAATTCATAAAATAATGAGACCGTATCAAAGTTACTCATCGTTTCGGCTGCTCCCCCTGGCGAAAATATTTTATTGAACAAGCTAATCATTTCTGCTGTGATGAATAGTTGATCCGTCTTAAGTGGCGAGGACTCAATTATATATTTATAGGTTCTAAGGGCATTAATTGGCTGAGAATTTTCTCTATAAAGTTTTGCGAGTAACATTAGTAAATCATATTCGACAAAATCTCCACGCCAGTTTTGTTTAATTGAATTTAATATGGTTATGGCTTTTACTGTGTCTATCTCTTTTAGATTAAGTTGAGTTTTGGCCAGTTCTATTTGTGCTCTGACTTGGTTATAAGGATCTCTATTATCCAATTTTAAAGCATTCAAATACTGTTTTGCTTTTTCATATTCTTGTTTATTGATAAAATATTTAGCCCTTAAATACTTAATATTATTGAGTAGCCGAATATCTTCTCTTTTAAATTCTCGAAGTCCATTAAATATTTTATCAGATAAATCATTATTATTATTTTTTAAAGCAACTTCTAGGTCCGTAAGAGCTATTTTAAAGTAAAGATTGTCTGGATAGGTAAAAATAAATCTATCTTCAAAATTTTCAAGACCAACATATTGATTAGTATTATACTGATAAAAATTGTTTAAATTTAGCCAAATTTTAATTTCATCAATATTCCTTCCATTCTGGATATTTTGCAGCAAACTCCGGTAATTTTTTTCGGCCTCATCGTAGCGTCCGGAAAGGGTGAGTGAAGCACTGTAGAGGAACTTTGCTTCTGGTCGCTGGAGCATGAATCTTGGTGCTTCCTCATTTATTAAGCTTAATATAGCAGCTGCCTCGTTATACATTTCATGTAAAAAAAGAAATTTGGCAAGTTCATATCTTCTATCATGAATATTTGACGAATCGCTTTTTGATATGTCTTGTAATAGCTTGTAGTATTCTTGATTATAATTGGCTGTCGAAATTGTACCTTTTTCGAAAAAAGGTAGCATTGTATATTTTGTAATACCGTCTATAGTGCTATCTTGCGCTTGTTGCTTTAAAATTTCACGTGTTTTTTGGTTTATTTTATCATGTAAATGGATATTACTAGCATAATTCGGTGAAGTGATTTCTACCCCTTTGCTATCTGCTTTAACTTTTGTTTCTTCGTTAATTTTTGTAACTACCATGCCTTGCGGAGATTTATTCAAAATGTAATCGATAAAATTTCTTGAGATTGCCACTCCTATATCAGCTTGCTTTAAAGGTACAATTATCAACGTTTCTCCTGTTATATCTTCTTTAAAAATTATCGAGTCTTCGGCCTTTCTTGCGTCGAATAATCTTCCTCTGGTGTTAAGAGAGCTAATTTCATTTATTAAACTACCTGGTAATATTTTAATTCTAGGATCTCTAATGAAACTAATATTCCATGTATTGCCTTGTAGTTCGGCTTTAAGCTCCCCACTTAAGCTATGTTTAAACCTCAATATTGTATAGCTAGGATTATCTATAACTTTTATTTCTTCGAATATTCCTAGAGTTTTAAGTAAGCTTGCATCGAATTCTTTTTTGTTGTTAAAAAATATCCAGCTATATTGTCCTTGGGAGAATGCAGCGCAGCCTACAAGATTATCCCATTCAAATGCTAGAGTCAGCATATTAGAGTCTGAATTAACTATCTCAATTTGCTTGATGTTGTAGTTTAAATTCTCAAGCTTTGTATGGACTGGTTTTTGTTTAAGAGGTGGCGTTTCTTCCTGTATATTAGAGCTTATAATATCTGGTTGAGGTTTATTAATATGTATAATTGAGGAATTCTTATTAAAAGATTTGGCGCCTAGTATCGGTTTAAATTTCAACTTAATAAAAATACTCTTCTTATCAAAGCTACTGAAAATGTAATTTGTATTTGCGATCGAACTTTTAGTTTTGTTAAGTCTAAAAGCGATTTGCTGGTTGAAATCGATTATGAGATAATCATTCAATACTCTGTAAGTAGGCTTTAGGCCTTTTGGTAGTGAGGAAACTGAAACTTTAACTTCATCCTGGGTGAACTCGAGGTTCAGCTCTATATTTTTAACAGCGTAACTGTTTAAAGCAGCAAATACAATTAACGGTAAGCTAATTTTAGTTAAATAGCATAAAATTTTATTAAATGTCTTAGTGCATAAAGACGTTTGTGTTATATAGTTAATTAATTTACTTATTATCCTTTTCATATATATTTATTTGTATATTCGGGTAGTAAGTTTTATTTAATTGATTTGAATCAGTATCTGACAATGGGCTTATTAAAATATTTAAACTTAAAGCATTATTCATATAGTTTTTAGTAATATGATTATAAAGTTTTATAAGTCTATTAAAAAATACTTTGTAAGTGTTTTCATTCAAAATAGACGGCTGTTCTAGACTATTGCTTGTCTCAAGAAAAGATGCTTGTAACTCAACTGCATTACGGTCAAAATTATAAATAATAGAGTTTAGTACCCCAACCATTCTATTATATTTATCTGGGTCATTTTCTAGGTTAGACAAGTGTTTATAGCTTATTTTTAAAACAACATGATTAGTATTAACAGAGGCATGAAGCTGATCAGAAAGATTGTTTTCTTTTATAGCTTTATTCAACACTTCATAGATCAGCCCTAGTTTTGTGGAGTTTTTGCTGTACTCTCTCTTATAACTAAATTTATCCTTTAGGGAGTCTATTACGCTTGAATGTTTAGCCTGATTTTCTGATAGAGCGGCAAAAATCATAATAAAAAAACATGTAAGAAGGAGCACTAGATCGATAAAACTAGTTAGCCATGCGTTTTTAGTCTCGTCAGTTAACCTATAGGCTATCATATTACTTTAATTAGTTGGTGTAAACTTTTTGAGTTTGCTGCTAAAGTTGTTTTAAGTCAATAAATTGTGACAATTAGTTACATAATAATAAAAGCATAGTATCTTAAAGTTACATTCTCTTTATCTATTAAGTGAAATTTACTATAATTGTTAGTATAGGGAGCAGAAAATATGGATAAGCAAATTATTTTTCTATTGTGCGTATTGGGTTTTGTAGGAGTCCTACTTTTTCTTTATAAAAAAATAAGGAAGGATAATAAAAATAATATCCAACGCCAAGCTCAGGAAGCATATAATGCTTTAAAAAAATCCAATACTCCTGTATTATCTGCAAAGGAAAGGTTATCATTATCCTGGGAGCCTATTAAAAAGTTAGCTGAATATATTATTGGTAGGTTTAGTGATACTGATAAAAATCAGTTAATAGTTTTAGGTGAAAAGCTGCTGAAGCATGGTGCTAAATATATTCATGTCGTGGATTATGCTGTACCTAGGAAGAACTTCTCACGTGTAACTGAGCAAGAACAACAGAAGCAGGATATAGATAAAAACCAACTTTCCAGATAATAAATTAGAATATAAAATTATAGAGTTTATTTTTTATGAGGTGTGCATCGTATTGTACCGCTGTTTCTTACAATACTCAAGAGTTAGTTAAACAGTTAGTTGAGGATGGCTATGAGCCAAAATATTTTGATGACGTAATCCACGTTCAGCGTGACTTAGGGCAGAAAAATAGAATTGTTGACCTATTTTATTTTCCATTTGGTTGTGTAACCATATGGGGCGCGGATGAGAGCGAAGATAAAAGCATAATTGAAGAGCTCGTAAATTGCGAGATAGACCATAATAACGATTATACCTATGATGTAATTTACTACAGATATGATGATAAAAGCGAGAGAACCTATATTGATGAAGAGAAGAACGAAATCATACTAAACGACTCAAGCGCTTTTGTAAAACTCTCAATGTCCCATGCGCTTGCTCAGTCAGTCAAACTAGAGGTTCTAGAGAAGTCAGTAGCAGCATTACTAGATAAAACAACGCCAATACAGCGTGAGCTTGCTAAAAAAGGTAGTGTATCGATGTCTAAGACGGAGATTTCAAAACAAATTGGTGTATTATTTAATGAACGCTATTCTATCAACATGCATAGTGATATCCTTGATACTCCTGAGTTCTTTTGGCGTCGACCTTCGTATGAGCCATTATACCTTATGACAGCCGAATTCCAAGATATTCAAGTTAGACAAAATATTCTAAACCACCGTTTAGATATGATTCATGAGCTTTATAGTATCTTATCGAATGAACTAAATTATAAACATTCAACAAGGCTTGAGTGGATAATTATTATTTTAATTGCTATTGAGGTAGTGATGGGCTTCCAGAACTATAATATATCAAAGTTTTTAGGGATATTTGGGTAAAACAATTTGTTATAAAAAGTAGCTAGAATAGCTAGGATAAGGGATATTGTCTTAGTTAAAATCACTCCATCTATATCCTATAATGAGAGGAAGCGCCATAGGATTAATATGGCGCTTCATTGATCCTAAGGATTTGTTTTAACTACTCAGCATTTCCTTCAGGTAGAACTCCAGCTGGAGTAATTTCCATATAATCTTTATCGTTTGAGACTATATAATCGTTAGATGCATCGTGGACGGAATTCTCTGGCTCGATCTGTTGATTATCAGAACCTTCTTGGTTCGCAAATTCTTTCAGTATAAACTTAGCTTTAACATTGAATATAGCGTTACCACAAATATTTTTTTCCCAATATTGCATACCTTCTAATAGTAACTCTTGTAAATTCGGTATTTTCTTCATTAATACAGGGAAATCTTCTTCACTGGCATTTTCAATTAATTTCTTGAAAATCTGACTATTAACAAATTTAGGTCCAAAACCGCCCGAATAATTTTTAGTAAATAAATCTTCTAAAGAGCAATTTGCTATTAAGGAACTTACGAGCTCTTTTGACTGAGAAAGAAACAAACTTTGTATTGGTCTGTAACCCGCCTGATTTTTTTGTTCAGTATCTGCTCCTCTTTGAACAAGCAAATTAAACAATTCTGCCTGATTAGTATTTACGGAGTGATGTAAGGGTGTATAGCCATTATTAGGATTTTGAAAATTAACGTTGGCACCGAGGTTAATTAACTCGTTTGCAAATTCAAGTTTTAATTCCTTAGTAAGAGATTTATTAAAATTCCAAATTAAACATTGAAGTGGGGAACCTGGATATGGTAAGTTCATGTTCGCACCCTGCGCCGCTAGTATACGTAAAATATTAATTGATTCAACGAAATTATTATCAGATAAATGTTGGGCTATAAAGTGTATAATTGGGGTACCATCAATGTTAATGGTGTCAAGGAAGTTTGATGAATTCATACTTATTTTCTTTAAATCTAAGCCTTTTTCTAGAGCACTATCATTTAATAAGATAGCTTCTAGTCTTGCATCATCAAAGTTTTTAACAGCATTAACTATCTCTGAGCTTAGTTTTTGTTTTGTTAATTCCAAAAGTGTGTTAGGCATAATAATTCATTTTTAGTTGATCGTAAATCTTAACATTGCTTTACTAAATTGTCAATATAAATTAATAAACATTAACAATAAGGGTTTTAATAACTAAACATGATTAGTGAAGATCTAAGTAGATGATATAAATATAGTAGACTTCTTTCGAAACTCGCTTATGGTAGAGGATTTAAAGAAGACTTGGAACGCAGAACCCAAGTGTACTTATAGGTACATGAGTATTTATGTCGAACCTATATACAAACTTGCAGTAGAAGTAGAGCTTCGAGAAAAGTCTGATGGATGTTTCAAACTTACTTTTTTATAATCTATTCATCGCTAACTTAC
>JAQSWU010000001.1:0-135000 GCA_029266475.1 Rickettsiaceae bacterium | reverse complement strand
TTTACATTCATGCTTTGAGCGCCGTATAAGCCAAGCTTTTTAAATGCGCTCTTTAAATAATGCAAATTAATTAGAGCAAAATCTCTTAAAGTTACAGTTAAGAATCTATTAGAAATGAGGCAAGCTTAATTCAAATTACTATATTTTGATTTATATCTCCTTTATCAATATAGAAATATTTACTTAAGACAAAAAATACTATAATTTTAAGGGAAAATTATTTATTGGTTTTCTCTAGAATATACCAATCTAGTATATATAAAGATTAAAATGCTTATTTATCAGAAACATATTTTTAAACATTTGCTTAGCTTGTTTGCCCTTACCTGTTTTGTTTGTACTGGAATTGTTTGGCTTTCTCAGTCACTTAAATTGGTTTATCTGGTTACAAAGGGGCTTCCAGTCTCCACATTCTTTGCATTAACACTGCTTACATTGCCTTCTCTGCTTTTAACCATAATTCCTATTTCATTATTTTTAAGCACTATTTATTATTATAATAAAATCAAGCATGATCGAGAAATGGTGGTTATGGAGAATAGTGGTTTAAACTATTTGCAGATAGCAAAACCAGCCATATATTTAAGTATAATACTTACATTAACTTGCTATATTATCTCACTATATTTATTACCTTTATCCTATGGTAAGCTAAAATCTAAGCTAAATTCTTTAAAAGAAGGGTATTCAACCTCCTTGCTACATGCAAAAACTTTTAACCCGATTTCTAAAAATGTAACTTTGTATTTTGATAAAAAATTTTATAGCGGTGCTTTAGGAGGACTTGTTATATTTGACTTTAGAGAGCATGATCAACCAGCTATTATTTTCGCTAAACTAGGTAAACTTATCGTAAAGTCGGATAGTCTTACATTTAGGCTAGCAGAGGGTAGTAGGCAGCATACTAATCTCGATGGCCAAATTGATTTACTCAATTTTAAGGATCTATTAATTAATATTCAGACTAGGCAATCTGATAAAAAACGCACCTCTACCGATATTCAAGAGAAGTATTTATACGAGCTTTTTTCTCCTAAAGATGAGGGAAATATGTTCAGGATTAGTAAGTTTAGGGCAGAAGGGCATCAGAGGCTTGCAAGGCCCTTATTTAATATTATGCTGATTATGGTAGGTCTTGCTTGTATCATTCCTGAGGTTTACAATAGAAGGAGTACTACAAAACCAATTATAAAAGCGGTAGCAATTGCAGTTGCCATTGTAATTCTTAACTTTGTCCTGAGTAATTTATCGATTAACAATCATTGGCTTGACTATTTTGTTTATTTAAACTTAATGATGGCTGTCGTTATCTCTTATTATAAATTGAGTGAAAAAAATGAGCTTTAATGATCTTGAATCCTTCTTAAAAGAACTGCAAGCTAAAGGCTGGCTAAAAGTGATATCAGAGCCAGTTTCAGCAGAACTTGAACTTACTGAAATCAGCAGAAGGGTTTTAAGCGCACAGGGGCCAGCCTTATTATTTGAGAATGTTTATAAGGTAGGAGGAGAGAAATCACCTTATAGGGTACTTACAAATCTTTTTGGCGCAATCGATAGAATTGCGCTTGCTCTTGGAGTTGAGAAGGAAAATTTACGTGAGCTAGGGGAAATGCTGGCATTTTTGAAGCACCCCGAACCGCCGCAAGGTTTTAAAGAAGCGCTGAATATGTGGCCTTTGGTTAAAAAAGTGCTCGCTATGCGTCCTGAGATAGTTAAAAAAGCTGCTTGTCAGAGTAAGGTCTTTACTGGTGATGAGATTGATATTTTCAGGTTTCCTATTCAGAAATGCTGGCCAAAGGATATAGCACCCCTTATAACTTGGCCACTAGTTATTACTAAAGGTCCAACTTCAGAGCGGATTGATGATTATAATATGGGCATCTACCGTATGCAGCCAATTGCGAGTAATAAACTTATTATGCGCTGGCTGAAGCATAGGGGAGGGGCTGCTCATCACGATAGATGGGGAAAAGTAAAAAAAGAACCGCTACCGGCAGCAGTGATAATAGGCGTAGATCCTGCAACCGTTTTATCAGCAGTGCTTCCGCTTCCAGATAATGTCTCTGAGTATAAATTCTCTGGGGTCTTATCTGGTAATAGGTTAAAACTTGTAGAGTGTAAAACAATACCTCTTCACGTGCCAGCAAATGCAGAAATAGTGCTCGAAGGTTATGTCTCATTTGATAAATATGCCGAAGAGGGGCCATATGGTGATCATACTGGCTATTATAATGAGGTAGAAAAGTTTCCAGTATTTAATATAACCTGCATTACTACAAGAGAAGATCCTATATATCATACAACCTATACTGGTAAACCACCTGATGAGCCGTCAGTTTTAGGTGAAGCTTTAAATGAGCTATTTGTTCCGATCATCCAAAAACAATTCCCTGAAATAGTAGATTTCTGGCTGCCGCCTGAAGGGTGCTCTTACAGGGTTGCAGTCGTCTCAATTAACAAAACCTATCCTGGTCAAGCTAAGCGAATAATGATGGGGCTATGGTCTTACCTCCGTCAATTTGTTTATACTAAGTTTATCATCGTTGTCGATAAAGAGATTAATATAAGAGATTGGAAAGAAGTAGTTTGGGCAATATCAACCCGGATGGATCCTGCGCGTGATATTACAGTTATTGAAAATACTCCTATAGATTATCTTGATTTTGCCTCGCCTGAGTCAGGCCTTGGCGGCAAATTGGGTCTTGATGCAACAAATAAACTTGCGCCTGAAACCAAACGTGAATGGGGTGAAGAAATCATTATGGACCAAGATGTGATAGATAAAATTACCAAAAACTGGTCTAAGTTTGGGTTATAGGTTAAGTTATTCTCTGTACATACGTCTTAGTGAATCTCTAAATTATATTATACTTACCCAGATTCTCAAACATAAATAAAAAAAACAATAGGGGGATAGGGTAAATATCATAGGTTTAAATATCAATAGATAAAGGAGTAATTATGGTTTTTTCACAGCTTTTTATTGCATTACGTAAAATGACAATAGAGGATCAACTTTGGGAGATAACGTATACAGGTTCCACTGACTCGATTTTTAAAGGGTTTCTTTGGAAAGATCAAGATATCTTAACCGAAAAAAATTTTCTTGGTAATATCGTAAAACCAATAGATATCATGTCAATAGAATTCATAAAATATACCTTCAAGTCTTTAATTTCTCTTGAAAAAAATGAATTACTAACAAGTAGGGGAAATATGAATTCATTAAAGCAACTATGGCGGGGGGTTAAATATTTAAATAGTAAGGATGAAGTAACTGAAGAAATCAAACAGCTTTATAAGGACTATTGTATATTTTTAAAAGATTATAGGAAAGATGTAAAGGATCAGTGTAAATTACTACTTTTAATAGATAGGAGGATTACTGGCGGTAAGTCAAAAGACATTATCAAAGCTAAATTCTATAATTATACAGAACAAGAAAAATGGATATTCGATGAAAAGCTTCCTACTTACAAGGAGCTTGGTGTAGAATTGGTAAAGCCGATGCAAGTTGATTTAATAGGAGAAAATTTATCTGGCGATTCCTAATTTATCTTTAATAAATTCGCCGAATTTCTTTAAAAAAATAGGGGGGGGGTCAAAAATTACAACCTGTAGTT
This sequence comes from Rickettsiaceae bacterium, assembly GCA_029266475.1. Lineage (GTDB taxonomy): Bacteria > Pseudomonadota > Alphaproteobacteria > Rickettsiales > Rickettsiaceae > JAJFBM01. The sequence goes on along the minus strand of JAQSWU010000001.1, from coordinate 131,377 downwards.
GAAGTTTACAAGGAATCACCCTGTAGCCTAGATAAACTCGTAGCTTCAGTGGTGCCCGGATTGCCATTTATAACTTATATATATAGACTTCTCTCAAAACTCTACTTCTGCTGCGAGTTTGTATACAGGTTCGGTACTCGAATCCCCATGTACCTATAAAACTACTGCGGTTCCGCGTTCCAAATCTTATGCAAATTCTCTAGAATAAGCGAGTTTCGAGTAAAGTTTATTAAAAATAGACAAAAGCTTGATAATCCAATCCCACTACAAGGAAAAAGCAAAGCTTGGGTTTGTGAGTTTAAAATTTAACTTTTCTTTATAATTTACCATATCATTTTCTTAAAAATTCTGTATAATGCTTAGGTATAATCCACTAAACAAAGCTTGAAAAGATGCAAGGAATAAAATTTTTAAAGATGCATGGTCTGGGTAATGATTTTGTCATTATTGAGGAAGAAAACATTCCGGCAACCTTAGACTTAAAACCATTTGTTATCGCTATCTCAGATAGAAGAGCAGGGGTTGGTTGTGATCAATTTATTCTTTTTAAAGACCATAAAACCCATGTAGAAATGTTTGTGTTTAATGCAGATGGGTCTGAAGCAAGTGCTTGTGGTAATGCCTCGCGTTGCCTTGCCCTTATTCATGGTCAGAGACATAATACTGATTGCGTAGAACTACATGTTGCAGGTAGAAAGCTGAACTGTAAGATTCACAGCGATAATACAGTAAGTGTGAATATGGGGCAGGCAAGTTTTGACAGGCCTTGGATGCCTGAGTCCACAAAACTATGGGAGATTGCCGAGCGCTTTAAACTTGACCTTAGGGAAATAGTCTGTGTTGATATGGGTAATCCGCATCTTGTGATATTTAGCGCTGGCCTTACAGATGCTGATAAAGCGCTACTCGGTGAGAAGCTTGAGAAGCATGAGCTATTCCCTGAAGGGGTGAATGTAAACCTTGCGAATGTAATTGGTGATTCGGTAGTCGAGCTTAAAGTATGGGAGAGAGGAACAGCGGGCTTCACGCTTGCCTGTGGAAGTGGAGCATGTGCAACTTTTGCTGCAGCTAAAAAGCTTGGCTTGGTCGGCGAAACAGCGGAAATTAAATTTCAGTTAGGTAAGCTTTTAATGTCCATGGATAATGGAATCGTTATGAGGGGTCCTGCAACTCTTGTGTTTGAGGGAATATATCATTATGGCTAAATCTAGGACTCAAGAAGTAATAACTTTTGGCTGTAGGCTTAATATTTATGAAAGCGAAGTTATAAAAAATAACATCGAGAAAAGTGGCCTATCTGATGTTATGGTTTTTAACACATGCGCTGTGACAAAAGAGGCTGAAAGACAAGCTCGGCAAGCAATTAGGAAAGCAAGACGTGATAACCCCGATGTTAAGATTATAGTTACAGGCTGTGCTGCTCAGATTAAACCAGAGATGTTTGCTAAGATGCCTGAGGTTGATAAGGTTCTTGGTAATGAAGAGAAGCTTTATGCTGAGAATTATAACTTAAGCGAAAATGCTCCAAAGCTTTTAGTAAACGATATAATGTCAGTGACTGAAACTGCAGGTCACATGGTGAGTAGTTTTGAAGGAAGGGCTAGAGCATTTATTCAAGTGCAAAATGGTTGTAACCATCGTTGCACTTTCTGTACTATTCCTTTTGGTAGGGGAAACAGCAGATCGGTGCCAATTGGCGAAATCGTAAGTCAGGTAAGAAAGCTTGTAGAGATGGGCTATAACGAAGTAGTATTAAGCGGTGTAGACGTAACATCTTACGGGCCAGACCTGCCTGGTGAGCCAACTTTCCCACAAATGCTTAGAAGACTATTGGCGCTGGTCCCTGAGCTAAAACGACTAAGACTATCTTCTATCGATGTTGCAGAAATTGATGCAGAATTGTTTGAACTAATGGCTTATGAATCAAGGTTGATGCCGCATTTCCACATTAGCTTGCAGGCGGGTGATAATATGATTTTAAAGCGTATGAAGAGAAGGCATAATCGAGATCAAGTTATTGAGTTTTGTGAAAGATTGCGCTCAATTAGACCACAAGTGGCCTTTGGCGCCGATATTATTGCAGGCTTCCCAACTGAGACTGATGAAATGTTTGAAAATAGTTTAAGGCTAATTTCTGAAGCATCGCTGCAGTACTTGCATGTCTTCCCATATTCTGAACGTGAAGGGACCCCTGCAGCGCGTATGCCGCAAGTGGAAAAACATGTCAGGAAAGAAAGAGCGGCACTGCTTAGAGCAGAAGGCGAGAAAGAATTACATAAATTTTACCAGAAACAGGTAGGGTCCGAAGCAAATATAGTGCTTGAGAAAGAAAGCTTTGGTAGAGCGGAAAATTTTGCCTCAGTGCGTATCGACGCAATCGGCATTCCTGGAGAGGTTGTAAGAGTATATAATGAAAGTTTAAATGATGGAGAGCTTAAAGCCAGGCTACTTTAGAGAATAATATTATGAAAATCATATTCGAAAATGGAGCAATTATAGATGTTACCTCTACTTCAATGTTATTTGAATGCTTACAAAAATTTAATCAATCTTTAGATGAAAATTTAATAATTTATAGCACAGATAATAGTTATATACAGGCTGTAATAAAATCGAAACAAGGGTACATGATTAAATATAAAAATTTCAAAGGTGAACTTTATGAAGCTAATCGTGATGATATTCCTATCTATCAAGTTTTAAGCTGCTTTGAAGGTTTTTATAAGAGTAATGATTCCTGGAGGCCGCAATTAAAATGGAATTTAATAGCTATAATCCCTAATGAGAGTAAGAGGAACTTCTCTTTAAAAGAAGAGATACATAATAGTTTTCGGGATAATTTTCCAGATATAGCGAAAAGTATAGATTTACTTACCCATGAAACATTAAAATCGCAATACAAAAAGGGAGCTGTTTTTTTCTTAGGGGTCTCCTTACTATTATACATATTAATAAGCTATGGCTTTTATGGATTGCACATATCCTTAACATATCATACCTTTACCTATCAATAAAGCTCTTGGTAATGAGATGCAAACTAAAGAGCAATTAGAAAAAGCTGGATTTAAAGACATTAAATTTATATATGATTCCCAAGGAATGTTTCCAACAGTAGTAATAGCGAGGAAAAGTAGGTAGCATTGTTCAGGGACTTATAGGGTTTCATAAGTCCCTTAAATATTCGGTCTAGTAATAAATTGAAGAATCACCTTGATATTCAGAATCTTTTCCTAAGTAAGAATGAGAGTTATAATCAGTATAGCCTAAAATCATGTTAGATTGGGTAGAAAGATCAAATGTATCGGATACAGTGGTCTCTTTAAATAACTTTTCTGGTGAATGGTAACCTGCTTCAGCTTTGCACTTATTAGTTACTTCATCAAAAGGAACCCTTGTTTTCACAGGGCTCATTCCGCCTCCCTTCTCAGTCTTAGCTTTTTTTGTAGGTCTCGGGCTTTCCTCTTCTTCCTGCATAAATTTCTTTAATCCTTCGGTGGCAGTTATAAAGGACCCTTCATCTACATTTAAACTGTCTAAGTTAATATAGGGAGCGATATCAATATTGTACCATTCGTTAAATTTCACTATTAGAGTGTTTAAAATGTCTTTGAGTGAATCTTCCAGCAATTTATCGGTAGAAAACTTTAAATTCTGGCGTAAGTTCTGTAATTTTTCTCGATTGTCAGCAAATTCATCAAAAATTTCTTGGTAGAAGATTTTAAATTTGTTTGAAGCTTTCGCTGCTCTCTTAATTGCATCTTCTTGTCCTAAATAATAATATTTCGTAGCTTCTGGCATTTCTTTCAAGATTGATAGTTTTTCCTTGAGTGGTTCTAGGAAGCCGTCTTTATCATAGCCGTACGGCTCAAGATCGCTAATTAATTTATCGAGATCTCTTAAAGATAAGTCATCTTTTTCAGAATAAATTAAGCCATCAATAAAGGTTATAAGTGCAAAAGTCCTGCCAATACTTTCAAGATTGTATCCTGTACAAAAGTTATTGCTCCACTCGATGATTAAATCGCCAACAGCGATTAGAAATGGCTCTGGCTGCAAGGTATTATGATTATCGTAATCATAAGTGAAATTATTGGGTAGATCTTCGTTATAATCGTTGTTTATACCTCTAATAAACTTGACTGCTTGTTTTAGCGCCATTGGAAAATATTTCTTATCCAAATATTTTTGATCCTGTTTAATAAGGTCTAGGAACATTGGTGCTTGAAGAATCGTAGAATTATCTCTTTGAGTTTCAACAAGCAATAAATGTATGAAATTTTCGGCAGATTCTATCTTAAACACCTCTTCTTTGCTTTTTAAATCCTTTCTGGTGAATTTTTTTCCTTTAATTGTATCATATATATAATCGATAAAAGCTTCTCTAGCATTTCGCTCAAGAGGAACTGTATTTAATATTTGGTCGTAAGTTCCTAAACCTGCAATCTTAAAAGTAACATTTTTATGGTTTGTAGAGATAGTAGTATGGTCGTTAAAGGAAGGTGTGTTTGCATTCTTAAGAGTTAAATGATTCGAATCTGGATAGGCTTTATTATTTTGTATTTTTAAGTATTTAATCTTATTTTTATTACTTCTATTAAATAGCTTCGTTGCAGCTAGAAAGCTGCTAGCGTCATTTACATTATCTATGGTAACTTTTAATCCAAATTCGCAAAGGATGCTAAAGTCTATTTCTGATTCATATAATATCGATAGCAAATCTTCTTTAACCTTGGTTTCATCATTTAAGTCCTTTAATCTAAAACTATCTGGTAGTGCAATATTAGGATTAAAGAGCCAATTAAATAACTGTACGTAGTCTTTATCGGAAAGGTCATTGTAATCACTAACGATAATAAACTTATCGAATTGTGGGGTTAAAGTTTCTCGCAGTTCAGTAATTATCTTAGAATAATCTTCTTCGCTTAAAGATATATAATCTGCTTTTAGGGATTGATAAGTAGCGTTTAAAGGTTCGCTTCGAGCGATTCGATCAGCAAAAAAATGTAGTAATAAACCTAGCTGAAGCTTGAATGTGTTCAAGCTATTAACCTCGTTTATATGAAAATGTTCAATTAAACCTTTAGTATATCCTTTCGGATTAAAGATACTATTCTTTAGGTTCTTTTCTTTCGTACTCGAGGATTCGTCGCCTGAGCTATCTAAATAGTAATGTTTCATTCTTTATGTATTTTGAAAATTTATAATAATTACTTTGGATATTTATAGATCGCTAATATGCATGGCATCACAGAGACCCATAAACTCGAGGAAAGCCTTTACGTGTATAGTTTCGCTTGTCATTGTTGCGACAGAATCAGACGAAATAGTATCTTTGGTAACATTTAAGTCTTCTTGCGTAGATTTATCTATGATATTTAAATCTTGGAAGGTAATATTACCTTGCTGAGTAACCCAGCGAGCTAAGGCCACAGCTTTGCATGGTTCGTTTCTAGCGATGAATTCTAAAATGGATGCTCTAGCTGTATTAGCTAATTCTAATTTCATTGTGTTGTCATTGCTATAATTAAAATTTAATAGATAAGAAAACCTATCTTTTATTTCTTGAAAAGCTTCTGCGATTTTTTTTCCTGTCTCATTCTTGGTCGCGTTATTTTGAGGCATGATAAAAACTTTTAAAATTAATTAAATCATTAAACTTTATAAATAAATATTTTATAATAATATTTTTATTAAATCAATAGAAATTTAGGAAAAATCTATGTTTGAGAGCAAAAATTTATCTTCTTTTAGAAAATTAATTTATTAATATTGCAAAAAAATTAAAAAAATGCTATAGTATTAATTTTCGTGATGGATCGTTAGGTAAATTTTGTCTTAATGACTCATTATAACAAGTTTTCTAGCTATTTAACCTGAACTATGGATAAGAGAATTTGTATATTATTTCTCTCAAAGGCTCTTTTTAAAGCAAAAAAACCATAAAATACTCATTTAGGGTTAACTAAACTCCGTTTTCTAGAACGTTTTTCACTTCAAAAAGCTCTATTTGATAAAAAAATCTACTAAATTTCTTATCCATAGTTCAGGTTAGTTAGAAAACTTCAGTATAAAGATTATCTTAAATCTAATTGTTACGATTTTATTCTTTAGCCCTTAAAAGTATAGACCAAAACAAATATGTCATTGCGGCTGTAGCTATCCACCATTGCTGCCAAATACTGTAGGATATCATCCCTATAATAAAGTATTGGATAAAAATAGAAAGTCCAACTGCTTGTAGATAGGTATTATCTAACTCTTTTATTTTAGCGAAGATATGAACTATCATATAAGCTGCTAACAATGCGCCAGTAATACCAAGCTCAAGTAAAATCTGTAGTATGTTATTGTGAGGATGAAGGGGGAGTAAAGACCAACTTGCTTCCTTGTGCAATACGTAGTCAGCAAAAGTATTTGAAATATAGCGTGATGATTCTAGGCCAAAACCAATATATTTATGTTCAAGGAAAAATTTAACAACATAATTCCAGATGTAGATACGATGCTTTGCCGAATCAGGAAGTGCGGGTATATTATTTATAAAGTTCTCAGGATTAATTCTGTATATTAGAATTACAAAGGTTATAGCCCCTAGGAATAAAGTATATTTAATGCATGATAATATTTTTCCTCTTGTTAGAAGCATCAATATATAACTTATGAAACTGCATATGTAAGCAACTAGGCTTGCTAGGCTGTCAGACGTAAATAGTAAGGCTAGTATAGAGATATATGTTAATGCTGCAAGTATGTGGTTTTTAGAACTAATAAAATAACCAATTACAACCCAGCTAATTAATGAAATGATAGCGCAGCCTCTATCCAGCTTAAAGAGATAAAAGGTAAAGTCAGTTCCAGCTTTTGAAAGCATCGAAGAATAAAACTGATGGAAATAGCCGTTGCTATACCACTCAACCCAGTAAATGCCTGTTGCAATAATTAAACCATATGCAAGTAAGTTTAATGGCGAATAAGACTTTAGCCCATGATAGGAATTCTCCTTTTTTGGATTGTAAACCTCAGCATATAGCTTATCAGGGTATATTATTTGAATGGTAAGCATAGTTAGCATAAAAAAGGTTATTATCTTGGCAGCAACTACTAGGGCAGCACCTGGAATTGGCGACCAAAGGCAGCTAATTACCATCCAAATAAGGAAAGTAATTACAGGGTAGTGGGAGAATAATGTCATTCTTAAAGATTGTAGGGAAATATAATAGTAACCCTCTAATATTATCGATAAACATATCAACATAGCAAATGCTGGGGCTGATAAACCAGCTAGTAAGCATATTGGTAAGATCAATACAGAGAGGGTTAAAGTGGCAATATTCTTCATAATTACTTCTTATTTATACTGAGTTTCTCGCCACTACAATCAACAATAGAGATTTCATATATAGGGTGCTCCATCGTGGATAATGATATACTTGAGGAAAATAACCACCCGCTAAAGATATCTCTAGACTCATCATCTATTTTTCTCTCGATGACTTTTATAAATGCTTTGCTTTCTGGATTGTATTTATTAGGTGACTTCCAACATTTCAAGGGAAAAATTTCTATATTACCATAGAAGCTAGACGAATCAACATTGATGGTAAGTAACTGTGATTTCGCAGTAATTTTGTTGGTAACTAAAACTATGGCTTTAGAGAAGTAATTTGCAGAGATCAGCGTCTCAAGATCAATATCCTCCTCAAGATCAGTTGTAGCAGGGGTGTCTATAGTTGATTTTTTGCTTGGAATAGATTGAGGCGTGATATCTATTTTACTGGTATCGGGGGTATTCTCGTTTGTAGTTTCGCCTAGATCGAATTCTTCTTCAATTTTTTTTAAATCCTCTTGTGGGGTACTATCAAAGATACTTTTGGGAGGCTGGGCATTATTTACAGCTTGAGTTATAGCCTCATCGATAGAGCCCTTTTCTGTTGTTTCTGTAATTAATTTATCAGCATCATTTAGCTCGTTAATTTGATTTTGATCAAGCTTGGTACCTTCGGATACAATAGAGCTGTCATCGTTTGATGAAATACTCTCAGAATTGGCATTTAAAGCAACAAAGCTTAAAAGAAGAGAAGTAAAAAATTTGATCATAATTAGTAACCTAATAATTTTTTTATTTCCACTGAGTCGCCGTGGTACATTATGTTCTCATAACCTAGTTTTAGCGCTGATATTGCAGCGGCATGATCATCTTCAACGTCAATTATAGTTGAGCTTATAGAAAATTCATTTGACAGTAGCTTAAACATATAATCAATAGTCTTGATACCTAAATAGTAGATGCTACCTGGACAATTTCTTAATGTAATCTCTTTTCCAATGAATTTGTATAACTCATTTCTTGCTTGCTCAAGTGATTCAACATATACTATAGCTGTTGTTTCTAACGTTTTTTCCATATTCTTCATATAGCATAAATTGCTAAATACTGTCTAATCTTATCTGCTATTTGCTGTGCTTCGAGACCAAAATGCTTCATTAAAGCCTCAAATGGTGCGGAGGCACCAAAATGATCTAAGCCAAAAAACAACCCCTTTTCTCCGATAACTTTATGCCATCCAAAGGAGCAGGCTGCTTCGATTGCCACCCGTAGAGTAGGATTACCAATAACGTTATCTATATAATCTTTAGGTTGTTTAAAAAATAGTTCAAGACAAGGAACGGAGACAACTCTTGTAGAGAAATTATTGTCTTCCAATAATTTCTGTACTTCGAGCGCAAGTGAAACTTCTGAGCCAGTTGCGAAAATTGTAACTTTAACTTCCTGAGCATTGGTTATGGTGCTTTGGCTAATTACATATGCGCCTTTTTTGCACTCATTAAAGCTAGAGCTCCAACCTCGCAGTTGTGGTAGCTTTTGACGAGTCAATGCAAGGAGGGTTGGCGTATGTTTTGACTTAAGAGCTATATCCCAGCATTCAACAGTTTCAACAATATCAGCTGGGCGTAATACGTTTAAATTTGGAATAGCCCTTAGCGATGCAAGATGTTCGATTGGCTGATGAGTCGGGCCATCTTCGCCAACTCCAATTGAGTCATGTGTAAATATATAAATCACAGGAATCTGCATAAGAGCAGCAAGCCTGATGGTGGGGCGCATATAATCGCTAAATACAAGGAATGTGCCGCCAATTGTTTTAAAGCCTGATAAAGCAAGTCCATTCATAATCGCCCCCATTGCTGCTTCTCTTGGGCCGTAATGCAGATAATTCCCAGAAAAATCATCCCTATTTATTGCTTTGCATTTTTTATTCTTTAAATTATTAGAGATAGATAAATCTGCTGAGCCTATGATAATTTTTTTGCAATCCATCAAATAATCTACTACCCGGCCTGAAGAATTTCGTGTAGGTTCAGAGATTTTTTGTTCTTCTAGTATTTTCTTAAAAGTAGTTACAATAGCTTCATGAAAAGAAAAATCTTTACAAAAATCGATAGATTCTTTGTTAAGCCCATTAAACCTATGCTGCCATTTATCATAAGCTTCCTTATTTCTAAGCCAAGCGGCTCTCCAGGCGTCTAATAAATCTTTGGGTAGCTCGAAATCCTGATGTAGCCAGTTTAAATAAGTTTTAAGCGCTGCGAATTCCTCAGCTCCAAGAGGAGATCCATGTGCAGATTCTGAGCCAACCTTATTTGGGGCGCCAAAGCCAATTTTAGTTTTGCAAGCAATAAGGTAAGGTTTATCGCTATTTTGTGCTTTAGCGAGTGCTTCGTAAATTTCATTGAAATCATGACCATTAATAGATATTGTATTCCAGCCAAGAGCTTCAAATTTTGCAAGCTGGTTTTCTGATATAGTGAGGGAGGTTGGGCCATCAATAGTTATCTCATTATCATCAAATAACACTATTAAGTTATCTAACTTTAAGTGTCCTGCGATGGATGCTGCTTCGTAACTTATACCCTCCATTAAGCAGCCATCTCCAGCAATACAATAAATTTTATAATCAGCAACTTCGGTTCCTAACTCAGCTTTGTATTTTTTCTCCGCAATAGCCATGCCAACGCTATTAGCAAAACCTTGTCCAAGTGGTCCAGTTGTTGTCTCAATTGCTGGATGCAGCTCTCTTTCAGGATGGCCTGCAGCTTTCGAATTTAGTTGTCTAAAATTTTTAATATCTTCTAAAGTAAAATCTTTATATCCGGTAAGATAAAGTAATGAATAGAGAGCCATTGACCCATGACCAGCTGAAAGTACAAGCCTATCTCTATTAAACCATTTCGCATCACTTGGGTTAAATTTCAAAAAGTCGAGCATTAAAATAGTGAGTACATCACTCATACCAAGGGGCATCCCAGGGTGGCCTGATTTTGCTTTCTCAACTGCTTCGGCCGAAAGTAGGCGGATGCAGTTACTCAATAAATTTAATAAAGAGATGTTTTTCATATGATTACTGCTTATGATTATTTACAAAACGTTTGATTTAACCTATCTTAGGTTTAAGCTAAAAACTAATTATCTTATAGTTAGTTGCAATTAAAAGCTCAGTAGTTATGAACTGTTAAAATGATCGGTATTCTAAACTAAAAAAAATAATATGACAACATTTCTCGCAAGATATGTAGGTTTTGTAATCCGCTATCTTCAACTTTTCTGTAAGTATGCGTCTCTATCGCTTTACTCTCCAGAGTTTTATCAAGATATTTTTAGGAATTTTCGTGGATGGGGTATTAGGTATATTTTTACAGCAACCTTCATTGCGACTCTAATTGCTGCAGTTTTTTTCTTTAGAGTCTTAGAGGATATTAGAGATTACTTTGTGCATGATAAAATATCCCTAGGTTTGAATGGGCTAGATCATATTATAAATCAGTTCCCATCCTTGAATTATGACGGTAGAGCAATTTCTATAGATGAAGAACAGCCATATTATATTTATAACTTAAATGACAAAGCTATCGCTGTTATCGATACAGAAGCTAAAGATTACAAAACTTATACTCAAGAAAAGATTATCCTTACTAAAGATAGCGTCTTAATTAATCTTAAACTGGCAGAGATAAGAGATTCCGAATCAGTAGTTAAGTTACAATATACGAACCTTTTTGGTCTTACCCCTCAGCTAATTAATATTATCGATCTTAAAAGGATATTAGGAGAAGTGCTTGAGACTGTATTAAACGTATTTATATATATCATATTTCCTATAGTTCTAGTAATAAACCTGTTTTTAATCCTGTTGCAAAAGGCTATCAATATAATCATCATATATATATTCCTAAATATGTTTGTTGGTAAAGCCTTGATTAAAGATGCTTTTAGACTAGTTATGTTTGCATCAGCTGTGCCTATAATTTTAAGTCAGGTTGCCCTATCCTTTCCGGTTTTAAAAGGTATACCACCTTTAATCGAGCTTTGGGCGCTTATGCTGATGGTTTATGGGCTTTATAGGCTTAAAGCGTAAAGTTTTACCAAATGTGCTGCGAGCAATGAAATTTGTTGGAGATGTAAATTCATTAATTCAGTGGAAGTTATATAGTGGCGCGCCCTAAGAGATTCGAACTCCTGACCCACAGATTAGAAATCTGTTGCTCTATCCTGCTGAGCTAAGGGCGCTATATAGAAAAAAATTGTTGTGGGTCAAATATATATATTATTTGCGATAATTTTGCAAGCCTAAAAAACCCCTAAATATAATTTATTTTTTTTATTCTTTATCATTGTCTAGTCTTCGAGAGTAGAAAAATACTAATTATCTTTTCTATAGTTCCTGGATGTATATATTTCATTGCTATTGACTTTGTAAGAAGATTTTGATATCTTATAGTTGAAATCTAGAAGCTATGGCAAATGGAAAGGTGGGCAGTGCCCGCCTTTTTTGTTACCATCTTCTTAAAATAGTAAATTTAAGAAGCAGGGAATCCTGTTTAGAGCGCTTATGTTTGATATAGAAAGTAAAATCAAAAATCTTGTTGAAGGAACGCTAGATTCGCTAGGCTTCAGCATAGTACAGATTAAGTTCACAGGTACGCAGAGTAAGGTTTTACAAATTTTGATTGAGCGTAAAGATGAAGAGAAAGTCAATGTAAGTGATTGCAGGATAGTCAGTAACCATGTTTCAGCGATTTTAGACGTTGAGGATGTGATATCGGATAAATATCATCTTGAAGTATCTTCTCCAGGCATTGAACGACCTTTAGTTAAAAAAGAGGATTTTAACCGTTTTGCTGGCAATGTAATTGTTGTACGCTTGAAACAAGCTAAAGATGGGCGTAAAACTTATAAAGGTAAGTTGCTTGGTATGAAAGGAGAAGAGGTTGAAATACTTGACCAAGAAGCCCGGTTAAATATTGGGTTAGATTTTGATAATATTAAGAGTAGCAATATCGTCCTAACAGATGAATTGTATAAGGAAATTTTAAAAAAAGCTAAGTAATTGAGGACTAAAACATGCTAAATATTGGTAATACGGAGCTTTTGCAGATAGCGGACGCGGTAGCACGAGAAAAAGGTATTGCAAAAGATTCTATCATTGCAGCAATGGAAGATGCGATTCAAGTCGCGGGTAGAAGAAAATATGGCCAGGAACATAACATAAAAGCTGAAATTAGTAAGAAAAACGGTGAAGTTAAATTATTTAGGGTCCTAGATATAGTTGATTACGTAGAAGATTATTTTACACAGATTTCTTTAGAAGACGCTAAAGAGCGTGATCAAGAAGCAAAACTTGGTGGTCAAATTTTAGATCTTCTACCGCCTATTGATCTTGGAAGAGTTGCAGCGCAGATCGCAAAGCAAGTTATTATGCAGAAAGTGCGTGATGCGGAGCGTGAGAAGCAATATAATGATTTTAAAGGTCGTATTGGTGAAATTATAAATGGTACCATTAAAAGAGTTGAATTCGGTGATGTTGTTGTGGAAGTTGGAAGAGCGGAAGCAATAATCAAACGTGATCAGCTTATTAAGAATGAAAATTATAAAATTAATAATGGTATTAGAGCCTACGTGCAAGATGTAAGGCATGAAAATTCGGGAGCGCAAATATTCTTATCGCGCACAGATAACAGGTTCCTTGCAAAGCTATTCGAATTAGAAGTACCTGAAATATATGATAATATTATTGAAATTAAAGCGATTGCTCGTGACCCAGGTTCAAAAGCCAAAATGGCAGTCTTCTCATCGGATATGAATCTAGATGCGGTCGGCTCTTGTATTGGTATTAGAGGAGCTAGGGTTAGAGCAGTAAGTAATGAACTTGGTGGTGAGAAAATTGACGTTATAGAATGGAGTAATGATATAGCGCAATTTGCAATTAATGCTCTTGCGCCTGCAACAATTTCAAAAGTAGTAATTGATGAGATTAAGCATAAGGTAGAGGTGGTTTTACCTGCTGATCAGTTAAGTATTGCAATTGGTAGGAAAGGTCAAAATGTCCGTCTTGCCTCTAAGCTTATTGGCTGGGGTATTGATGTTATGACAGAGGAGCAAGAATCTAAGCGTAGGGCCGATGAGTTCTCATCTACCACTGAGTTATTCATGCGTAATCTTGATGTGGAAGAAGTTATCGCACAGCTACTTACTGTAGAAGGTTTCTCTTCTATTGAGCAAATAGCGGGGGTTGCTGTAGATGTGCTTGCAAATATCGAAGGGTTTGACATCGAGCTTGCTACAGAACTTAAAAATAGAGCCGAAGAATATATTAATCAGAAGAATGAAAATATTATAAGTAGGCTTGAAGAGCTGGGTGTAGAGCAAGAGTTAATTGATGTTCTTGCAGATTTCTCGCCTGAGCATATTGTTATACTTGCAGAGAATGGTATAAAAACTATTGAAGATTTAGGTGAATTAAATGTTGCCGAGTTTAAGAAGCTTATACCAAGTTTAGAAGTTAGCGATAAAGACTTAAAGGATTTATTAGCGGCTGCTCGTAATTATAATGCAGAAAATAAATAGTAGCTTGTAATAAGCTCTATAAATAGTGTTCTAGCTGGAATTGGAAGGTATTATTAGTTAAAAACTTATATTTAGTTTAAAGCTAAGAAAGTTAGTAGGTTTTTAACTGTGTTCCTTCGCGAAGAAAGCTTATATGTTTTAATTTACAAGTTTGAGCTTTCTTAACTTAAACAAGATAATAGCTTTATTAAAATAGATCTATTATATTAAAGCAGTATTAGTAAGCTAATTTTAAGATGAAAGAAAAAGTTTTACCTTTATAATGTCATCAAGAAGCTATAAAAATACATTTTAAGAATTAATCTTTTCAATGTTAAAGACTACAATAAATTACAAGCTAAGGCTTAAAATGAGCCTTAGCAAAAATAGGGAACTATGACTGAGACTGAAAATAAAGACGATAAACCTAAGAAACTAACATTAAGTGGTAACAAATTATCGCTTAATAAAACAGTTGATGTGTCTGCTTTAAAGCAAAATTTTATCACCTCTCGTACCAATACGGTAACGGTTGAGGTTAAAAGAAATAAGCTTTCTGTAGGGCAAAAGCCTATTAAAGAGGAGAGCGTTATATCTTCTGTTCGCGATGCGGGTGGTTTAACTAATGCTGAATTAAGCGCAAGGTTAAATGTACTTAAAAGAGCAGCTGAAACATCAAAGACCCGCCAAGAGAACGAGTCCAAATTTGCTGAAGAAAAGGCTAGTGAAGCTGCAGAGGAAAATTTTGAATTAGTCCAAAATGTGTTAGGGGTTGAGGAAACTCAAAAGGAGACTTTAAAAGAACCCGTTCTTAAACCACATTCTCAGGATTCTGTAGAGCCTGCCACTTTATCGGTTATGGAGTATAATAAGAAGGTATTATCCGCAAGTAATATTCAGACAGAGCCTAAAGCTAATGCTAATATAAGCGCTCCTAAACTCCCAGGTAAGGTCGAAAAGATAAGCGATGTTGATGCAGAAGATGAGGGAAGTGAAGAGAAGCAGAAAGCTGTAGATGTAAAATCTCCATTTGTTAAGGTTAAAAAGGAAGAGCCTAGAAAGCTCAAAAAAACTGATATTTTTCATTTACTAGATGATGAAGAAGAGTCTATTAGGACTAGGAGTCTTGCTTCTATTAAAAGAGCAAGAGAAAAAGAAAAAAGAAAACACATTGCAGCGCCAGCTGAGAAGATCTATAGGGAAATCGTACTCCCAGAAAATATAAGCGTAGGCGATCTAGCTAACCGTATGTCAGAGAGGGTTGCCGATGTTATCAAAGAATTAATGAAACTTGGCATTATTGCTAATGCTAGTCAGACTATTGATGCAGATACTGCAGAGCTTATCGCATCAACTCTTGGTCACACTGTTAAAAGGGTACAAGAGTCGGATGTTGAGAATATTTTACTTAATGTTGATGATAGGCCAGAAGAGTTAAAGCCTCGTGCACCTGTAGTTACGGTAATGGGACACGTTGATCACGGTAAAACATCGCTTCTTGATGCACTTAAATCTACTGACGTTGCAGCAAGGGAAGCAGGTGGTATAACGCAGCATATTGGAGCATATAGGGTTGAGCTTGAATCTGGTAAGCATATAACATTTATCGATACTCCTGGTCACGAAGCATTTACTGAGATGCGTACTCGTGGTGCAAAAGTAACAGATATTGTTGTGCTTGTAGTTGCTGCAGATGACGGTATTAAAGCGCAAACAGTTGAAGCGATAAACCATGCGAAAGCTGCAGGAGTGCCAATAATAGTGGCAGTAAATAAAATCGATAAGCCTGATGCAAATCCAGAGAAGGTTAAAACTGAGCTCTTGAATCATAATTTAGTTGCTGAAGATTTAGGAGGAGATATAATCATTGTCCCAGTATCAGCGATTAAGCGAATTAATTTAGATAAGCTTCTTGAGTCTATATTGCTAGTTGCTGAGATGCAGGAGCTTAAGGCAAATCCTAATGCGCCAGCTTCTGGTTCTGTTGTTGAAGCTCGTATTGATAAAGGTAAAGGCGCGGTAGCCACAATATTAGTGCAAAGGGGTAGTCTAAAAATTGGTGATATTGTAGTCGCTGGTCAAGCATATGGTAAAGTTAAGAGAATGCTCAATGATAAGGGAGCAGATATTCTTGAAGCAGCACCATCAGTCCCGGTTGAAATTATTGGGCTTGATAAACCACCTTATGCTGGTGACCAATTTGCAGTCCTGCAAACAGAGAAACAAGCTCGAGACATTAGCGAATATCGTGAAAGAAAAGAACGCGAACTAAAAGTTACTGCTGCAAAGAAAGTATCTCTAGAAGATTTATTTAGTAAAGCTTCAGGTGATGGTAGTATTAAAGAGCTTCCTATTATATTAAAAGGCGATGTGCAAGGCTCGATTGAAGCTATTGTCGGAAGCCTTGGGAAATTACCAAGTCAAGAAATTAGAGTTAAAATTCTTCATACTGCTGCAGGTGGCATTACTGAATCGGACGTAGCACTTGCGCAGGCTTCGAATGCATTAATCATTGGCTTTAATGTCAGAGCAAGCAATATTGCGACAGCAATGGCTGAGAAGAACGGTGTTGACCTAAGATATTACTCAATAATATACAACTTAATCGACGATGTTAAGAGTATAATGAGTGGTATGCTTTCGCCAATTATCCGCGAAGAATATATTGGCTCGGTAGATATTCGCCAAGTATTTAACATTACTAAAGTTGGTAAGATTGCTGGTTCATATGTAACAAAAGGTATCATTAAGCGTGGGGCAGGAGTGCGTTTATTGCGTGAGGATGTTGTAATATATGAAGGTAAGCTGAAAACACTAAAACGCTTTAAAGACGATGTAAAAGAAGTTAGAGAAAACTTTGAATGTGGTATTGCTCTAGAAAATTATGACGATATCCGAATAGGTGATAAAATAGAAGTATTTGAGATAGTAGAGGAAAAAAGAACTTTATAAATCCGCTATTAGTTAAGGGTAGTTTTTTATAAAAGATAAAATTACCCTATGGAATATATTGTGAGTAGAAAATTAGTATTATGATAAAAAGATCTGCCAAAGCTCCCTCACAAAGACAGCTTAGAGCTGCAAGCCTTATAAGGGAAGCTTTAATCGAAGTACTTAGAAATGGTAAAGCATTGGACTCTCGTCTTTTGTCTACTTCAGTTACTGTCTCTGATGTCAAGCTTTCGCCAGACCTTAAAGCTGCGACTTGTTTCGTCCTACCTTTTGGCTTTACCAAAATTACTGAGGAAGACTTAATGGAGGCTTTAGAAGCGTCAAAATATTCTATTAGATCCCAAGTTACTAAGAAAATTAATTTACGTTATTCCCCAGATCTTAAATTTGTTTATGACGAAAGCTTTGAAAAAGCATTCACTATTGATAAATTACTGAAGCAAAATATTAATACTAACCTTGATTCTGACGAAGAATAAAATACTCCATAAATAAAGCAAGCCATGCATAAAGTAGACGGTTGGATCAATATAAATAAGCCGCTCGGTTGCAGCTCATCTTTTATTGTAACATCCTTAAAAAAACAATTCAAACTAAGTAAGGTAGGTCATACTGGAACTCTTGACCCCCTTGCTAGCGGCGTACTTCCTATTGCCATTGGTGAGGCTACTAAATTATCGCATTATTTAGTGGATGCTGAGAAAGCTTATTCTTTTACTATTCAGTTTGGGGAGCAGCGTGATACAGGTGACAGGGAAGGGAAGGTTATCTCTACTTCAAGCCATCTTCCAAGTGAAGCAGAGTGTAGAAGCATTATTAACAAATTCACTGGAGATATAAAGCAGATACCGCCAATCTACTCAGCGATTAAAGTTAACGGGAAAAGAGCGTATGATCTTGCGCGAAAAGGGCAAGAGGTAGTGTTAAAGCCCCGTTTAATTTCTATTTTTAGTTTAATTTTGATAAATTTTGATGCTAGTCAAAAGCAGGCAACCTATGAGGTTAAATGCTCTAAAGGTACCTACATAAGGACTTTAGCAGAGGATATTGCAAAAAGCTTGCAAACTTGCGGATTTGTGATAGAATTGGCGCGCTTACAGGTTGGGCAATTTAAAATCACTGAAGCGATAAATTTTGAAGATTTAAAACTTAAGGATTTTGCTGAGTTTGTAAGTTTAATTGATAGGGTGGATAAGGTGCTGGACGGCATCCCGGTTCTAAAGATTGATGATACGATTGCACTGAAAGTTCGTTATGGTCAGCAAGTTCACTTTGAGCATAATGACCAGGACCAAATTTGGCTTAACAATAATGGTCGATTAGTTTCAATTGGTAGCATTAAAGGTGGCTTATTCCATTCTAGCAGAGTTTTTAATTTATAATAGGAGTTGGTGATGTCGATTAAACCAGAAAAAAAACAAGAATTGATTAAAGAATACGCCGTTAATGATAATGATACAGGTTCAGCGGAAGTGCAGGTTGCAGTTTTAACTGAGCGTATTAATAACTTAACAGAGCACTGTAAAGTTAACCATAAAGATTTCCACTCAAGAAGAGGTTTGCTTATTCTTGTTGGCCGTAGAAGAAGATTGCTTAACTATGTTAAGAAGTCTGATGTAGCAAGATATCAAAATCTAATCCAAAGACTTGGTATCCGCAGATAACATTCCAAGCCTACACCTTAAAAAGTGTAGGCTCTTTTTCTTTTTTTATTGCTTAAAAATCTCAGAAATATCAAATAAGTACCTTGTTACAAGCTCTAAAGTTTCTGTTAACAATTTATTAACTATCATAATGTATCGTCGGTAAAAACTTACCTTTATGTGAGTAATTATTAAAAACGATATTATTAAAATGGTACAAGAGCGCGCATCTCTGAAAGCACATAATAGCCTGAAGATAATTAATCTCAATATTTGGGGAGGAATTGTGCGTGCCCCCCTATTAGCTTTCATTGAAATGAGTCGGGATGTTGACATATTTTGCTTACAGGAGGTTTACAGAGACGCTCCCCAAAAGATTTCTACTGATGAACATGAGGTAAGTTTAAATATATTTTCAGAGATTAATACTCTTCTGCCAAATCATGAGGGCTATTTTAGAAGCTTAGTTGGAGAATCCTTTGGTATGGCTATCTTTATAAGTAAAGAGATAAAAGTATTAGGGGAAGGGGAGGTTGATATATATCATAACCCGACTTACAAAGGAAGGGGTCCAACCCATTCGCGTAAACTTCAATGGATGAAAATTGACCTAAATGAAAAGCTTTATACAGTACTAAATATCCATGGACTCTGGAATGGCCAGGGTAAAACTGATAGCCCTGAAAGGATATTACAGTCTAATATTATACGAGCCTTTATGGATGGTCTAGACACGCCAATTATTTTATGTGGAGATCTTAACTTAAGGCCAGATACTGAAAGTATGAGAATAATTGAAAAAGATATGGAGAATTTAGTAACAATCCATAATATCAAATCCACCCGTACAAGTTATTATGATAAGCCAGAAAGATTCGCTGATTATATTCTGACCTCACCAAGCATTAAAGTCTTGAATTTTGTAGTACTCCCTGACGAAGTATCCGATCACTCAATTATGTTACTAGAGATAGAATTGTAGATGCTCAAAGTTTAGTAATTCATGTGCCATCATTAGGCTTGAGCCTGAAATAAGTGGTTTAATATATCATAAGTTTGCTTAAACTATATTGGAGCTTTGCTCCTGAGAAAAATGCTCTGAGAGATATATTTAGGGTAAGGTAACTTTATAAGCCAAATTAGAAAATTCCATCAAGGGTATGGCGCACTACAATACTGATAAATATTTTTGCAGATTAATTATTTCAATAAGAAATCATAGCTTATTTCTCGTGCCATAGTTCATCATTACCTTTAGAGTACTTAGCTTTAACAGCGCTCCAAGCAACTTTAAAACATATTTCTTCTTGAGATTCATTCTCGCCGCCTCTTCTTTTGCTAGGATCGCTATATTCATCCCAAGCGTTATTAAAGGCTTTTAAGAATATCTCTTGTGCGTGCTTCGGTAACTTATTTCTTACATTATCGGGTAAGTCTGAAATATTTTTATATGGCATAAATTCCTCCCTCTTTATGCTATATTATCTCAGCATCATTTTGAAGTAAACCACTAAGGGTGGATTCAAACTCGACCAAGGTATGCTCAATATTATTTAACTCTTTAAGAATAGGTCTAGCTATAAATTGAAGTTGCACACTATTATTTGTTTCTTCAAGATTAGGTTCAGCTATAGATTGTAATTGCTTACTACTTGACCTATTATCTGCTATGGAGTTTAATAGAAAATGACCTAAATAATACTTTATATTTTTTGGTAAGCAATTAAGGTTACCTAGATTGTCTATATCCTTAGATATTAATAAATACTTATGCCACTCTTTAATAAATTCAGCTTTTTTCTTGTTAACCTTAGCTTGGATAAAACCAGCAAAATGTTCTGCTGCTTGTTTAATCTCTGAATGATCATTCTTTTCATCAAATTCTGTAGAAAAGATTTGCTTTAGAATGTCGATAGTGTTTCGGGCAAATCCTTCTATCTTTCTTATACTAATTTGATCATTTGCATGCGTATCTTGTAATTTTGCTTCTTGCTCCTCAAGGCATCCTTTCACATAATCAATACGTTTAAGGGGAGGGTAATAACCTATGGCTTTATCCTTTCTTATGCTGCCTGAATGCTCAAAATATTTTAAGCCTCTATATAATTCTAACTTAAATATAGAGCTATTAGATTCAGTATTTTTCAATTGTTCGGTAATCCAGTCTAGCGGTAAATACTTAAGAGGTGTTTCCTCCGGGGCATAATGTAAAGTTGCACTTATATGATTTATGTATAAATGAGTTCCTTGTTTGGTTTTATATGTAATATCGTAGCCGTTTGCTAATAGCAACTTACTAAAGTTATGCTCAAGGAGAGAATTGTGAACTTCAACAGCGGCAGCGGCATGCAGAGCTGTACCTCCTTCGTACTGTCTTGTTTGATTTATGTATGCTCCGTAGCTTAATAACTTTGAAACCGCCTCATAATGTTTTTTATAGCAAGAAGTGAAGATTATATCTTCTCCGTAGTCATTTTGATGGTTGATATTAGCGCCTTTACTAATGATTATTTCAAAAGTTTCTAATTCTCTGCCGCCAATATTTTGTAAAACGGACCTTTCAAGAATATTAATTTGGTCAACTCTTGCTCCATGTGCGATTAATTTTTTAGCAATCCTTAAATCTTCAAAGCTTGAAGAAAGCGCTAAGGGAGTTATACCTTTGCTCCCCTGCTCATGTAAATATTCTTTATCAATATCTACTCCGTTAAAGCTTAGAAGGAATTCTACTAGTTCAAAATTGTTTTTAAAAACTGCTGCTCCTAATATTGTTGAAGTTAGGATGACAGGTTCTCCGTCTTCCATTTCCTCCTGCTCCTCATAGAACTCATATTCAAAATATGTATTTATATCCTCTACTTGATTAATTAGGGATTTTATTAATTCTAGGTTTTGTGGTTGGTAGTTAGTGATATGATGTTTAATTTGCTCTATTATCTCTGCTTGGGTCATGATATTACTTAATTGATGTTGTTAAATGGTGTATAACATAACGAATATTAAGGAAGCAACACAAACTTTGTTATGGCCGATGCTTTTAGTAAAAAAATGGGGGGGGTGGTCAAAAATTACTACCTAAGGTTGAAATTTTGTAATATAGGTTAATATATTTACAATTTTAGTTAAGCCTAGCAATTAATAATTTCATTAAATAGTTGTAAAGTTTGACTTATTATAAACTTATGCGATAATTGCTTAAAGAATATAATAATATTTGTAAGAATCTAATATATAAAAAATAAACTATTGTTTATCATAGCAAACTTTGCTATTACAATAGGTAAAATATTGAGCTTCATAAGACTAAATTTTTTGTTGCTAAAATAACCTATCAAGCAAAAATAAGCGAAATATCTAAAGATCTATTAAAAAAGTAATTTTTTATTAATCAAATTTATTATATTATGTATATAGGAAGTAAACTATTTCGTAAAATGGCATTTAACTTATAGAAAAACAGTGAGCTCGATAAATCAGAAGCTTAAACAGAAAAGGCTTGAAAGCAACACCTCAATCGAAAAAATTGCCTCTGAATTAAATATTCGGAAACAATATATTATTGCCATTGAAGAAGAAGATTATAGCCATACGCCAGGTAAAGTATATACGGAAGGCTATATAAAACTTTATGCAACTTATCTTGGCGTAGATTATAATCCTGATGATCTAAATGAAGTAAAAATACATACTAATCTTAGTAATACTAGAAAACAGTCTATTGCTAAACCATTTATTGAGTCTAGCACCCCTTCCCAGGTTTATCTTTTTGGGTCTATAATAGCATTATTAATGGCCTCATATTTCTGGTCAGCATATTCCAAAATTAATAATCAATCAAACAATATAACTCCTTCTATAAGTTTTTATAATTTACAGGATAGACAATTTTTAAAATCCCGCTATGATATAATAGTTAATTCGACAGAGTCGACTACTGATAGGAAAAGCTTAAACTATTTTTTAGCTACGTACCCTTTCGTAACACCGCAAGAAGTAGCTAAAAACACCAAGTTTGAGAAGAAAAAACATGAGCTAGCAAGTAGTGATTCTCGTAATAGGAGTGAGTTGATTGAAGAAGAGACTCCTTATATTGAAGAGGAAGTTGAAAGCGAACTAGGTAGTGAGCAAGCATCACATTAACCCAATAATTTAATTGTAATAGTATATCTAATAAATAAGTGAGTAGTATGAAGGAAATGATTGATACAATTGAAGTTAATTCTTCCGAGAGAATAGAAAAAAGTAAAACAAAATTATTAAACGCATTACTACAACTAGAAAAGCAATTAGAACTCATTAGTAACAAGGTTAAAACCTATAAACTAAATGAAGAATATGAAAGGTTTACGGCTGAAAATAGAGAACTTAAAAATATTATTACTAATCTGCAAGAAGAAATAGAACTGCAAAAAATTGAAAATAGAAATATTAGAAAGATCACTTCTGAAGTGATGGATGAGATAAATGATTATATAATTGAATTAGAGAAAATTAAAAAGTACCATGCCGACTTTACAACTAAAAATAAATAATAAATTTTTTAATATCGCTTGCGACGAAGGCCAAGAAGATGATTTAAAGAAAGCAGCAAACAATTTAAATCTTAGGCTTGCCAATATCTATAAAATGCTTCCAAATGCTACTCCAGACCTTGCACTAGTAGTAACTGCTTTAATGATGCAAGATGAGATTAGTGAACAAAGTAAAAATAGCTTAAACCTTTCCTCTCCAGATTTTGAAAAAGAGGAAATAATTGTCGCTAAAACCCTTGATTCGATTACTTTATATATAGAAGGACTTGCTTCTAACCTAGAAAAATGCTAATATAAACTTGGAGCTGCTTGGTGCGACAAAGGGTATAAGCTTCCCAGGACGATAATCATATATATAAGGGAGCTGTCTCTGCTTAAGCCGTGGCTTAAGTACATGGCGCCCACCTACACAGAAGGGTCTGTGAGGATCTATAACCCGACGGCCAAAGTGGTTCCATTCTTTCCTTTGAATTGTCTTAGAAGGTTCTAAAATTATATCCAACCAGCAAACTAAAACCTTTAATCCATATTATTATATAAATTACTCTTTATCATAGGCAATAATAGTAGGAGATATTAATTATTTGTTAATTCGTATACGCTACTGTTCTATTAATTACTTTATATGGATAGAGCCCATGAATGATTCAAATGATAATCAATTTACCCATCATAGAAAGCAACTACCTCCTCCAACATGGTCTAAGCCTGCACCGCCTCCTCCAAAGCAACAGGTGCTTCAAAGCAATAATCTAGACCAGGCTAAGGAAAAAGTTGAGGAAAATACGCCTCAGCAAGAAAAGACCATTCTTGCAATAACTTCATAAACACCTTTTAAACAAGAGAATAATCAACAGGTCGTTAAAAAAAATGGTATTTCGCAGCCTCCTAAGCTACCGCTAATGCGCCGCTCCCCTGATGCAACGCAAAGATTAGACAGTATGCAGCCAGACGGTCCACCCAGGTACCTACAAGAAAATATTGCTCGTTTAAAAAAGTTAGTTCCAGTATTAAACGAATATCAAGCGCAGAATAATCTAGCACTTCCTTGAGGGGCAAATAAAGAAAACTCAAAGGTCAAAAAATATTCAGCACTTTAAAAAAAGTAAAACTTCCTAAACTGCCGAAATTCAAATTCCCTAAGCTAAACCCTATTAACAAGGCAAAAAGGAGTGAGAAAGGTAGAGGATAGAATGTGAGAAGGTTATGCAATTAACGCTTTCATATTTTTCAAACTATATTGCAGTTAAGTATAACGCCTTGTTTTAGGTGTATAATTATGGCAAAAATGTTGAAAAGTCTTAAAAATTTTATTGACTTTAAGCAAGGTATAATATTATCTATCCCATGATAAGAGGTATTACTTATCTCACAAATACGGATATAATTTAATAGTTTTGCTATGTTTCCTAAACTAAAACGTACTACCAGAATGTTCCCTGAGCATTTTCAATTAATTTGCAATAAAACTCAAACTTTAGGGAAATTATATAAAGCAATTTATACTCGTAATTTAAATGAGCTAAAGGAACTTACGCTTAGCCTAGATATTCACGAATATTATAAAGAAAATCTTTTGCATAAAGCAGCGGAGACTGGCTACATACCAACAGTAGAATATCTCCTAATAAAAGGGTTTTATATAAATCAAAAAGATTATAAGAGCTGTGTGGGTTATACTCCCCTACATTATGCTGCCTCCAAAGGTCATGGTCATATGATGCTCTATCTCCTCGATAAAGGCGCTAACCTATCTATTGCCGGAGAGGGAAATGTTACAGCTCTAGATGTTGCAGCTCAGGAAGGCTATCATGAGTTAGTAAGAAACATTTTTGAATACATGTCCACCATGGGGAAACAGATGGATGAACCTCACCCATATTCACTTGATGATTACTCTAAGGACGATTATAGTGATAGTGACCCTAGCACCGAAGAACTAGAGCTCACTGGCAAGGACAGCTCATAATAGACTTAATTTATGGTTTGAAGTCTGGAGAGAGCTTTTCTTTAATTATGAATAAGCTAAAAACTATAAAACTTACTAAAGTACCTACAAAAACACCACTAACCCTATAATTGGCTATAAACCACATTTCCCATATTGAGAAAGTACACACTCCTGAAAGGGCTGAATATAAAAAACCCTTTTCAGAAACTCTCTTATGGTATAAAGCAGCAATCAAAGGAACAAAAATCATTGGCGACCAAAAACCTGCGACGAATATAACCAGATCGACAACACTCTTAAAATTTAAAGCAATTATTATAGCAAGCGAGCCTAAAATTACCGTAGTTGCTTTAGCAATAATTAGTAAGTTTCGCTGATTAGAGCTTTTACTCAATGGTTTATATAAGTCATTAACTATACTGAGCGCTGCAACATTTAAATCAGAATCTGCGGTGGACATAACAGAAGCGAGTAAGCCAGATATTATAAACCCCTTTAAGCCTACTGGTATTATAGCGTTAATCATATATGGAATGGCATGCATTGATTTAAGATTAGGAACAAGCATTGATGCGGCAAGACCAATTGCAGTGATAACGCAGACGAAAATTACATAGACGATAATTTTCCGGTAAATAGATAGCTGTAGCGATGCAGCGTTTTTAGTTAGTAAGATACGTTGGATAAAAGTTGGATGCAAGCCCATAACTGAAAAGCTTAGTATAGCAAAAAATGTATCACTTAATAGATTGTCATTAATAGCGTATTTAGCTGCAGGGATATTATGCAAGAAAAGCCCTATCCCTCCTATTTCTTTAATACCTACTATTAACAGAATTGGAATAGAGACTACCATTAAGAAGAATTGTAGAATATCAGTTACAACAGTGGACCTTAAACCGCCTATACTAGTATAAATTATAACAATTACGTAACTTAATATGACGCTAAAGAAAAAGTTTAGACTTAAAAAATATTCGAATATACGAGCGCTTACGCTAATCTGTGCCGCCAAGTAGCCTATAGATACCAGCGCTGCAGCGATTCCAGTTAAGATCTTTCCTGTAACGCCGTAGTATTTTTCCATTATGTCACCTACTGTGACAGAGCCATGGAAACGCACTATACGCGGAACAAGGTATATAGCGATTAAAAGATCGATCAAAACTGTAATTATTAATCCATATGAATAGGCAATATTGCCGCTGAAGGCCTTCTCTGAAATTCCAAAAGTAGTCCCTCCACCAACAGAGGTTGCAAAAATCGTTGCAAGCAATATTAGCTTATTATTACTTAGCTCTTTACCAACCTTACCGTATTCATCAAGGCTTTTCGTACGGGATCTGTAATATACTCCGAGGAATAGAACGAAAAGAAGGTAAGTAACAACTATAAAATTATCGATCATATAAATCTGAGATTAATTGAGGCTTAGCCCGTTAACTTACGGTAGGGATTAATATTATACTTACCCTACAATATGTCAACATTCTTATAATCATTCGATTAACATTTATTTTTTTAAGCCTATAAGGTATTTATTTAATATATATAAACTCGGCAAGCTTAAAAGGAATATTATTACAAAGAAATAACTCCATCCAAGCTGCAATACTAAGATACCCGACAAGCTTGGTAGTAAAGACCTTGATACTCCCATCATTGCGCTGAACATTGAATATTGCGTAGCTTTATACCGTCCCTTGCATAAAGAAGTTATGAGCGTAATATAGGATGCCATCGCCATCCCCCCTGTCAACCCTTCAATAGATATCACAAAAGTCAGCAGATAGATTTCTCTTCCAAAAATACCAAATAAAATAAATAATAAATGCCCTAAAGCATGCAGAGTACCAAAATATAGAAGGCTTTTATATACCCCTATTTTTTCAATAAAGGCACCTGCTATCATTCCACCAATGATAGAAGTAATACTTCCGCATAAATAACCAGCTAGCGAGATTTCTATTTCGTTAAACCCATTATGTAAAAGGAAAGGGCTAATCATGTTATTTAAAACATTATCTGGTAATCTATATAATATTAGAAATAATAGTAGAACTGATACTGTTTTAAAATTCCCTATAGGCGACAAAACATTTATAATAAAATTTCTTAAGCCATGATATTTCGTAGATTCGTGTTTATCTATTACAAGCTTGTGACGAGGAGCATTAAGCAGTATTAACCCAAGAATTAATAACAATATAGAAATCAAAATATGATATATACTCGACCACTCGAGGAAATATGATAAATATATAGCACCTGATTTACTAATTACCATACCAAGCCTATAGCCGAATAAATAAACACCCGACGCAGGACCATGATTTTTTGTGGTAAGTATTTCTGAGCGAAACGCCCCTAAAACAATATCTAATGAGGAGCTAAGGAAAGAGATTAATATCCCTACAACTGCAATATGCCAAAGATTATCTCTAGGATTTAATATGCTTAATATTCCAATGGTGACTGCGAGACAGGCTCCAAGGAATATAATCCAGCTTTGCCTAAGCCCATATTTTTGACTGATGAGAGGTATTTTAATTAAATCAATTAGGGGGGCCCATAAAAAATTTATCGCATAAGGCAAGGATATTACAGAGAATAAGCCAATATTTATTACGCTTATCCCATTCTTCGCTAACCAAAAATTCAAGGTACTAGTTGTTATCATTAAACATAGACCACTAAGCAGCCCTATGAGCCAAATTAATACCATTACCTTTGAAATATATGTGATTTTTAGTAATTTCAACATTAGATTAGAACTTTATAAATACCTGAAACATTATCGCAGGAAAATATAAGAAATAAACTTATATTTTGATAAACTCTTGCCATGTAGTGAGGTTTTAAACATTTATAACCTGAATTGATACAATATTAATTAAAAATAAAAGTTTTTCGGCATCAAGCGAATAAGGAATTTGCAAATTAGCTTTGATGATATTATAAAGTAGTTTTGATTTAATTCACTAACGTTGATTAATACACTATGAAAAAAATTATAATAAATACTATCCTTCCTTTATATGTTGCTACAGTTTTTGCTACAAATGCCTACAGTGCGGAAATTGTCGCTCCAGAGAAATACTCAAGGCAAGTTGGCGTTACTTTAGATAAGAACTACTCGCCATATGTTGGCTCTTCTATCGCTATGTCGGCTTTAGAACTCTATGACATGCTAGAGTCAAACATATATGACAAGGATAACCCTAATATGTTAGCTAATAGCGCAAGGTTTATATCAAGCCTATTCTTTAACAGTGCTCTGTTTGTAGCCAACCATGAAATTTATGGACATGGATATAGACTTAGAGAAGCTAATATCGATGCACTATATAAAGTGAGTATTGCAAGCGGAGCTACATATTTTAGCGCTTATCAATATGATAATGCCCACGCTCATAAACGAACTATGATTAACCTTGGAGGCATGGAAGCATCTACTGTTCTAAGTAAAGAAATTAGACAGAAATGGCTAAGAGAAGATTCTATAAGCTCAAATTATGCAATGCTTTACTTCCTTAGCGCCCAAGACCAAACATCATATATTAGACGTGCTAAAACTAGTGAAGGTAATGATGTTGAAGCATATGTAAGAGAGTTGAATAAAACATATGGTAAGGGTTATATGTCAAAAAACAAGTTAAAAAATTATGCTCTTCTCGATTATCTTGATCCATTCCTTTATTACTCTATTTATAGCGCTGTCATAAATGATAAAGACTTTTCTTATCATATGTTCTCTATAGGGGGCTATAAATATTTACCATCAGCACGAGTATTATTAACGCCTTATGGTCCCGAAGCTCAAATTCTAAATTTCATTAAGTATGACCAGACCGTAACACAGGTCAATTTATCATACGGTAAAAATAAAATTGGTAAAACTTACTCTCTAGAAGTGGATATGGATAATCTATATTACGAGGATAAATTAAGTCTTGGTTTTAATAGTGCGATTTGGAAACAGCCAGAACTTCTTACAAGCAATCCTGCTCAAGCCTCAATGAAATTCGGTGGTCAGCTTGCAGTCAAAAGTACCTATAATATGACTGATACAATAAGGCTAGAAGGCCTACTTGGCTATAAAACAAAAGGCTATAAATTAGGAGAAGCTTTAAGTAAAGGAGTTTTTATTAGACTTGGTTTTATAGTAAATATTTAACTTTAAGTAAAGAATATTTGATAAGCCGTTTTGAAATAGCCTCACATATGTATTTTTCAGCGATCTCGAAGCTAAATTATACTTGCGTGGTCAGAGAACAGTTCCTATAATCCTCATAATTATCAATAGCAGGAGATTTTATGTCGAAAAAAAATGAGATCTATTCGAGGCGGCCTACTTCCCCTCATTTAAGCATATATAGATGGCAAATTAGCAATAGCCTATCTATTCTACATAGGCTCACAGGTATTGGTTTGTTTGCAAGCCTAAGCCTACTTGCTTGGTGGGGAATATTAGTAGTATTCTCTAGTAATTGTTATTGCTTAATTTCTCTTGCAGACACTATATATTTCAAAGCAATAATACTCTTATCAGCCTATGCCTTATTTTTCCATTTAACTACTGGAATTAGACATCTATTTTGGGATATAGGCTATGGCTATTCAATCCGTACAATGCATATTACCGGCTGGCTTACAGTGCTTTCCTCTTTCTCGCTTACTGCCATGCTTTATTACCATGTTTTAAGTTAGGGGTATCATGAATAAAAATTTTTTACATTCGGGGCTTAAAAAAGCTCGCAATCTAGGAGCTGCAGGCCATGGCGTATCGCACTGGTGGTTTCAGAGATTCACTGCAATACTATTAATACCGCTGACAGCGTGGCTAGTCTGTTTTGGTTTAAAAATTAAAGACGCTTCTATGCAAGAAATCCATGACTATTTAAGACAGCCTTTACATTTTACAAGCCTAATACTTTTTTTAACTAGCGCGTTTTATCATGCGTCCATAGGTATGCAAGTAATAATCGAAGATTATGTTAGCTGCATTAAGGCAAGATTTGCACTAATTATTTTACTTAAAGTTTTCGCATTAGTAACAGTTGCTGCAGCGATCATTGCACAATGCTTCTTTGTATTTAGTTAAAGGATAGATATGACAAAAGAATATGAGTTAATCGAACATGAATATGACGTAGTAGTTGTCGGCGCCGGTGGCGCTGGCCTCAGAGCTACCTTTGGGATGGCAGAAGCAGGTCTCAACACTGCATGTATATCGAAATTATTTCCAACGAGAAGCCACACAGTAGCGGCGCAAGGTGGAATAAGCGCTGCACTTGGTAATATGAGCGAAGATGATTGGCGATGGCATATGTATGATACTATTAAAGGATCTGACTGGCTAGGAGACCAAGATGCTATAGAGTATATGTGTAAAAATGCGGCTGCTGCAGTACGGGAGCTTGAACATTACGGCGTACCATTTTCTCGAACTCCAGAAGGTAAAATTTATCAACGCCCATTTGGCGGTATGACAACCCATTATGGCGAAGGTAAACCTGCACAAAGAACTTGTGCTGCAGCAGATAGGACTGGGCATGCTATTCTACATACTCTCTACCAGCAAGCGCTAAAACATAAAGCAAAATTTTTTATTGAATTTTTTGCGTTAGATTTAGTAATGGATGCTGAAGGCCAGTGTCGCGGGGTAATTGCTTGGAACTTAGATGACGGCACACTGCATTTGTTTAAAGCTCACATGGTTGTGCTTGCTACTGGCGGGTATGGAAGAGCGTATTTTTCAGCAACCTCTGCCCATACTTGTACTGGAGATGGTAATGCTATGTGCGTCCGCGCTGGAATACCGCTACAAGATATGGAATTTGTTCAGTTCCACCCAACCGGGATTTATGGAGCTGGGTGCCTTATTACTGAAGGAGCAAGAGGAGAAGGTGGTTACCTAATAAATAGCGAGGGTGAACGCTTCATGGAGAGATACGCCCCCCATGCAAAAGACCTCGCATCGCGAGATGTTGTTTCTCGCTCGATGACTATGGAAATTAGAGCGGGCCGTGGAGTTGGGCCTGAAAAAGATCATATATATTTGCATTTAAACCATTTAGATCCAAAGATACTGCACGAAAGATTACCTGGTATATCTGAAACAGCAAAAATATTTGCAGGCGTAGAGGTAACAAAAGAACCAATACCTGTGCTGCCAACAGTACATTATAACATGGGTGGTATTCCAACTAATTACATGGCTGAAGTCATAACTAAGAAAGGTAATGATTATAAAGCAGTGGTACCTGGTCTGATGGCAATCGGCGAGGCTGCGTGCGTATCAGTACACGGGGCTAACAGGCTCGGGTCAAACTCGCTGTTAGATCTAGTAGTGTTTGGACGGGCTGCAGCGATCAGAGCTAAAGAGATTATTCAACCAGGCAAGCCTCATAAAACTATTAAAAAGAGTGACTACCAACATATCATCGATAGATTTGATAAAGTTAGAAATGCAAATGGAGAGCTAGCTACTGCCCATATTCGATTAAATATGCAGAAAACAATGCAAAATGATGCAGCGGTGTTTAGAACCCAAAGCACTCTTGATGAAGGGGTAAAGAAGATTGATGAAATTAGAACTACCTTTAACAGAGTTAAGGTTACTGATAAATCTTTAATATGGAATAGTGACCTAGTTGAAGCGTTAGAGTTATCTAACCTATTAGATCAGGCTGTAATCACTATGCATGCTGCAGCTAATCGTAAAGAGAGCCGTGGAGCACATGCAAGAGAAGATTATCCAGAGCGAGACGATGCAAACTGGTTAAAACATACTTTGACATGGCTTGATGAGAAAGGTAAAATAATTCATGATTATAAGCCAGTGACTTTAACCACTTTAACTGACGAGGTAGAAGCGGTACCTTTAAAAAAACGCACCTATTAGTAGTATTGTTTTTTTGAATCACTATAAAAATTTTTAGGAAAAACCAAAATTTTTTTAAAAGTCATTTGGCTATGCTTTCTGATGTGTTTTAAGAGAAAGAAAATAATTTGTCGCTAACATCTTATTAATATTTAAATGCTATTTTTGTTTTGAACTTGAATAAGGAATTTTATTATGGCAGAACTTAGACTCCCGCCAAACTCTAGAGTAAAAGAAGGCAAGAAACATACTCTAAAAAAAGAAGCAAAGAAACTTAAAAATTTAAAGGTTTATAGATATAATCCTGATAGCGGAGAAAATCCATCTGTCGATGTTTATGAAATTGATCTTGCAGAGTGTGGGCCAATGGTTCTCGATGCGTTAATCAAAATTAAAAACGAAATAGATCCTACTCTTACCTTTAGAAGGTCATGTCGTGAAGGTATATGCGGGAGTTGCGCTATGAATATCGATGGCACTAACACTCTTGCCTGCACCAAACCTATTGAGGATGTCAAGTCAGATGTAATTATTTATCCCCTCCCTCACATGAAGGTTATAAAAGACTTGGTACCTGACCTTACTCATTTCTATGCACAATATGAATCTATTGAGCCTTGGCTCAAGACCGATTCTGCTAATCCTACCACCTCAGAAAGGCTACAATCCCCTGAGGACAGAGAGAAGCTCGATGGTTTATATGAATGTATTCTTTGCGCTTGTTGTTCAACCTCATGCCCAAGTTATTGGTGGAACAGTGAGCAGTATTTAGGTCCTGCAGTTCTACTCCAAGCGGCACGGTGGATCGAAGATTCTCGCGATGAAGCAACAGGTGAGCGTCTGGACCAGCTTGAAGATCCATTTAAACTTTATAGATGCCACACAATTATGAATTGCACCAATACTTGTCCGAAAGGTTTAAACCCGGCTAAAGCAATAGGTAATATTAAAAAAATGTTATTGCAACGCCAAGGTTTATAGTATACAGTAAATTTAACCAGCAGTAGTAGCTTCAACGCTATAAAACAAGAGGAAGCGTATGAATTTTGCCACATTTGGAGCCGGATGCTTTTGGACTGTTGAACTTGAGTTCAGTAGACTAAAGGGTGTAATAGATACTACCTCTGGTTTCATGGGCGGAACGATTGCTTTCCCCAGCTATGCTCTAGTTTGCCAAGGCGAAACTGGACATACCGAAGTCGTGCAAGTAACATATGACGAATCACTTATCTCCTATGAAGATTTGCTTGAAATATTCTGGAGCATACACGATCCAACAAATTTGAACAAGCAATCTCGGATAAGTCCTCAATATAAATCATCTATCTTCTATCACTCAGCAAATCAACATAGATCTGCATTAAGGTCAAGGAATAGAATGGATTCATTGAAGATTTGGAACGAACCAATTATTACAACTATAGAACCAGCCTTGGAGTTTTATAAGGCAGAAGAATATCATCAAAGGTATTTATTGAAGAGAGGAATACGAAGAGCTGGTTTTTAGTATATACAAAGCCATTCTATCGAAACTTGAGTTAAAGATACATTATGTTCCATTGTAGCCTTAAAACAATTGAACTTAAACTAAGCCTATGTTTTTCTTTTGATATTTGCTTACCATAAAATTTAGAGCCTCGCTTTGACCTAAAAGACAAATAGATTGTAATGGTAACAAAGGATGCAAAATTTGTCTTTCATTGCGAAGTTGTATTTTATAGTTAAAATTTGCATTGAAAAAATCTAGCACTTCGATAATTTCAAGTTGGTTATGAGTAGCAGCAAGATGCATAGCTGTAAACCCTATTGCAAAGATCATGCTTGGGGATTCGGTTGTTACATAATCTATTCCTACCTCAATATAGCAGCTTGCATCAATATTAGTTCCTGCTGCTATCAATAAATCTACAATATTTTTACGTCCATTAATGCATGCTAGGTGTAGAGCCGTAACCTCATTGGCTTTTCTGCCGTATATTGCGCAAGATATTGTTTGCTCGATATTATAATTTTTCGCTAAAAGGTACTTAATAACATTTTCATCACCTTTGCTTGCGGCGATATGGAAAGGAGAAGATAAAGCAAGCTCATTGGGTAAATAAGGTCTAGGGGAAAAATAAGCTTTAACATATTCAGCTTGATGAGAAAAAATTTCAGGATCGATGCTTACAACTGCTCTCAGAAAATTCAATTTCTTATTTTCTACCGCTAAATCTCTTAATTGATCTAAGTCTCTACTAATAAAAGTTTGATTTATTGTCAAACATGCTCTTGCTGAAATGCTTCTGCTAAGAATATTATCTACCATTGATTAGACCAAGCTATTTAATTTACCCGCAGGTTACATTATTACTTAATATTAATCAATAGAAATTTCGTTTGATTAACCTAAAAAAATAAGATATTTATTTCGGTTTTACCAATGTTAAGAATTTCCACTAAAGCTTCCCCCTATAATTTTAATAAAGTAGTGTAAATTATCAATCAGGA
Organism: Rickettsiaceae bacterium; assembly: GCA_029266475.1. GTDB lineage: Bacteria > Pseudomonadota > Alphaproteobacteria > Rickettsiales > Rickettsiaceae > JAJFBM01. The sequence goes on along the minus strand of JAQSWU010000001.1, from coordinate 97,041 downwards.
GTAGTATTATACTCACTAGAAATCAAGCCACTAAGTGTGTTTTCAAATTCACCTAAAGAATTCTCAATTAAGTGTAGTTCATGAAAAGTTTTACCGGCGACAAAGCCTTGCGAGCAGTCCGTAGAATTCCCTTCTAAACTTAAGGAAATTATGTATTTCACTATATCTTGTGGTAAGAATTTTAAATTACCTAAGAAATCCTTATCCTTACAAAGTCCTAAAAAATAATGCCAATTAGAGTAGAATTCAGCCTTCTTTTCCCTAACTTTATAGCTAACTTCCTGCATGAATTTATACGCCATATACTGAAAGTCACCTAAATTTATATGTTCATCAAACTCTGTATCAAAGAGTTGATTGGTAAGGTTCGTAGCGTTTTTAACTACGCTATCAATTATGTTTCGGCTAATTTTATTGTCTGCCTTAAGATGAATAAGTTTTTCTTGTAACTCAGAGAAGCAGCCTTTAGTAAAATCATTGCCATTATGAGAAGGATAATATTCTTCTACTTCTAGTTTCTGTATTTCTCCCTTATTTTCGTAAAACTTTAGGCCCCGATAAAGCTCGAGTTGATAGATAGGATTCAATGAACCTCCTCCATTTAGCTGCTCTATTATCCATTTAAGAGGGATATATTTTATCGGTGCCTCTCCAATATCGTATCCCTCTTCTTGCCGCGTACCATAGTCAACAATTGTTGTACTTTTACTTTTTACAACTTGTAAAACATCAAATCCATTCCTTAAAAAAATTTTTGTTATCTTTCGGGAAGAATATTTATGCTTAAAATTCTCAAGCAACGCGGACCAGTGCAAAGCTGTTGCTCCTGAATTATCAGTTATATTGGCATAGGCCCCTATAGCTAGCAACTTCTCTACTCCTAAGGAATAATTATTAAGTGCAAAGTATGAAAGTGTGTCTATTCCAAAGTTATCTTTCTTATTAATATTGACGCCATGATTAATTAAAAACTCAAACTCATCATTGTTAAAATTTTTATTTAAGTGCATTAGCGCAGAGCTACCATAGCTATCAATATTATTTATATCCGCTCCATGCTCAATTAACTCTTCCGCAATTGAAAAATCATATATAAAATAAAAGGGAGGATTACCTTCCTTAAAGTTCATCTTCACTTCTAAAGCTTTGCCTAGATAGGAGCTACCATAACTACAAATTTTATTAATATTAAGATTGTTTAAGCTCAATATATATTTAGCAAGTTCAATATTGTTATATACACAAATTTGTGAGGAAATATCTGATATTTCTGTCCATGGTGCGCCACCTGAAAGCGAATTCCTGTTTAAAGTTATATCAACATTAATATCTTCTAACTCTAATATTTTAGCTTTTATCAATTCTAAATCTTCAGGATTATTCTTAGCTATAAGATCAATTATCTGCCTTCTTAATTCATCTTGAGTCATATTTACACCTTTAATATTACGTGCTAAATTATATAACTCTTATATAACTTCTCAAATAAATCATAAGCTGCTCAGTAAGATGTTTTCAATAACTGTGTTTTTTCTTAAGTGTACACTACACAAATCTTAAAAACTTGACTTTCTACCCATATTAGACTATTTCTCTTATGTTAAGGTTAGAGACGAGTGGTCAATCTATATATTCGAAAGTATAAAGCACAAGAAAATACATTTTTTGGCGGGCATTCCGTAAAATTAAAACAAATGCCTCTTAATACGAACCTAACGAAACAATAAGAATTTGATATAAGGACAATTGAATGTTTAATGAAGTTATAAAAACAGTTGAATATGGAAAGCACACATTAACCCTAAAAACAGGGAAGCTTGCTCGTCAAGCAGAAGGGGCTGTTCTGGCTGAAATGGGTAAAACCGTAGTACTTTGTACAGTTACAGCCGAGCGTACAGCAAGGGAGGGAGTAGATTTTTTCCCGCTATCAGTACATTATAAAGAAATGTCTTTTGCAGCAGGTAAAATCCCTGGTGGTTTCATCAAAAGAGAAGGTAAAGCAAGCGACAGAGAAGTATTAATCTCAAGGCTAATAGACCGACCAATTAGACCTTTATTCCCAGATGGGTTTTATAATGAGACACAAGTATTATGCACAGTTCTTTCACATGACCCTGCCTGCAGCCCGGATATTGTTGCAATTATTGGCGCTTCTGCAGCCCTCAGTATCTCAGGCCTGCCTTATGAGTCAATAATTGCTGCAGCACGAATTGGTTACACTAATGGTGAGTTTGTTTTAAATCCGACCTATGATGAGCTCAAAGATAGTAGATTAGAGCTTATCGTTGCAGGCACAGATGAATCAATTATGATGGTTGAGTCTGGGGCAAATGAGTTAAGTGAAGAGGACATGCTAAAAGCGCTCGAATTTGGCCATAATGCCTTCCAGCCTGTGATTAAAGCTATTAAAGAGCTTGAAAGAGAAGCTAGTAAAGAAAAATGGGTAATTGAAACTAAAGACTTTTCTTCTCTTGAAACACATTTAAGAAATGAATTTGGCGCGCAAATTACAGCAGCTTATAAAATTGCTGCAAAACGTGAGAGAAGAGATTTATTAAAACTTATCCAAAATGCTGCTCTTGAGAAATATGCGACTGAAGCGCATGTTTATAATTCTCTTGAAGTAGGACATACTTTAGAGAAAATTAAATCACAAGTAGTAAGAGAAAGTATTTTAAATAGTCAAACTAGAATAGATGGAAGAAGCCCTACGGATATTAGACCAATTGAGTGTGAAGTTGGCTTACTCCCTAAAACACATGGCTCAAGCCTATTTACTAGAGGAGAAACGCAAGCATTAGTCGTTACTACCCTTGGTACTACGCAAGATGAGCAAATTCTAGATGGGCTTGAAGGTGAACAGCGTGAGCATTTTATGTTGCAATATAGCTTTCCGCCTTATTCAGTAGGTGAAGTTGGTCATCTAAGAGCTCCAGGCCGTAGAGAAATTGGGCATGGTAGGCTCGCATGGAGAGCTATTCAAGCAATGCTTCCTGAGAGAGCAAATTTCCCATATTCATTTAGAGTAGTCTCTGAGATAACATCGTGTAACGGCTCAAGCTCAATGGCAACAGTTTGCGGTGCTTCTTTATCGCTTATGGATGCGGGCGTGCCTTTAAAAGCTCCTGTTGCCGGTATTGCAATGGGTTTGATCAAAGAAGATAATAAATATACTATCCTTTCTGATATTCTTGGTGATGAGGATGCTTTAGGCGATATGGATTTCAAAGTAACTGGTACTGCAAATGGTATTACCGCTCTACAAATGGATATAAAAATATCCGGTATAACAATCGAAATCATGCGTAAAGCACTTGAGCAAGCACGCACAGGCAGACTACACATTTTAAACGAAATGAATAAAGCAATCGATTCACACAGAGCAGAGGTAAGTGAACATGCACCAATAATCAAAAGCGTACTGATAAACAAAGATAAAATTAGGGAGCTAATTGGCCCAGGTGGCAAAGTTATTAAAGACATTTGTGAAAAGACCGGTGCAAAAATTGATATAAACGATGATGGGTTAGTACAGGTTGCAACCGTAGGCGCTGAATCTTTGGACAAAGCTCTCTCAATGATCAATGATATTGTTGGTGAGCCAGAGGTTGGCAAAATCTACGAGGGTACAGTTGTAAAAATAATTGATTCTGGTGCATTCGTGAGCTTCTTTGGCTCGAAAGATGGGTTCCTGCATATTAGTGAAATATCTGAATCTAGAGTTACTGATATACGTGATCACTTATCGGTCGGTCAGAAAGTTCAAGTTAAATTAGTTGGATTTGATAAAGGTAAGTCAAAGCTTAGTATTAAGCAAGCAAGTCCAAATGCGGCTTCACCGAAAAGTGAGCCTAAGCGCGAAAAAAACTGGAATCTACCTAAGAAGCCTTTAGAGGAAGAAATTCAAGGTGATGACCAAGTTGAACTTGTGACTGAGCGTAAATATTTTAATTAATTTCACTGCCCATATTATATCGCGGTTGTGACGCGATATAATATGGGCTGTAATAATTATCTCGAATAAGTTTAACATAAAAAATTAATCACTTTTTTGACCTCCAATATTCTATTTTTATGGATTGTATCGATCTAAAACTACAATTTAACTCGAAGCACCTTCAGCAATTAATAGAAATATTAACTACTGCTGGCAAGGCGCGGCTAATCGGGGGGTGCGTTCGAGACAAGATCCTAAATTATCCCGTTACTGATGTTGATATCGCGACGTCCCTCTTACCAGAACAAGTAGTACGCCTTTGTAATAAACATAATGTCAAAACTATACCAACGGGTATCGAGTACGGGACCATTACTGTAATAATCGAGAATGAAAAATTTGAGGTCACAACTCTTCGCAAAGACATAGAATGTTACGGTAGACGCGTTAAAGTTGAATATACCGATGATTTTGCCTTAGATGCTGCAAGGCGTGATTTCACTATCAATGCCTTAAGTTATGACTTAAAGAAGCAAAAAATATATGATTACTTCAACGGTCTTCAAGATTTAAAAGATTCTAAAGTCACCTTTATAGGCGATGCAAGTGAGAGAATCAAAGAGGATTACCTGCGTATACTACGCTTTTTTAGGTTTTCAGCCAGATACACCGATAAAATTGATGAGGTAAGCTATAAGGCGACGGTAGAGCATAAAAGTGGTCTGAAACTATTATCACGCGAGCGAATATTAAGTGAACTTGACAATTTATTTGTCGTTCCTAATCACTTGCTGGCTCTAGAAGCTATGGATCAAGGTAATTTCTTTCATGAGATCGATCATAGAATCATTGTTGATATTAAAGCAATAACAAGCTTAAAAAAAGCTAGCCAGAAAATCGGAACCGTTCCTACTTTAGGCACAAAATATGCTTTACTTTTTAACCCTACTGCCAAAGATAACCTAAAAGATATTTTGCAAGGCTTAAGAATGCCTACAAGAAGGATCAAAGATATTTTGGAGCTTACAGAGTCAAGTAGCTGTAATTTAGAAGGATTATATAAATTATGGTTTAAGGATACCTTACTATTCGAACAAATAGTACTTTACTTAACTGTTTTAAATCATATAGCCGAAGATAAAGCAATTAGCCTACTTCAAAGTTTCAAATCTTATAGCCCTAACGAATTTCCTATTAGCGGAGATATATTACAGGAATTAGGATATAAAGGTATATTAATAAAGGAAGCTATTGAATATTTAAGAGTTAAATGGGTAGAAAGTAACTTTAGTCTAGAGCAATCCGAGTTAATTAAACTTCTTAAAAATAAATGATTAAATACTTTTTAAAAATATGCTTAATTAGTATTACTTTTGCTACTTCAAGCATAGCTGGGGCAGAAAAGATAAAAATTGTAACTCTACTTTCACCCATAGCTTCTTTAGCTTCTATGATCGCTAAAGAACGGGTAGATATTGAAATCATCAGTAATGGTAATGCATGCGTGCATCACCATCATCTGAAACCAAGCCAACTTAAAGCCATAGAGTCTGCCGATATTATAATAGCTGTAGCTCCGAAATTTGATGGTAAGTTAATAACCAAACTATTAACTGCGCCAGAAAAAATACTATATTTAAACGAAGATAGAAGAAACTTTGAAGATTATCATTTATGGTTAAATATTGAGCAAGCTACGCTAATGCTCAGAGAGATCCATAACGCTTTAACCAACATAATGCCTGAAAATGAGGCTTATTTTAAACAAAACCTTGAAAGCTCTATAAAAGAACTTTATAAATTAAAAATGGTATTCAACCAAGCAGATATAGATAATGTTTTATCTGTATCTTCAAATTTAAGTAGCTTCTTTGATAATTACCCTAAACCTCCTGCAACTCATTATATTACCCAGGAAAGCTTAAAATTTAGCGATATTGATCAGCTTTTAAAACGCATCAAAGAAAAAAACTATAAATGTCTTATCACAGATGAAGAACAGTCTAGTAAAAGGCTGCATAATCTTTTTAAAGGCTCAGTAAATATAGTCCAATTGAACGCTGAGCATTGGGAGCGTCCGAAAACCAAACATTTAAGCGATCTTTATTCCTTCTACTTTAAGGAAAATCTTAGCAAGCTAACAGCATGTAAGTAATTGCTTATAGAATACTAATTTAAAAAACCTATAATTGTATTAAAGCTCCTATTGACTTTTTGCTTTTTCTACGCTAATTTATAGCCACCTTAAACTATGTTATGGCGAATGTAGCTCAGTTGGTAGAGCATCAGATTGTGGTTCTGAGGGTCGCCGGTTCGAGACCGGTCATTCGCCCCACTTAAAAACTTTCCATGGTTTCTGTATATTAGTGTAAATATATATAGTTTACTTAGTAAATCCAAGACATACTCTCAATAATATTGGTTATAGAAATTTAAACTTCAGCAACTTGCCCTGAAACATTTTGTTCAAAAGAATTATACCCTTCATAAGAATGGTCAATAAGTTTATCCCTTTCATTAAAAGTATGATTCTTAAAAGCTAACTCATCAATCTTATCATTCTTAACTACTGATTTGATTAAGCTATCTTTTTCATCTTGGTGTCGAGTTATACTTTCTTCTAATTCATTTAATTTTTCTCTTAGATTCCTATAAACACAGCTTGTAAACAAATAACTCAGTGACATGCAAAATACAGATACACACCAGATTAATACTGCATCATCCATTTTTACCCCATTTTTTTAATTTAAAAATCTACTTTATACTTTAATCAAGTTTCCCTTTTTAATACTTATTATAAAGCATAATTATTTTATATTTTCGCCGTGTTATTAAGTCAAGAATTGCAGGAAGCTATGGAAAGACTTTATTTATATTGCTTTATGCATGTTACATAATTACTCAAAAAATAAAATAAAGCATTTTCGCATTACTCCCTTAAAACATCTTTAATAATTTTAACTCATTAATAAAGCCTTGAATAGTAACACTGAAAGATAGAAAAATATTAATCGGAATTTATTACACTGCCTAAGACCCCTGCAACCTTAGTTTCTTCTTCTGGATTAGAAAACACGCTTCTTAAGAATTCTTCAACATTTTTCTCATCTTCATAAGGTTTAGGGAAGCCGTGTTCAGTGCCAAAGCCTTTAAACTTTAAGTCTAAATGTTCCTTTAGCACTTTATTTTCTACAGAATTTTTTACTCTTATATCTGCAATAATTCTAGCTTTGGAATTATCAACTAAAGGCTTACATGGTTTCTCGGGAGCCTTAAAAACATCATATGTTGGCGGCTTTATAGAGGCTTTAGCTAGCATCAAATTATTTATGATAAATTTCTCATATGTTAGAGGCTCCCTTTCTTTAGCCAGAGCTTTATTGTTTTTCTTTGTGATAGACGACTGTACTTTGAGCTGAGGGTTGTTGTTGGATTGAGAACTTTGTTCACCAGCGTTTTGTAAGGCTTCATTTGCAAAAAAATCCTCTACTTTTAACGGAATAGTCGCCCCCTTATTTGCATAATGATTTTCTAAAACAATTTTTAAATTTTGATATTTATACAGGATTGACGGATCAACCTTTGCAAAACTTATTTCAAATTGGTTTTTAACAATCTTTCTATCAATTATGTCCATTACACTCATGCCTTCACTGTTAACCTCAAATATTTTATTAAATCCAAGCTGATTAATTAAGCGGGTTATGACGATGATAGGCATTGCTGAGTCACTTATCATTCTATGCAAAATATTATTTCCTTCCGAATCTTTCTGAGAAAAATCTGCTCCCAAATCTTCTAAAATATCTATCCTAAACCCATGTAGATATTTCACTGGGATATTAAGTAATATAGGCTGCCTTACATCGTTTATAATAGGATCAATATTACACCCCATAAACTTGAGCGCAGACAAATCGAATAAAACCCTATCCATTACGAAGGCGGTTAAACTATTTTTTGGGAGACTCATTATATCATGGATCTCTTGCTTTAACTTTGAAGTAATAATAACAGACTTATCTTCAATTCTTTTACTAGATTGATCATTACTAGGGTGCATTAAATTATATATATAATTTAGCACCTCATTATTTTCTGCTGGCATTTCAATTTTCACCTTTTTTAGTGGAAATTGTTGTTTAGTAAAAAAAGATCTTTTAACCTTCATTGTTTATATTTCTCCTAGAATAAAATCGATTGCAGCATAATAACCAACTACGATTTAACGCTCCAGTAAGCTAATAAGAAATTGGTACAAATGATTATCATGTGCGTTAAAAAAGCATTATTGATACACATTTTTTTTGAATCAACTTAAGACCTAGAATCCCAAGTTGTAGTTAAAAGATTCTAACCACACTGTTTTTATATTTATTTTTTTGTAAGTTTTGAATAGAATGTCAGCAAATTTAAAGATGAAGATTTAACAATGTCCGAGAACACAAACATAAAAGCCAATATAAAAGATTTAGAAGCTTTAGAATACCATAAGTTAAATAACAAGCCTGGTAAAATTAGTATGGCTCCTACTAAGCCTCTTGTAACACAACAAGATTTAGCACTCGCTTATTCCCCAGGCGTCGCTGTACCATGTCAAGAAATTGCCAAAGACGCACAGAAAGCCTATGACTATACAGCTAAAGGTAACCTTGTTGCAGTAATCTCAAACGGAACGGCAGTTCTTGGCCTTGGTAATCTTGGGGCAGCCGCTTCAAAACCAGTCATGGAAGGTAAAGCTGTTTTATTCAAAAGATTTGCTGATATTGATTCATTCGACATAGAGGTAGATACCCAGAACCCTGATGAATTTATTAATGCTGTAAAACATTTAAGCCCTAGTTTCGGGGGTATTAATCTTGAGGATATTAAAGCACCAGAATGTTTTATAATTGAAGAAAAACTCAAAGAGTTAATGGATATCCCTGTTTTCCACGATGACCAACACGGTACAGCAATTATTACAGCTGCAGGTTTAATTAACGCTGCCCATATTACTGAGAGGAAAATCGAAGACTTAAAAGTAGTGGTAAATGGCGCGGGCGCTGCTGGCATTGCTTGTATAGAGCTTATAAAAACTTTAGGGGTTAAGCATGAAAATGTTATATTATGTGATACACAAGGTGTAGTCTACAGAGGGCGAAGCGAAGGAATGAATCAATGGAAATCTGCTCATGCTATTGATACTCACCTTAGAACTTTAAAAGAAGCCTTTGTAGGAGCAGATGTTTTCTTAGGATTATCAGTGAAAGGAGCCGTGACTAAAGAAATGGTTGCCTCAATGGCACCTAACCCAATTATCTTTGCAATGGCCAATCCAGATCCGGAAATAACCCCAGAAGAGATTAAAGAAGTAAGAACGGACGCAATAATCGCAACTGGCAGATCAGATTATGATAATCAAGTAAACAACGTTATGGGATTCCCTTATATCTTTAGAGGAGCCCTTGACGTACAAGCGACAACCATTAATGAAGAGATGAAAATTGCTGCAGCTCGTGCGCTGGCTGAACTTGCAAGACAGCCCGTGCCTGATGAAGTGTCCCAAGCTTACTCAGGACGCAAAATGCAGTTTGGACCTGAATATATAATCCCTGTACCATTCGATCCAAGATTAATCATCACCGTGCCAGTAGCTGTTGCAAGAGCAGCAATCGAAACAAAAGTAGCTCGCAAGGTAATTATTGACTTCAAAAAATATAAACAGGAGCTTGAGAGCCGTCTAAACCCTACTTCAAATTCAATGAGTCTGATTTTTGAGCGCGCACATGCTAATCCTCAAAGGATTGTTTTTGCTGAAGGAGAAGAGGAAGAAGTAGTGAAAGCTGCTATTTTAATGAAGGCCAATGGCTATGGCCACCCAATACTAATCGGTAGAGATCATAAAATAGATGCTATACTTAAAAATATAGGCCATAGTGGTCCGCTTGAGGGAATTGAGATTCTTAATGCCGCTAAGAGTCCAAATTTGGCAAAATATACTGAGTTCCTCTATGAGCGTCTTCAACGCCGGGGCTATTTATATAGAGATTGCGCAAGACTAGTTAAGACGGATAGGAATATATTTGCCTCATGTATCCTTGCTTGCGCAGATGCAGATGGGCTTGTTACTGGTTTTACCAAGAGTTACTCGGCTGCTTTAGACGATGTTCTAAAAGTATTCGATGCTAAAACAAACCAGACAATATTCAGTTATTCTATTATGATTACTAAAGAACATAATTTAATAATTGCCGATAACTCTGTTCATGAGCTGCCCTCACCTCAAGAGTTAGTTGATATTACTCTGCAAACTGCAGAAATTGCTAAAAACTTAGGCTATCAGCCAAGAGTTGCGCTATTGTCTTTCTCTAATTTTGGCAATCCATTCAAGGATAAAGCCGCTCGCATAAGAGAAGCTATCCAAATACTGAACACTAAACAAATAGATTTCGAGTATGACGGAGAAATGGCGCCTGATGTTGCTCTAAACCCTGCTTTGCTTAAACTTTATCCATTCTGCAAGTTATCAGCGCCAGCAAATGTACTTATCATGCCGGCTCTACATACAGCTAGTGTTTCGACAAAATTATTGCAGACTGTTGCAGGGGGAGCATTTATTGGCCCGATACTTACAGGCCTTGAGCATCCTGTGCAAATACTGCAAATGGGATCGAGCGCTTCTGACATACTTAATCTTGCAGCTTTCGCTGCAGTAGATGCGATAGAATCTAAGAAAACAAGGTAAAGGTAATATATGCTTTGCGTAGGGCTAATGAGCGGAACTTCACTAGATGGAATAGATGCAGCGATAATTGATACTGATGGTGTGAAGGTCCACAGTTTTGGTGCAAAGCTTTACCAGCCTTATAATGAGAATTTTAGGCAGAAGTTGAAATCTCTTATTGCAAATGAACATTGCGACTGGTTGCAAGTTGAAAAAGAATTAACCGAATTACATGCTAAAATAGTAACTGACTTGCTTCAGCAAGCTGGCTTAAGCCATAAAGACATCGAGGTAATTGGCTTCCATGGGCAAACTATTGTGCATAGGCCTAAAGAAGCAATAACCTGGCAAATTGGTAATGGTGCGCTATTATCTGAACTTACTAAAATTAATGTTGTGACTGATTTTAGGAGAAGAGATCTTGCAGGCGGGGGGCAAGGCGCGCCGCTAGTTCCTATTTTCCATAAAGCTATTATGGTGGCAGAAGATTTTCCTTGCGCAGTATTAAATTTAGGCGGTGTATCTAATATAACTTATGTAGATAAAGAAGAGACTTTACTTGCCTTCGATTGCGGACCTGCTAATGCTATTATCAATGATGCCTGCATGAAGTATTTCAACGAGCCTTTTGATGATTCTGGAAAATATGCTGCTCAAGGTGCTCTTAGCGACGCTAACGAGAAATATATATTAGAATGGTTAAGTCATCCTTATTTCAAGCAACCTATCCCTAAGTCTTTGGACCGCAATGAGTTTAAAAAACTTGTTGAGCAAATATACGATCTTGAGAGCGATAAATATAAGGTAATTGCAACTCTAACTAAGTTTGCAGCTAGCGCTATTGTTCATGCAGTTAATAATAATCTGCCGTCTATGCCTAAAGTAATCTACGCCGCAGGGGGAGGCGTAAATAATTATAGTTTAATGAATTTTATGAATAGAGCTCTTCCAGCGCATGTTAAACTTAAAAATATAAAAGAAAAAGGCTTAGACCCTGATTTTATCGAGGCCCAAGCCTTTGCGTTTCTTGCTGCACGCGTTCTCAAAGGATTACCTATTAGTTTTCCAGGGACTACAGGAAGTCGTCAAGCATTATGCGGCGCGGCTTATTACCGTTTTTAGGTTCATCATCGTCATCTTCATCATCACAGAAGTCTTCATCCAAAACGTCTCCATCATAAACGATTTCCTGGCCAGCCGTTGATAATCTATATTTAAGATAGTCATCTATAGTTGACTGTAGCTCTTCCATTTTTTCTCTGAAGAAATGGTCTGCGCCATTTATAATTTTACATTCAACAGGTGCTTGCTTCTGCTTAGATAATTTATCCACTAAATCCAAAACCGATTCCTCAGAAACAATGCTATCCCTATTTCCTTGAACAATAAGCCCAGGGACTGGGCAAGGTGATAAAAATGAAAAATCATATTTATTTACCGGAGGAGATACAGCAAGGAAATTAGTAATTTCCGGTCTTCTCATCATAAGCTGCATTCCAACCCATGAACCGAACGAGAAGCCAGCGATCCAAAAATCTGTAGCGAAAGGATTTTGCATCTGCAGCCAATCTAATGCTGTTGCAGCGTCAGTAAGTTCCCCAACTCCATTATCGAATTCGCCTTGCGATTTACCAACTCCACGGAAATTTATACGAAGTGTAGTAAAACCATTTTCAACAAAAGTTTTATACATACCGTATACTACTTTATTATTCATTGTTCCACCATATACAGGATGTGGGTGTAAGACTAATACTACTGGTGCTTTCTTATCAAGAGATTCGCTATATCTCCCTTCAATCCTACCAGCAGGTCCATTGAAATAAACTTCAGCCATATTATATTACTCAAAAAATTGTTAAGTACTTGACTAATTTACTAGGTTATTTATAATAGCATCAAATAATAAATAATTAATTAACGCTAACTTTTAACTTGATAAAAAGTTAGCAGAAATATAGCACAGCAATATTAATAAATCAATTATTGTATAACTTTATGATGTTAACTACTAAAGCAAGATATGCTGTTATGGCGGTTATCGATATGGCGTACTCCTATGATAATCAAAAACCTATTACTCTTGCTGATATTTCCGTAAGACAAAAAATTGCATTAAGTTATTTAGAACAAATATTCAACAAGCTTAGAAAAGCCGGTATAGTACGTGCTATAAAAGGACCTGGTGGGGGTTATCTCTTAACAGAGGCAAATTTTGAGATTGCTAAAGTCATCGAGGCTGTGGAAGAAAATATTGAAATGACCAGATGTAGCAATAGAACAAGTGCCGGATGTATGCCTGATAACACAAAATGCAGTACGCATGATTTATGGGAAGGGCTAAACCAGCAAATTAGGAGCTATTTTAATAACGTAACAATAGAAGATGTTACCTCAGGAAGATTAAAAAACAAAATTAACGCATTAAATATTGAGACTTTGAGCGGAGTATGAAGAGTTCCATAGTTGGAAGAGTAATATATTTAGATAACAATGGGACAACCCGGATGTTACCTCAAGTCAAGGAGCGAATAGTAAGTCTTATGGATTTACCACATAATCCTTCTTCTATCCATACCTTTGGCCGAAATGCTAAGAATATTGTTGAAGAAGCAAGAGATAACATTCTTCACGCATTCAACCTTGATAGATTTGATGGTTATACTCTAACTTTTACCTCCTCTGGGACCGAGGCAAATAACTTATTACTTAATAACTTTAAAAATAACAATATATTAGTTTCTGCCATAGAGCATCCTTCAATATTAGCGAGCAAACATCACTTTGAAAAATTAATTGAAATCAAGGTTGGTAAGAATGGTATAATAGATTTAAACGATCTAGAAGACAAATTAAAAGCGTCGAGTGGACAGACTACACTTGTGTCAGCTATGTTTGCTAACAATGAGACTGGTATAATCCAGCCACTTAAAGAAGTTATAGAGCTTGCTAAACAATATGGGGCATACACGCATTCAGACATGGTGCAAGCAATCGGGAAAGTGAATTTAAATTTAAAAGATCTAGATCTTGATTTTATTACCATCTCAAGTCATAAGATTGGTGGCCCACTTGGAGCGGGTGCTTTAATAAGAAAAGAGAAAATTGATTTAAAAGCTTTTATTTTAGGGGGCGGGCAAGAAAAAGGTCTTCGTTCAGGTACGGAGAATGTTTATGCTATTGCTGGTTTCTCCGAAGCCTGTAAATATCTTGAGCTAATGGCTAATTCAATGGAGCAAATTATAGTCTTGAGAGAAGGGTTAGAAAGTGCTATCACTGAGTTTTGCAAAGAAGCAGTAATTATTGGTAAATCTGCTCCAAGATTACCTAACACAAGCTTGATTATAATGCCGAATGTAAAAAGCCCAATTCAGCTAATGAATTTTGACTTGGCAAATATTGCTGTTAGCTCGGGCTCCGCATGTTCTTCAGGAAAAGTTGGGGGATCGCATGTTCTCAAAGCCATGAGTATACCAGATAAGCTTGCTGAATGTGCAGTTAGGGTTAGTCTTTCTTTCGATCAACAAATTAGTGATATAGATTATTTCGTAGAGCACTGGAAAAATATATATTTAAGGCTTGCAGCAAATATCGAACAAGTTGCTGTGTAATTTTACAAGGAGTAAAGAATAATGATTAATGCTGGTTTATTGAATAAAACAACAGAAGAAGTAGGTATAACTTTACCAATATATTTAGACTATCAAGCAACTACTCCAATGGACCCTAAGGTACTTGAAGCAATGATACCCTATTTTACTGAAAAATTTGGTAATCCGCACTCTAGAAGCCATAAATATGGCTGGGAAGCTGAAGATGCAATCGAACAAGCTAGAGCTCAGGTTGCAAGTTTAATCAATGCTAACCCTAAAGAGATTATATTTACTTCAGGTGCTACTGAATCTAATAACACTGCTATTCGCGGGGTTGCAAGTTTTTACAAAGAGAAAAAAAACCATATTATTACATTACAAACTGAGCATAAATGCGTGCTTGATGTGTGTCGACACCTTGAGCAAGAGGGTTTCGGCGTCACTTATCTGCCTGTGCAAAAGAATGGTATAGTCGATTTAGAAGTACTAAGAAGCGCTATCACTGACAAGACTATATTGGTTTCTGTCATGGCAGTAAATAATGAAATAGGTGTTATACAACCCTTAAAAGAAATAGGAAAAATCTGCCGTGAAAAAGGTGTATTCTTCCATAGCGATATTGCGCAAGGATTTGGTAAAATACCTATTGATGTCGAAGAATGTAATATCGACCTTGCTAGTATTAGTGGCCATAAAATTTACGGTCCAAAAGGTGTGGGAGCTTTATATGTACGCAAGAAGCCAAGGGTAAGACTTCACCCAATAATAAACGGCGGTGGGCAGGAACGCGGCATTAGATCAGGTACTTTACCTACTCCTTTAATAGTAGGGCTTGGCAAGGCAGCTGAAATTGCTAAAGATCGTATGGAAGAGGATTACACTCATATTGAAAAACTTGCTGATAAATTTTTAGGTACTTTGCTTAAAAATGTACCTGAATTATACTTAAATGGCGATAGAAAAGAAAGATACCCAGGAAATTTAAATTTAAGCTTTGCTTATATCGAAGGTGAGTCTATGATACTTGCTATAAAAGAGCTTGCTGTGTCATCTGGGTCAGCTTGCACCTCTTCTTCTCTTGAGCCTTCATATGTTTTAAAGGCTCTTGGCTTAGATGAGGAAATGGCGCATACTTCCATCAGGTTCGGTATAGGTAGATTTACAACAGAAGCAGAAATTGATTATGCTCTAGCATTAATTCAGTCAAAAGTAGAGCATTTAAGGAATTTAAGTCCATTGTGGGAAATGTTTCAGGATGGGGTTGATCTTAAATCAATTAATTGGGCGGCTCACTAGAGAACCCTCTCCTTGAGGTAATTTTTAGTCAGTATGGTGCTTGGGTTCTTACGTATCTTAAGAACGTTTTGGTTCCGCCTTCCAGGTTTTTTTGAAGCTCCCTTATGTAGAGGAGTTTTATTTAAAGATAACTATGATAAAAGAGATTTTTTTATGGCATATAGCAAAGAAGTAATAGATCATTATGAGAACCCTAGAAATGTAGGTTCACTAGATAAGAGCGATCCTTCAATAGGTACTGGTCTTGTTGGTGCGCCTGCTTGCGGAGATGTAATGAAATTACAGATCAAAGTTAATGAGCAAGGAATAATAGAAGAAGCTAAATTTAAAACTTTTGGCTGTGGTTCAGCAATCGCCTCAAGTTCCCTTGTAACAGAATGGGTCAAGGGTAAGAATTTAGAAGAAGCAAGCGCTATTAAAAATACTGAAATTGCTAAACATTTATCTTTACCACCAGTAAAAATACATTGCTCATTGCTTGCTGAAGATGCTATTAAAGCAGCTATTGCGGATTATAAAGCAAAGAATGCTAAAGCCTAAGGTGAGTTATGAGTAATCTACAAAAAGCAAGACCAGCAATTATTACTATTTCAGATAATGCTGCAGATAGAATAAAGCAGCTATTAGCGCAAAGGGGCAAAGAATCTCTTGGTATACGCGTTGGAGTTAAGGCTGGAGGCTGCTCAGGTCTTTCTTACGTAATTGAATATGCTGACGAAAAAAAAGCTTTTGAAGAAGAGATAAGCGCTAAAGGCGTCAATGTATTTATTGATCCAAAGGCTGTAATGTATGTAATAGGCTCTGAAATGGATTATGTCGAAGATAAATTCAAAGCAGGCTTTATCTTTAAAAACCCAAATGAAAAAGGGCGCTGCGGCTGTGGGGAATCATTTCATGTCTAATGCGGATTATTTTACAAGATTCGGTTTAGAAAAAAGCTACAACATAGATACAAAACATTTAAAAAAGCAGTATCTTTTGTTACAAGCTAAGTATCATCCTGATAAAGCTAGAAGCGATGATGAGAAGCTCAAGTTTTTAACTTTGTCTATAGAGATAAATGAAGCATATAAGATACTTAATGACGAATTATTTAGGGCAGAATACTTATTGAAACTTGCTGGAATTGACCTCTCAGATGAACGAAGAAGTGTCAAAAGTAATCAGAGTATTTTAATGAAAGCCTTGAGTGATAGAGAGCAGCTAGAAGAGCTAAAAAACATTACTGAACTTAATAGACTGCTAGATAACAAGCTAGATGAAAAGAAAAAAATCATTGTAAAATTACTTGAATGTTTCAATGAAGAAGATGTTTCAAAAGCAACTGACCAGGCAACCGAGCTTAAGTATTTGTGCAAGTTAATTGAAGAAATAAAAAGTAAAATACGTAGAATAAATGCAACCGCTTGAGATAACAGAACCCCTTGAAAATGTGGTACTTCAGGATAATAATAAGGTCATAGCGATAGGTATTGACCTTGGAACGACAAATTCGCTTGCTGGTTTTTCTTTAAACCAAAAACCTATTATTATTCAAGACGATTCCAGCGACGATATCCTTCCATCTATAGTTACCCTAATGAATGACGGCCAACTTAGTGTTGGGTCCTATAGAGAAGGTGAAGTTTCTATTAAATCTGTAAAAAGGTTAATGGGTAAATCTTTTACAGAAATTCAAGAGAATACTTCTTTGCCCTCTTATATAAAGGATATAATATTTCAAGAGGATGATGTAGTTAAAGTACGTTTAGGACAAAAAACCTTCACGCCAGAAGAACTTTCAGCGCAAATATTATTGAACCTAAAACAACGAGCAGAAAAATTCTTCGGTTACTCTATAGAAAAAGCCGTGATAACTGTCCCTGCTTATTTTGACGATACAGCAAGGAATGCAACTATATTTGCCGCAAAACTTGCAGGTCTTGAAGTCTTACGCCTTATAAGCGAGCCAACCGCTGCTGCATATGCTTATGGGCTTGATCAAAGAAGTGAAGGCTACTTTGTTGTTTATGATTTAGGGGGAGGTACATTTGACGTTTCTCTCCTTAATATGCAGATGGGGGTTTTCCAGGTAATCGCCACTAACGGCAATAGTATGCTTGGTGGAGATGATATTGATCATGTTATTTATGATCATTGCTTAAATATCCTAAGAAAAGATTTCGATATAACTACGCTTAATACAGAGTCAGCAAGAATATTACTTGAAGAAGCAAAAAGAGCTAAGGAAAGTTTTAGCGCGGTTAGCCAAACTACCCTAAAACTAGACTTAGCTGGTAAGACGATAGAGATTATTTTAGATAAATCAACATTTGAAGACTTAATAGCTCCAATAATACAAGACACAATTAATTTGCTTAAACAAACGATTGAGGAGTCAGAGATTTACCCTGAAGATATAGAAGGAATCATTCTAGTTGGAGGTTCTACTCGTCTTGAATCAATCAAAAAAGAGCTGCAAAGGAATTTTAACATTAAAATTTTTAACAATGTTGATCCAGATAGAGTAGTTGCACTAGGCGCTGCCCTGCAGGCTGAAAACCTAACTAAAGGCTCTAACAATTTACTTATTGATGTTACGCCTTTATCCCTTGGCCTTGAGCTTATGGGTGGTATTGTAGATAAGCTAATAATGCGTAATACACCAATTCCTTGCTCGGTTACAAAACAATTTACTACTTATACAGATAATCAAACAGGTATGAAGTTTCATATTGTACAAGGCGATCGAGAGATTGCCAGCGAATGTCGTTCCCTTGTCCAATTTGAATTAACTGGCATCCCTCCTATGAAGGCTGGAGCTGCTATAATAGATGTGAACTTTAAACTAGATGCTGATGGAGTGCTATTCATATCAGCAACTGAGCAAACTACCTCTGTCAGTCAGCAGGTTACTTTAAAACCTTCATATGGGCTTAACTTCGAGCAGATGCAGCAGATGCTTCTGCAAGCATTTAAGAATGCTGAGAAAGATCACCAGTATAAGTTACTCCAGGAAACTATTGTTGAAGCAAAAAGAGTAATTGAAGTTTTGACTGCTGCTTTGACTGAAAGTAACAATATACTTGACAAGAGCGAGTATAATTTAATAAAAGAACATATTGATAAAACCTTAGAGCAAATTGAGCAAGGTAATAGGCAAGCTATCCAAGATTCACTAGAAATATTGGAGAAGCAAGCTGGTAACTTCATTGCAATGAAAATGTCTAACGATATGACTAAAGCTCTTAAAGGTACTAAAATATAAATACAAGGAAGATTATGGCTCGAAATATATTCAAAATGACTTTTATAACATCCGAAGGTAAAGTTGAAGTAGAAGCTCCAGAAGGTTTATCCGTTCTAGAAATCGCCCATAGTAATAATATAGACTTAGAGGGTGCTTGTGAGGGATCCCTTGCATGCTCTACTTGCCATGTTATCATCGAAGATGAAGATACATATAATAACCTTCAACCTGCTTCCGAAGAGGAAGAAGATATGCTAGATCTCGCATTCGGTTTAACTCCTACATCAAGACTAGGCTGTCAACTTATTATGTCAGAGTCTTTAGACGGCTTAAAGGTTCGTTTACCCCATGCAACACGCAATATTTCTATGTAAAGCAAAGATATTAAAAAACTAAAATACATCATTATGAAATTTTCTTTTCGCAGGCTTCTGTCTTTTTCATTATTTAGCTTTGCTTTATATAGTATTATCTGGTTTACGGGTGCACATATAATAAAAAAACAAATCGCAAATTCCATAAATAATTTAAATTCTGATAATACTAAATTTACTTTCAAGGATATTGAAATTTCAGGCTATCCTTATAAATGGGCCATAAATATTTATGACTTTAATATTTTGATAATTGAGAAAGATAACATCACAAAATTTGACATTGCTAATACTGAATTTGATATAAATATACTTCTAAAGTCTTTGAAAATAACTTTTTTTGATCGAATAAACCTAGCGATAGGCAATGATTTCAGCACTTTAACGAAATATACCATAGCTCCATCTTTGCCTTTGACGATAGATAATCAGTTTAGTAAATCATTATATAACATTGCTTGGGACAAAGATTTCTCATTCAATAATCTTATTAAGAGAACCCATTCTAAAGCTGATCAAATTACTATGCTTAAAAACGACTTATCTAACGCCACTATAAATAACTTTAACCTCGTTTGTGCCAATGATTCTGCAAGTGATTCAGGCAAATTAAATATAATATTTAGCTTTGATTCCTCAAGTCATAACCCTAATAGTATGATACGCCATGGTAAACTTTTAGCTGATTTCAGCGTTAGCCTTGGCTTGAGTGAGTCTAAATCAAGTTTTATAAAGCAAGTCACGGTCAATAATTTTACTAGTAATGTCAATAACACCTCAGCTTTTAATATGGTTGGAAATATTGATTTTTCTGATAGAGAAGCTATGCCAAAAGGTAGTTTTAGCCTTGACTTTAAAAATTACCCTGAACTCGTAGATATTGTATCAATAAAGCTTAAAAGATACTACGACTCAGAAAATTTCAAACTACACTTAACAGAAATAATAAATAGGGCCGCCGGACATAATATTTCAGAACAAGAAACTCCTGAAATAGCAACTGAAAAGCTGAATAATAATGCGAAATTCGATATAACATTTACGGATGAAGGTATTAAAATAGGAGACCTTGATCTGACAGAGTTAAGCAATACTTCAAAAGAGTTTTAGAGTTTTGCTTTATTCTAATAAGATAATAGAAAAATAATTTTGAGAAAAATCATAAAAACCTATTGACTGATTTTATTTATAAGTGTATAAATTCGTCACGACTTACCAGTTACATGTGGGGATATAGCTCAGCTGGTAGAGCACCTGCTTTGCAAGCAGGGGGTCATCGGTTCGAATCCGTTTATCTCCACCATCTTCCAAATTTTCCACTTTACAAACAAAAAATACAATTTATAACGCGAACGCTAAAACTCCGAAGGGTATATGTTACGTAGACAGAAGGTTGGTATAATAGGTGCAGGCGATATAGGCCTAAATCTAGCAGAAGTTCTAGCTTTACATAATTATAATGTTATCGTTTATAATAGGCTGCATCTTGAGAATAATAAGCCAAGCACTTACTGGCTTACCAAGCAAGGCTTTATAATGGATCTAAATGATTCCTTGCAATTACCTTCCTGCGGTACTGTTAGACTCACCTCTGATTTTGCGGATCTTGAAGATTTAGATGTGATAGTTATAACTGCAGGTGCTAAAAGATCTTCGCCTTCGGAGACCCGTGAAGAACTTGCTGTAAAAAATGCTAAAATAATAGAAGGCTTTATCCAACTTGCGGTCGTAAATCCATCTTCTATGATTTTTATTATCTCCAACCCTGTAGACTTTCTTACCCAATATTTCATAGAACAATTAGTCGCAAGAAGCAAAGCTACAATAGATGGTGCTGCAAGAAGGGTCTTTGGAGTGTCTTATATTGATACAATGCGTCTACGTAATATTACTAAAGAAGTTTTATGCGCGCGCATCCCCCATATATATCAGTCTTATGTTGAAGGTATGGCCCTTGGTGAGCACGGTCCTACAATGGTTCCATTGATAAGTCATGTTAAAGTTGACGGCAAATTTATTAAAGAGATTGCCACTCCAGCTGAGATAGAGCAAATATTTAAGCAAACAATACTTAGGGGAAACGATATCATAAAGCTTACAGGTATGTCTTCCGTGACAGGGCCGGCGCATGCAGCTTTCTTTATGATTAATCAAATTCTCAACCAAAATAAAACAGAGCTTACGTGTTCAGTATGGGATGGTACAAGATGCATAGGTAGGAATGTAGTATTTTATAAAGGATCTTTTAGCCATATAGAGGATACTATTTTAACTGATGAAGAAAAGAATTTGTTAAATGGCAGCGAAAAAGCTTTAGATACACAATTTACTAAGTTAAAATCTTTATTATTATAGAAAAAAGCATAATTTAAGAGAAATTTAACTTTTTTAAGTTATGATGTTATCCTAGAGAACTATAAATATTTTAATTATGCGCGAGTTTACCATTAATTGTCAGTTTGGCGATCAAATAGCCCCTTTTACTATTTACCTTGGACAACCTGAAGAAAGCCATCATCCTTTACACTTCCAGGCTGACTGGCTTTCAAAAAATCGAGGCGGTACTATTCCGCCTGAAGTTATGGATGCAATAGCGCAGCTAAAAGCTCTTGCTGATAAAAACAATGTATCTTTTGAAGATCTTTGCGTTTATGCGCTAGGGGCTGCCCAAACTGAGAATGCAGAAAAGTAATTTAACGTGCTTATTTGCTAGCTAGAAGGCTTTCGTATGTTGAGATAATATTATATTTTACACAAGACTTCTAAGCTGTTATTTTATCAGTAAAAATCCACTTTAAGCATGAATGAATTATCTTTAAAATTTGCTGAAAATATTTCTAAGCTTTGGCCATTTAAACACCAAGCCAGATTTGCTGTTGCGGTTTCTGGCGGAGCGGATTCTTTTGCATTATTGATACTTATGCATGAGTGGGTCTTCAAGCAAGGACATAAACTAATAGCCCTTACCGTTGATCACGGTCTTAGGCCTGCAGCTGCTATTGAAGCAAATTACGTAAAAGAGATCTGCGATAGGTTTTCTATTGAGCATCATACTTTAAAATGGCAACATAATGGGATCAGCTCTAATATACAAGAAAGAGCACGCGAAGCACGCTATGAACTTCTTACAAATTATTGTAAAGAGCAGGATATTCTCTCCCTATTAACCGCCCATCATGCTGATGATAGGCTTGAAAATTTTTTCATTAGGCTTTCTCGTGGCAGTGGAATAATGGGCCTTGCTGAGCATAATCTACATTTTTATAACAATGTGCATATCTTACGCCCTTTATTCAATTTTTCTAAAGAAGACTGCTATCAGTTGATTTCACAAAATGGTATTAAGGCTGTAGAAGACCCTTTTAATAGCTCTGATAAATACTTGCGTAGTGAGTTAAGAGGAAAGATGAAGAATTTCTTTAATCTAAATACGATTGAACCTGATTTATTTAAGGCCAGAATTCTCTCTAGTATTGAAAATTTTACTCTTGCATCTAAAACTATTGAAAAAGCTTTCTTAGAATGTTTATCAACATCGATTTATATCCACCCCGAAGGTTTTGCAATAATTACTTTAAGCCAATATAATAAGTTTGCTGAAGAGGAAAAGCTGCTAACTCTATCCCATATTTTAACGATGATTTCTGGGCAGAAACATCCCCCAAGATATGAGTCTTTAAAACAGGTATATAATAAATTGATAACAAAAAATAGTTTTAAAACTACTATTCACAGCTGCATAGTTGATCTGAAGGGGAACAGTTTAAAGATCTACCGAGAATATGGTAAAAGCTTGCCTGAGAAAGTTTTCCTAAAAGATGCGGCTTACTGGGATAATAGGTTTTTATTTAGGCTTAGAGCTCTTCCTAACGCTGAATTATTTATAGACTACTGTACCGAGGCAGATTATAAAGCTCTAGATGAAACCTTCAAAGAGGCATTATCGCTACCAAAACAAATTATTTTTACCTTACCTGCTATTAAATCTATTGAAAAACTAGTAGCAATACCCCATATTAATTACTATAGCTCTGAAGGTGAAGAATTTGAACTAAATAATAAACTCTCGGTGAAGTTTAAACCTTCTTTTATTTCTCGTTTAACACATTATGTTTTTTAATAGCAATTACTATGAATAATCAAAATAGAAACATCCTCTTATGGCTTGCTATATTTCTAATAGCGATTCTACTCTTTAATTCCATGCAAGGGGATAATTTTGCTGGTAGCAAAGTTAATCTTCCATTTTCAGAATTTTTAAATAAAGTAGACGATAAGCAAGTACATGATATCAAAATATTTGATAGGCTGATTGAGGGACATCTAAATGATGGATCATCATTCTATACATATGCAATGAATTATCCAGATTTAGTATCTCGTCTGCGTGAGAGTGGCGCTCAAATAGAGGTAGTTCCACCAGATACTAAAATGAATTCTTTATTTAATATATTTGTTTCATGGTTCCCAATGCTACTACTTATTGGAGTTTGGGTATTCTTTATGCGACAAATGCAAGGCGGCGGAGGCAAAGCCTTAGGTTTTGGGAAATCAAAAGCGAAACTAATCTCGGATAAAGGCCCTAAGATAACTTTCAAGGATGTAGCTGGCATCGAAGAAGCAAAAGATGAGTTATTTGAAATTGTAGATTTCTTAAGAGATCCAAGTAAGTTTCAGAAACTTGGTGGTAAGATACCAAAAGGTTGTTTATTAATTGGCCCTCCAGGAACTGGTAAAACATTACTAGCTAAAGCTATTGCCGGTGAAGCGAATGTACCTTTCTTTAGCATCTCAGGCTCTGAATTTGTTGAAATGTTTGTTGGTGTGGGCGCAAGCCGCGTTCGTGATTTATTTGAACAAGGTAAACGTAATGCTCCTTGTATTATCTTTATTGATGAGATTGACGCTGTAGGTCGCCACAGAGGTATTGGCCTGGGCGGAGGTAATGATGAAAGAGAGCAGACACTAAATCAAATGCTCGTTGAAATGGATGGTTTTGAAGCTAATGAGGGCGTTGTAATTATAGCGGCAACTAATAGGCCTGATGTACTTGACCCAGCGCTGCTTCGTCCAGGGAGATTCGATCGGCAAATAAACGTACCAAACCCTGATATTGATGGAAGAGAGCAGATATTAAAAGTCCATTTGCGTAAGATCAAGCACACAGAAACTGTTGTTCCTAGAATTATTGCGAGAGGTACGCCAGGATTTTCTGGTGCAGAATTAGCTAATTTAGTAAATGAGGCGGCGCTTATTGCTGCGAGAAAAGGAAAAAAATTAGTAGAGATGGAAGATCTTGATGCTGCAAAAGATAAGGTTCTCATGGGCGTTGAACGCCGCTCGATGGCTATGTCTGATGCTGAGAAGAAACTAACTGCTTATCATGAAGGCGGTCATGCAATTGTCTCGCTTCACGTTAGAGCTTCGGATCCAATCCATAAGGCAACTATAATCCCGAGAGGAAGAGCGCTTGGTATGGTCATGAGACTTCCTGAAAGCGATAGGTTCTCCTTAACTAAGGAAAAAATGGAATCTGATATTGCAGTTGCGATGGGCGGACGCGTAGCTGAAGAAATTATATTCGGCAAAGATAAGGTAACTTCAGGAGCCTCTTCAGATATTAAAATGGCCACAAACATGGCTAAAGCTATGGTGACAGAATGGGGCCTGAGCGAGAAAATTGGGCCTATTTATCATGGCGGAAACTCAGAAGATATGTATGCTAGAAATAATGGGCAAGATCATTCAGAAAATACTTCTGAAGTAATTGATTCAGAGGTTAAAAGAATCGTTGATGAAGGTTATAACTTTGCTAAGAAGGTTCTAACAGAACATCTTAAAGATCTTCATAAGCTTGCAAATGCACTTCTTGAGCATGAGACTTTATCTGGGGCGCAAATCAAAAATCTACTCGCTGATAAGCCGCTTGACGATCCATATGGAGCAGAGTCCCATAGCGATGTAAAGAAGCCTAGTACTAATATAGATGGTATTAGTTTTGCTAGCGATTCCAGCCCTACAGTTCAGGATATAAATACTGATGAAAAGAGCGAAGAAGATAATGAAATAAAACCTCGTAAATCTTCAAAGAAAGAGTCATAAACCAACTTAATTATCTTTTTAAAAGCAACATGGTAGCTTCCACCGTGTTGCTTTTAATTTTTTAAAAATACTGCAAATACATAGTTCTTAAGTAAAAATTATCTTACTCTCCTACGTTACCGAATAAAATTGATGATAAAACATAAAATACCCTTCTATCTTTGAATGCTGAGTAATCACGCATTAGAGTCTGCACTTCTTTAATACTAATGGCTATAAATTTTTTAGGGGCTAAGTCTTGAGTATTAGACTCTTTCGAAACTCGCTTAAGGTAGATAATTTCAAGAAGACTATGGAACAAAGAACCGCAAAGTGCTTATATAGTAAATTTATTTAAAGTGTGGTACGTCGTCACTCCTCGCTTACGTATTACTCATACGCTGCGCTCGTTATTTTTAGTACCACAACTCAACTAATTTCACTATAGGTACGAGTATTCGAGCGCCAAACCTGGGTACAAATTAACAGCAGAAGTAGAGTTTTGAGAGGAGTTTAATGAAAGGCGCATGCTGAAGTTATAAATATACAATATATTACTACTCTATGTGTGAAAATTTCATTTCTACGAGAAACGATAAATGGTTATAATCACTTAATACTTCTCTAATTGAAAAATAAAAATCACTTAGTAGAGACCTAACGCTATATAAAATTGTTCAAAGATTAAGATTTTCTATATAATTAAGTAATTTGCAGAGTAGGGTAGAGGAACAACGGGCAAGGCAAGCACCGCAGAATCATTTTCGTATTTGAGGAAAGCAGCTTCCCTAAAATCCACACCGTGAACTCTCGAAGTGCGAAGGATATAATATGGATGTAGAAGTCTTTTAAGTTGTAGTCTTACAAGTAAGGGGTATAGCTTTGATATAAAAGTACGTGAATTAATATATTTCAAAAGTAGTTGGTAGGAAAATTAAGTAACGCAGTAGATAGGTAGGGTATGGTAGAGAAAAAACCAAGGGAAAAGTAATCGCCGAATATAAATTTTTAGCTTTTATATGATAAAAAATAGTGCGATCTCAACAAGTCTTTTTTTAAAAAAGGGGGGGAGGGGGTCAAAAATTACTACTCTAGGTTAAAATTTTGTAATATAGGTTAATGAGTTAATAATTATGAAAATTTTTAGTTGAGGCAGAAGAGAATTAGAAATTACCCCATACTAATTGTCCATTTAATTTATTATCTCGCTTGATCCTGAACATTGGGACTCTTTCTTCTTTTTAAAATACGATCGATAAAGGCTGACTTTGGTTTTTCTGTGTTTTTGTTCGTTACCTTATATTTAATTAAGCCAAATGCTGCTTTAAGTGCTAGGCTTAGAACCTCTCTGTCGGCAAGAATTTTGATAGCTTTTGGTATTAATGTCTTATAGTCGCGCTTATTGTGGTGATAGAGCTCGGCAATTTCTGCTAATTGCGGGAGTTTTTTACTAAGTACCTTCAATAGTTTTTTGCCCTCTAAGTCCATTTTTCTACCAACCTCGGTAGTACTTATGAAATCTTCAAATACCTTACCCATTGAGTCCGCATGCTTTGCTAAAAGAGCTGGTAATTCTTTATCTAATGTCTCTTTGATACCTGCTTTATTGGTCAATATAAATACAGAGTCTAAAAATTTATCCATTTTGGCGCTTTTCTCTTTTTTTGGAGCTTTAGCAAATTCCTGATAGTTATTAATGACATTGGTTAATGCGTCTTTTTCGGCTAAGGCTTTATGCCCTATTTCAGTTGCAAGCGGTAGCAAATCTGGGATTAAATCTAAACCTGCATACACTGCTTGCGTTATGGATGAATCACTTATGCCAGCTATCCCTTTAGCCCTATTAGCTTGGATCATTCTTTTAATTTGCGGGTTAGTTCCTATAAGCTTCATGATAGCAAGACTAATTGGCTCTTTATTAGTTTTGATAAATTCAGGTAAAGTATCGCTTAAAACAGGGGTCAGAGCATTTAGCGAACTACTAGCAGCTGTTATAAAGGACGACAATGCGTTTTGCTGTTTTACTTGTAGCATCGCTTGAATATCTGGGCTCTTGCCTTTCATAGACCTTGAGATTATATCATACTTTTGAAAACTAGTTATGGTTTCAAGGAAATGAGCTGCAGTATCTGGTTTTAGCAGCTCTTTTGCCGATTCATATACTATTTGTTGGACTTGTGGTGCAATTTCAATTACTGTACCGAGCGCTACTTTTGCTGCTTCCTGGCTTATTCCAAATCTTTCAAGTCTCTCTTTCAGAGCAGTATTTTGCTCAAGGAAGTTATTTGCAGCATCCGTGATCTTTTCTTTATTATCGTGGATAAACCTTGGTATAGTATAGTTAAATGTTGTCTCAAAAGCAGGGATGATCTTCCCTGTAGTCGTTAATATTGAACTAAGCTTTTGTTGTTGTTCAATCAATAACTTTTCTTTTTCTTTTGAATTAGCCTTTGATATTTTCTCTAAAACTCCACGGTACAGAGCTAACTCATCCAGGAGCTGTGCAAGATCAGTAGATAACTCTTTAGTTAGCGAAGCTTCAGCAATCTCATAGACTATGGGCAAGGCTTGAGGCATTAGCTCTACTATAGGGTTTATGATGGTTTTGCTTATATTTTGTTTTGGAGCAATTTTCTGTGCTGGTAATTTTCGTTGCTCTGCAAGATCAATTAGATTTGTTGCAGCTTCTAATATTTTATCTTTATTTTCGACTATAAATTTTGGGAGCTGATCCTTTACCATATTGGAAAGAGATTTTAGTAAGTCACCGCCAGCTGTAAGAGTATCAGATAAAGCTTCTTTCTTCATTGTATCATCAACAAGTATGCTATTTATATAGTTTTTTAACAACTTCCTAAGATTATCTGGTTGACTTGTAAGATCTTTAATCAAACCATTAGCAAATGGTAGTATTTCTCTTTCTATTACTTCTTGCGTGAAACCTGCATTTTTAAAAGCTTGTAGCGTTTCAATTAATCTAGTTTTACTTTCTAAATACTTCACTTCTTGAGCTAAGATTGCTCTCTGTTTCTTGAGATTACTTAATTCCCTAGTAGAATGGGATGAATCTTTAATAGCTTTATCAAGCTCAAAAATACTTACTTTTAAATTAGCAATTTTATCTAGATTTTCTGTCTGATCACTTGTATTTTTATTGGCGTTATGCAAAACTTCTTGGATAAGATTATTTAATATATTTAGAAAATTCTGATTTTGTATAAGTTCATTAGTTTTTGGATCATCAAGTAAACTTATAAAAAATGGTGGATTATTTTTATCAAATGAAGTTTTCTTACTAATTATATCGCTTAAGACTCTACCTTTCTTCAAATAAAAATCATTATCAAGTGCTACGCCAATTAAATTCCCTGCGTTTAATGCTATAATTTTTGCGGCATTTTTTTCTAATGATTTCTCTGGGATGAGAGTGTCTATTATAGGATTTCCTTTCAGAACTTTACCCAAAACAGAGATTATAAGATCAGACATCTCCTTAGTATCTTCTGAAAAGCTATCAATCCTTTTAAAGATTTTATCCCTATTTTGTACATATAATTTTATCTTTTGCGTCTCTTGCTTGACTAAATATTTATCAAACTCCTCTCTTTCAAGTTGCATTTCGCGATTATCGGAGGTAAAAAGTTCTTCCTTTCTCTTATTAAACCTTTCCTGTAACAAGCTTTTGTCATTAGCTAAAATGATTTTCTCTTGTAGCTTTTTTTTATATTGCTCGTGAAAACTAGTTAACTCTTTATTATTTTCAATATTGCTTTGAGAGTTACGCAAAATCTTTTCAATTTTCTCTTGGAGTTGCTCAAGATCGAGCTGGACCTTTGCAAGGCTTTTATCTTTACTTTCAATATCTTTATATATTGAGAGTAACCTATTATTGGAGAAAAATTCAGATAAAGAAGGCATAATATTTATATTCAATTATTATATTATATAATAATAAAGATTATATATTAATATTTGGTTAATAGGCTAGTCTTATTACTCGCTAAGTAATAAGACTACTAGGTCCAAGGTTACAAGCTTTGCAGGAAGATCTCGAGTTTTTTGGTAGCAAGAACAACCATGTTTAGATCCAGCTCTTCATGCTCACTTAACTCTTGAATGAATTTAAAATAGATCTGAGAATGTTTATGGTTGATTTGCTCCCAATCTTCTAAATTAAACCCTTTATCTTCTTTTTTCATTTGTTTGATTAAAACTCTAACGAATTTACGTTGTTTGTCGTACAAATCATCTTTTATCGATTGTAGAGAGAGCCTAGTCCAATAAGAGGTATTAATTAGCTTATCACAGCTCTTCCTTAACCAATCAAATTTATAGAAACTACCTACTTGGAAATATAATTTTGCTACATCCTCGTCTTTCACCTCTGTTTTATTTGCAATTGTAATTACATCTAGAGCAGAAACATAAGTATCAAGTGCTGCAATATTTTGAGCAAGAGTCTGTGGTACCCTGTTTTCATTAAAGTAGGAGAGTTTATTATTAAATTTATTCACTGCATCGCCGCTTAAAGACTTATAGATCGCTTTACTAAGGTTATAAGCTTGATCTTTATATTCTTCAATAAGCTTAGAAATATTTAATGGGTGTTCAAAGTTTCTAATGAACCAGAAGATTCCTCTACGAGTAAGCTTATTAATCTCAGTAAACATATCGATTTGAACTTCAATGTCGACTTTGCCATCAAGCTCCTCAACTTTGCTCCAAAGCTGCTCAATGCTAAATATTTCAATTACAATTGTATAAGCCCTAACAATATCGCATAAATGAGCGCCTGTTTCACGTTTGATAGAGCTTAAAACTGCGCCTCCAAGCTGATTTACTATTTTATTAGTTATAACTGTAAGTATGATTTCTTTTCTAAGCTGATGAGTAAGGATTTCTTCTTTGTAATCCTTACTCATCATAGCAGGGAAGTATTCTATTAAATATCTTTCAAAGAATTTTTCCTGGGAAACTTTTGTCCCAAGTAACTCTTGATATACTGACATTTTACTATAGGATAAAAGAATTGCCAGCTCTGGGCGCGTTAATTTTTCATTATTTGCACTGAGCTTTGAAAGTTCCTGAGCGTTCGGTAGGAACTCTACTTTTCTATCAAGTAATCCTTCTGACTCTAATTGTTCTATTTGCCTTGCAAACATTTCTGTTGTGAAAGCATGTGATTTTTCAGCAATAGTAATTGCTTGAGTTTGCTTGAAATTATCATGCAGTACCAGGCTTGCAACTTCTTCGGTCATTTTGGCTAATAAGATATCTCTTGAAGCGCGAGTAAGCCTGCCTTCATCGAAAGCTTGCCCTAAGGCAATTTTAATATTGACTTCATGGTCTGAGCAATCAACTCCCGCTGAATTGTCAATAAAGTCAGTATTTAAACGCCCGCCATTTCTAGAATACTCAATTCTACCGCGTTGTGATACTCCAAGGTTACCACCTTCGCCAATAACTTTTGCTCTAACGTCAACACCATTAACCCTAACATTATCATTAGCTTTATCGCCAATATCCATATTATTTTCTTGTGATGATTTTATGTAGGTGCCTATACCGCCATTCCAAATAAGGTCAACTTCAGCTTTTAATATTGCTTGAATAAGTTCTTCAGGTTTAACTTGGTTTGCTCGAATACCAAGTAAGTTTTGTACCTCAGGGCTTAGATTGAAAGATTTTGCTTTCCGCTCAAATACTCCCCCTCCCTCAGAGATTAAGTCAGGGTTGTAATCTGACCACTTTGATCCAGGGAGCTCAAATAACCTTTTCCTTTCTTTAAAGCTTGTTTTTGGATCAGGATTAGGGTCAAGGAAAATATGCATATGATTAAAGGCAGCAACTAGCTTAATAGATTTAGAGAGCAGCATTCCATTACCGAATACATCGCCTGACATATCACCGATACCAACTACAGTTATCGGATCATTTTGTACATCAATGCCCATTTCTTGGAAATGACGAGCAACTGCTATCCAGCCTCCTTTTGCAGTGATTCCCATCTTTTTATGATCATATCCCGCTGATCCTCCTGACGCAAAAGCATCGCCTAGCCAAAAATTATATTCGGCAGAAACCTGGTTAGCAAAATCAGAAAACGTAGCTGTACCTTTATCTGCTGCAACTACAAGATAAGGGTCACTATCATCATAGAGCACGGTATCTTCCGGGTGTTTGATTTTTCCATGGACAATATTGTCAGTAATATCTAAAAGGCCACGTAAAAAGTCACAATATGAATCTTTAACTTTATTCGTAAATTCTACGCGTGACAAATTATCCGAGCTGAATTTAAGGTAGAAGGCTCCCTTCGATCCTACTGGTACTATAACTGTGTTCTTAGTCATTTGAGCTTTCATTAAGCCAAGAACTTCGGTCCTGTAATCTTCTCCTCTATCAGACCAACGGATTCCTCCGCGTGCTACTTTTCCACCTCTTAAATGTATACCTTCAAATTCTTTTGAATAGACAAATATTTCAGCATAAGGAAGCGGCTGCGGTAGATCAGCGACCAATGATGAGTTGAATTTGAATGAGACATAGTGCTTGTATTCACCATCCGCGTTTTTTTGAAATGTGTTAGTGCGCATAATAGCATCAATGAGGCCGGATAGGGCGCGCAAAACTTTATCTTCGTTACTTGAGCTAACGGAGTTTAGATATTCTAATAACTGCTTATGTATTTCTTGTGCTTTTTTAACAGAATGAGTTTCTGGGTTAAATTTATAGTCATAATAGCTATAAATTAGACTGGCAAATTTTGAATGTTGAATTAGAGTCTGTTGAACAAAATTATTGCCAAAAGTGAAGCCTGTTTGTTGTAGATATTTAGTTAAAGCCTCAAGTACAGTTACTTTTCGCCAATCAAGCCCTGCAAGAATAATAAGCTTACATAATGCTTCATTATTTAAAAAACCAAGGGTCATTCTGCTTAAAGCAACTTCGATATCTACTTTTAAGCTAGCAAAATCGCTATTTTCTGGTAAGTTACAAGTAAGGCTGAATTTATGTAGATAAACAGTCTTGGTCTCTTCACTCTCATTTAATATGAATGTTTGTTCTTCAAGGACGTTGAATCCTATATTTTCAAGATATGGTATAATACTAGACAGAGCAAGCTTTTGCTCCGCATTATAAATTTTAAGAGTAATATTACTATTATCGGTAATATGTAAATTAAATTCAGGGTTTAGAGTGAGCGAGGCTTTTTTAATATACTCAAGATCTTCTAAAGCAATATAGGCGTCGTATTGTTGTTTATATTCTCTTGGAAAAATATTTTTGTATTTATGACTTAAACTTAAGGCTTCATACTCGCCAAACTTTAATGATAGCTCTTGGAGGAAGGCATCTCTCCACAAACTTGTAATCGATTCAAGCTCATCCTTGATTTGGGTCAAATCATAGTTCTCTAAGTCTATATCATGCCCAGCAAGGGTAATAAATAAAACTTTAAAATTTTGCGCAACTACTTCGTAATAGCTATTTAAAATTTGACTATTAAATTTTGTGCTAAGGTAATTGTTTATTTGTTCAGTTGCCTCAGGGGTTAATCTTTCACTTGGTAAAAATAAAAACAAGTTTAAGAAATAATTGGTTAAATCCTTATAAGCGTAGAACTTTAAAGTTTTAGTATTAAGGCTTGATAGAATCTCCATAGAGATATTGAATAATGCACCTTTAGAGATAGAAAATAATTCTTTTCGCGGTAAGCTTTCAAAAACTGTTCTAAGTTTAGAAGAGTTATAGCTTGCTAAGCTGAAACCAGAACTATTAATTAAGTCTTGGAATTTTTTTCTAATGACTGGAATAGATGTAACGGTTTGGTAATATAAGCTTGAGCCATAATGACCAAGGATTATTGTTCCACCTATATATATACCTTCTTTATCGAAATACTTAACCAGGATGAAAGAGATATTGTCATATTTATGAATAGGGGAGAACTGATATATCTTCCCAAATATTGCTAGTTTTTTGCTATTTTCGCTGTTAGTTGAAAGATCGATTACATCATATAAATATTTTTCAGTATTAGCCTCTGAAATTGCTGTAATTCCTAGCCTTGAGGTAATATTATGGGTGCTTGACTTAGGTGAATTAGATAATTGATAATCAACGCAGGCAAGGAATATGAAGTTTTCGTCCTTAAGCCATTTTAGCAGTGAAGAGATTTCCTCTATATTATTCTCAACTATAGTCTCTGAGTAAGAATTTTTTATTATAGGTATGTATGAGGTAATATCGTTTGCTAAATCTTCTACTTTTTCTAAAATATCCTGCCAAGCAGTTGTAATCTGCTCAATTTTAGCTAGAACTTCCTTAATCCTTATTTCTAGATCATTTAATATTTCTTTATTAAAAGTCCCAGGAACTCTTGTAAAGATAAGAAGCTCGGATTGGTAAGCTGTGTTGAAAGGATTATGATCAATATACTCAAGGTTGCCTTTTTTGTCACGCAGGCTTTTTATTCCAGGGTGCAGAATAAATTCTGCCTCTAAGTTCCTTTTAGAAAGCAAGGCTTTGATAGAATCTACTATAAAAGGTTTGTCATCAGTTAAGAGTTTTATAGTTAAAAATCCTTGACCATCGGAAGCAGTATTTTGAGTAATATCAAGCGTTGACTTACTACTTCTAATTTTGAAGAAATTATAGTTATCTTTGAGGATCTCGCTAAATAGCTCTATTTTATCTTTTTTTAAATAATCTATTGGGATGTAGGAATAAAATATTTCAGCGAATTTCTCAAAATTAACTTCCTTCGGGAAGCTTGCTTTTGTTAAAGAAAGAATTTTACTACAATATTCTTTTACTTTATCTACATAATTATATGATAGGGTTAGTGGATTATTATTTTCAGCATTGTTATTTCTAGGCATAATTTCCGTTATGATCCTTAAATGTTATCGCAGAAGTTTACAAAATATTTTATTAGCTGTATCTTTTAGTGTAAGCCAAATTTAGCGGTTAGCATATATTAAAAGTAAATTTTCATCAAGAGGATAAGTTTTAAGTGGATACTATATTTGCATTAAGCTCTGCGCCAGGTAAAGCAGGGGTTTCAGTATTTAGAATTAGCGGTATTAATGCCTTAAGGGCAATAGATATAATTTGTCCAGATGTTACTTTAAAGCCAAGAGAAGCTCAATTGGTGAATTTGTATTCACCGGAAAACAATATTATATTTGATAAAGCAATTGTTATATATTTCAAAGCGCCTAATAGTTTTACCGGAGAAGACGTAATAGAATTTCATACGCATGGCAGTATTGCGATCGGTAATATGTTAATAGAAAGCTTGATGTCTATTGAGGGTTTGAGGCTTGCAGAGCCTGGTGAATTTTCTAAAAGAGCTTTTTTAAACAATAAGATGGATTTAACAGCTGCGGAAGGGCTAGCTGACTTAATAGAGGCCGAAACATCTCAGCAAGTTCGTCAAGCAATAAGGCAGATGAGTGGAGAACTTGAGAAGCTTTATGAAGGGTGGCGCCATGATTTGCTTAAGATCCAAAGTTTGCTAGAAGCCTATATTGACTTTCCAGATGAAGAAATTCCAGATAGCGTCTTGGATGGAGTCAATGCTAATTTATGCAGGCTTAAGCAAGCTATTAATTCTCACTTAAACGACAATACCAGAGGCGAAAGGCTCAGAAACGGTATTAAACTTGCTATATTTGGTCCGCCTAACGCTGGAAAGTCGAGTCTTCTTAACTACTTAGCGCGGCGAGAAGTGGCTATTGTATCAACCAAAGCTGGAACTACTAGAGATGTGCTTGAAATACATTTAGACATAAACGGTTATCCTATTGTAATTGCTGACACAGCAGGGATTAGAGCGACAGAGGATGAGATTGAAGCAGAGGGAATTAAAAGAGCGCAAATTGCTGCAAGTCAAGCGGATATTAAAATCTTTATATTCGATATTGCGGAAGGTATGCCGAAAGACTCCCATTTCTTAGAGTTGATTGATGATAACACTATAATTATCGCCAATAAGATTGATTTAAAGCACCAAAGGCAAAATATATCATATCAAGGAAACAAGGTGCTTGCTTTATCGGTAAAGGAGAAGGCAGGAATGGAGCTTTTGCTTGATGAGATAACAAGGAAAGCAGAAACTCTTGCAAGGCCCTCTGAAACCCCAGCTATCACTCGTCTCCGCTATAGAAAAAGTTTAAATGAGGCTTTAATTCTGCTTAGTAACTTCAATTTTGATAAAGATATTGTTTTAGCAGCAGAAGATATTAGGCTTGCAGCACGGGCTCTAAGCCAAATTACCGGTAAAATAAGCGTAGACGAGATCTTAGGAGAGATATTCGCCAATTTCTGTATAGGGAAATAATGATACACTGGTTAGAACAAGCTTCGCATATTTCAGACGGGCTGAAAGAGATTATAAGAGATTGGATAAATTGGCTTTCTTTAGAAAAAGCTGTGTCGCACCATACTACTATAGCTTACCAGCAAGATTTACAAAATTTTTTGAATTTTGCTAGCTCCTATAATGGTGGGGGATTAGAGTTAAGCACTCTGCTTGATATTAAGCTTAGCAATATTAGGGCTTGGTTAACGCAGCGGAAAAACGATAATTTTGAATATTCATCTAGTGCCCGCGCTTTATCCTCAATAAAAAGCTTTTATAAATTTATAGAGAAAACTAAAGGATATACAGTTAGTGCACTGACTACAGTTAAAGGTCCTAGGTTAAAGAAGCCATTGCCTAAGGCTTTAAATATTGATCAAACAATGAAGGCTGTGTCTAACATAGAGATACTCTCTGAAGAAGATTGGGTAGGAGCGCGCGATAAGGCTCTTTTAATATTAATTTACTGCACAGGTCTGCGTATTTCAGAAGCTCTTTCGCTTACCAAAAATGATCTAGGGAGTGACTATATTAAAATAACGGGTAAGGGTAAGAAACAGCGAATTGTCCCGCTTCTTATTTTAGCGCAGGAGTCTATTGAGAAATATTTAAGCCAATTGCCCTTTAATATCGCAAACGATGAGCCTATTTTTAGAGGGGAAAAGGGTAATGTTCTCCAAGCTAATGTCTTTAATAAGAAGCTAATAAATTTGAGAAGGATGTTAGGGCTGCCAGAGCATGCTAGCCCTCATGCTTTTCGTCATAGTTTTGCAACGCACTTGCTCGGGCAGGGGGCGGACCTTAGAGTAATACAAGAGTTACTTGGGCATGAGAGCCTATCAACCACTCAGCGATACATTAAGGTTGACACCGAGCGCTTGCTTAAGGTTTATAACAATGCCCATCCTGGTGCAAAACGCGATGGGGTTTAATTGGATTCATGTATATAATAAATTAATAAATAAATTTTGACAAAGTATACTTTTTAGTCTATATTGCATTAATATAAATACTAAAAGGTATCAAATGACGCTTTCTAATTATATTCCCTTATGTAAGGCAATAGTGGCTTTAATGAGTCCTTTGGTTGAGGTTGTAATACATGATCTTAATAAAGGATCTATATACTACATTGAAGGAAATTTATCTAAAAGGCAGATTGGTGATCCATCTCTACTTAGCCCGGATGAATTAGATAAAGATATAGGGGAAGTAATATATAGTAAGCTCAATTTTGATGGGCGCCTAATACGTTCTATATCTGTTCCAATAGAGGGTAATTATCTTTTTTGCATAAATTTCGATGTATCAATTTTTAATCAACTTCAAGCTTTAAGTCATCATTTTTTAGAGATTTCTTATTCTAAGAAACCTGAAGCTTTATTCAAAAATGATTGGCAAGAAAAGTTGCATATATCTGTTCATGCATTTTTGAAAGAGAAAGGATGGGATTTCCAACATTTAAGTAACTCCCAGAAGAAGATTTTGGTCGAGAATTTATATTCAATCGGAGCTTTTTCAGAAAAGAATGCAGCTGATTATATAGCAGAAATTCTTAAAATGGGTAGGGCTACTATTTTTAAATATTTAAAAGAATGGAGATAAAATGTCAGTCAACATATTTAAACTTGAAGAGTATTTAGCGCAATACGAGTTTAGTGCACCGTACTTGCTTTGCTGCTCAGATGCAGAAAGTTTTTCTGTTAAAGAGCTAATTGATATGGCTAGTAGAGAAGAAAAAGAGTTATGGGATGAATTGCGCCTCGGTTATACTGAAACTTATGGCTTGCCTATTTTAAGAGCGCAAATTGCGCGCAGTCTTTACCCATCCCTTGATAAGCAAAATATATTATGTTTTGCTGGTGCTGAAGAAGGGATTTTTTGTTCTCTATATATATTATGTAATCCTGGAGATCATGTTATAGCACTAACACCTTGTTATCAATCACTTATGGAAGTGCCAATGCTCAAAGGGTGTGAAATAACGGCTGTTCCGCTTAAGGAAGAGAATAATTGGCGTATAGATATAGATGCTATTAAGCAAGCAATTAAGCCGAATACTAAATGTGTAGTTATTAATTTCCCGCATAATCCCACAGGGCAAGTAATTACTAATGAAGAGTCATTGAGCTTGATAAGTCTTTTAGACAAACATGGCATTTGGCTATTTTCTGATGAAGTTTATAGATTGCTAGGTAATCCGAGTGAGACATGGGCAAAGCCGATAGTTGAGCTTTATCATCGAGGAGTATCATTAGGGGTAATGAGTAAAGCTTTTGGCTTGGCGGGGCTTAGAGTTGGGTGGATTGCTTGCCAAGACCAAGAGCTTCTGAAAAGAATCGAACATATGAAGCATTATACTTCTATATGTAACAGTGCTCCTTCTGAGATATTAACCTTGATTGCGCTTAAGAATATGGATAGATTGCTTGCTCGTAATAACGCTATTACAGAGGATAATTTGAAAATATTGGATAAATTTTTCACTACCTACCATGACCTTTTTTCATGGGTTCGCCCGGAAGGTGGGTGTGTAGGGCTGGTAAAGTTCAAAAAAGGTGATAACTTTGACACTTTTTATGATCGTCTAGTTAAAGAGGCAGGGGTGTTATTACTTCCAGCTTCAGTATACGATATGCCAAATAACTACTTTAGGATTGGTTTTGGCCGAAGAAACATGCCTGAAGCCCTAGAAAGGTTTAAAAAATTTCTTTTATTATAAGTTACAGATATAAACCTAGTATCCTAAAATGTTCAATATAATTTTGATTAAATTAAAAACATTGAGCCTTTTAGGTATTATTAATTAAACTGAATGCTGACGTTAAATCTTTTGTAACTCCTTGAAACAAAGCGCCTGAAAGGTTTCGCCTAAAAATTTTAATAATTTTATTTGCTTAAGACTTGGGAAAGAAAATTTCTGCACTATATAACTAACTATCAGCTAACCGATTAAGGTTACAAAAAATTATTTTAAGGAGAAAACAAATGGCAAAAGTTATAGGAATTGACCTTGGTACAACCAATTCATGCGTAGCTGTAATGGAAGGTAAAGAGCCAAAGGTTATAGCAAATGCAGAAGGTTTGAGAACAACACCTTCTATAGTTGCATTCACAGATAGTGAGAAATTAGTAGGTGAGCCTGCAAAGCGTCAAGCTGTACAAAATTCAAAAAACACAGTTTTTGCAAGTAAAAGACTTATTGGTAGAAACTACAGCGATTCTATCGTTAAAAAGTTCAAGTCAGAGGTTCCTTTCAACGTTGTTGCAGCGGAAAATGGCGATGCGGTAATCGAAATTCAAGGAACAAAATATTCGCCAGTGCAGATTGCAGCTATGGTCTTACAAAAAATGAAAGACACTGCTGAAAATTACTTAGGTGAAAAGGTAACGCAAGCTGTAATTACAGTTCCAGCATATTTTAACGATTCGCAAAGACAAGCGACTAAAGACGCTGGTAGAATTGCCGGTCTTGAAGTGCTTCGTATTATTAACGAGCCAACAGCGGCAGCGCTGGCTTATGGGCTTGATAAATCAGCAGCAAAAACCATTGCAGTATACGACCTAGGCGGCGGTACATTCGACGTATCAATCCTTGAGATTGGTGATGGGGTATTTGAAGTTAAGGCTACTAATGGTGACACATTCCTTGGTGGTGAAGATTTCGATATGAGAATATTAAACTACCTTGTTGATGAGTTCAAAAAAGAAGCAGGTATAGATTTAAAGCAAGATCCACTAGCTCTACAAAGATTAAAAGAAGCTGCGGAGAAAGCCAAGAAGGAATTATCTTCAACCCAGCAAACTGATATTAATCTTCCATATATTACAGCTGATGCTAGCGGTCCTAAGCACCTTAATATGAAGCTTACTCGTGCAAAGCTTGAGTCGCTAGTTGATGATTTAATTGAAAAAACTATTGAGCCATGCCGTAAAGCATTACAAGATGCTGGTCTTAAAGCTTCTGATATCCAAGATGTAGTGCTTGTAGGCGGTATGACCCGTATGCCTAAAGTAATTGATAAGGTTAAAGAATTCTTTGGCCGTGAGCCACATAGAGGTGTAAACCCAGATGAAGTGGTAGCGCTTGGTGCTGCTATTCAAGCAGGTGTATTACAAGGCGATGTTAAAGACGTTCTTCTTCTTGACGTAACACCATTATCACTTGGTATTGAAACTTTAGGTGGGGTGTTTACAAGGTTAATTGATAGAAACACGACAATTCCGACTAAGAAAAGCCAAGTGTTCTCAACTGCTGAGGATAGTCAAACTGCTGTTACAATACGTGTGTTCCAAGGTGAGCGTGAGATGGCTGCAGCTAATAAACTACTTGGCCAATTTAATCTTGAAGGTATTGCGCCAGCGCCAAGAGGTATGCCACAAATTGAAGTAACTTTTGATATTGATGCTAACGGTATTGTGCATGTATCTGCAAAAGATAAAGCAACTGGTAAAGAGCAAAAAGTAACTATTCAATCATCTGGTGGTTTAACAGAAACTGACATTCAGCAAATGATAAAAGATGCAGAAGCGCACAGTGCTGAAGATAAAAAACGTAAAGAGTTAATTGAAGCTCGCAATCAGGCTGATGGTCTTATATATTCTACAGAAAAAAGCTTAAAAGAATATGGTGATAAGTTATCTAGCTCTGATAAGGCTGAAGTTGAACAAGCTGTAAGCAACCTTAAAGCCGTACTTGAGTCTGAAAATTTAGATGAGCTAAAGGCTAAGACTGATGCTCTAACTCAAGCTTCTGTAAAAATAGGCCAAGCTATGTATCAAGCGAGTCAAGCAGCAGGAGCGCAAGCAGGTAATAATGATGCTAATAATGCTCAATCTGAAGAAGACAAGATAGTAGATGCTGATTATGAAGATGTGAGCGACAATAAGAAGTAATATGGAAATGGTTAGAGCGTAATACGTTTTAACCATTTTTTACGTTAGCTTAATACAAAAATTAGGGGGGTATTATACCCCTTTTGCAATTAATATATGCAGTAGAGATATATGTCTAAACAAGATTATTATCAAATCTTAAGTGTTAGTAAAGGTGCTTCTGAAGAGGACTTAAAAAAAGCTTACCGTAAGCTTGCTATGCAATATCATCCCGATAAAAATCCAGGAGATAGTGCGGCTGAACAAAAATTCAAAGAGATAAACGAAGCATATGATGTTTTGAAAGATCCGCAAAAAAGAGCAGCTTATGACAGGTTCGGTCATGCAGCCTTCAGTCAGGGTGGAGGAGGAGGTGGCGGATTCTCGCAAGGAGACTTCCATGGCTTCTCTGGTATGGATTTTTCTGATATATTCAGTGATGTATTTGGTGATTTTATGGGAGCAAGAGGTGGGCGTAGGCGCACCTCTACTCAAGTGAAAGGCTCAGACCTGCGCTATAACATAAGCATAACGCTTGAAGAAGCTTTTTCCGGGGTTTCAAGAAATATTTCTTTTAGAACTGCGGTAAAATGTGGGGATTGCGATGGTAAGGGTAGTGCCGATAAAGGTAGTACTACAACTTGCGGTGATTGTAATGGTTATGGGTATGTTAGGATGCAGCAAGGCTTCTTCGCCGTTGAGCAGACTTGTCACAAATGTAATGGTGCAGGCCAGGTTATAAAAAACCCTTGTAAAAAATGCGGTGGAGAGGGCAGAGTAGAAACACAAAAGACTTTAGCGATAAATATTCCTGCCGGCATTGAAGATGCAACAAGAATAAGGCTTGCTGGTGAGGGTGAGCAGGGCATTAGAGGTGGTCATCCTGGTGATCTTTATGTGTTTGTTAATATTCAAGCTCATCAATTTTTTAAAGTCGATAAATCCGATATTCATTGTAAAGTGCCAGTTAGTTTTACGCAGGCAGCGCTTGGTGGATCAATCGAGGTTCCTATTATTGAAGGTGGAAGCGTGCAGTTAAAAATCCCATCTGGTACGCAGAGTGGTGATATACTTAAGCTTAAGGGTAAAGGTATGAGCAAAGTACGCTCAAGCCTGAGAGGTGATATGTTCGCGCATGTTATTATTGATGTACCAAAAAATCTAACTCCAAGACAACGTGAATTACTTGAGGAGCTTGATAAAGAGTTCATAAAAGATAAAGGTGATGATTCAGATTCAGGCTTTTTTAAAAAAATGAAAGGCCTTTGGTCTTAAATTATAAATTTAAAGACCCTTCTAAAAAAAGAGGGTCTTTAATGCATTTTCCTATGAATGAATGCTGAAAGCTTATTATTCAATATAAGATTTTTAAGGTAGTCGATATTTAGTGCTTTACCGTTCATTCTACTTCTTACTTCTATTGCTTTTTCTTTGATTGTTCGCAATATATGCTTATCATTTTGTACGCTAAATAGCTCATTAATACGTGCATTTGGATCAAATTGTAGCGGGGGACTACTTAAATTGCTATCTTTATCTTTAGATTGGATTTGCTTGAGTAAAGAATTGATTAGGTTCAAGTCGGTGTTGGTAAATTCGGAGTTTTGGAATTTTCTAGCGAAGCTTTCTTTAAGTATAGGGCAAGCTTTAATACGGTCTATTTTTAGTAATTGTTTTAAAATTTGGACTATACCGAATTCTTGCGGGTTTTCAGCTCTAAATATTATGTTTATCTTACCATTTTTATCTATTTTCACTGAATTGATAAATATTTTATGGTAAACATACTTTACAACTACTGATGGATCCATTAATGCATTAAATACAGCTCTATCAGTTTTAAGGCAAAGTTCTGAATCGAATATCATATTATTCGAATTATACTTATTCGTGCTAAGACCTGAGCCTGCTAGACTTCTTGCAGATGCTTGCTCTTTATCTAAACATAGATCCTTAAAGCTTTCATGCGAAGCTACCTTTAGAGCCTCTTCGGGTATATTAGGTAAATCCGTAATACTTTTCTCTGACGTTTTGAGATGCACTACATTATTTAAATTGTCATTTTTAATTGTTTTAACAACAATTTTTTTAGAGCTTTTTTCCTTAGTTAATTTTGGCTCTTTATTCATACTTTTCTTTGTTTCTCTTAAATTTTTGCTTTTCATGATACTAATAAATTTTTCTTTATAATAGCAATATTAGCAAAAATTAATTAATTAAAGGTTAACAAATAAAGGTTGTAATAAAAATTAATTCGAATTTATTTAGTCTAGGTTGGAGCAATTAAAATCAATCAGTGGAATAATATCAATATATATTATGTTTATCTAAATCCAAGTAGAGTGTGGCCGCTCACAATCCTTTTAATAAAATATAGCCTAACAGAAATAACTTAGTGAGAAATCAGTTATATATTACATTATTAGAAGATAATAATATCTTAGGTACGGTAAAAAGATCTATCTAATAATTTTTTTATAGAAAAAATGATACTGATGAAAGAAAAAATTATCTCAAAAAAAATAGGGGGGGTGTAAAAATTACTACCTGGGGTTGAAAACTGTAATATAAGTTAACGTGTTAACCAC
This sequence comes from Rickettsiaceae bacterium, assembly GCA_029266475.1. Lineage (GTDB taxonomy): Bacteria > Pseudomonadota > Alphaproteobacteria > Rickettsiales > Rickettsiaceae > JAJFBM01. The sequence continues at coordinate 53,990 of JAQSWU010000001.1, read as the reverse complement.
TTATTATTTTAAGGCTTTAATTATACGACAATTGTTTTCTTGAGCTGCGCCAAGCCAGCATTGCTAAAAGCCTGCATGACTACGCCCGCAGGCTTTCCATTGTACTTTTCGAAAGAAGTCTAGTATTGAGAGATCAAGGCTATTTCAAGACTTAATCCTTGTCCTAAATACAACAAGCTTGCGACGTATAGCAGACTTAACCTTCCTTTTTAATGAGAACGGCCGCCTTTATCTTTTTCACCACGTAAAAACTTTTTAACAGTTTGAGGGGCTCTTTTAATTTTATTGGCTAATTTACTTACTGGGTTTGCCTTGATATTTTTTAAGGTAGCTGCATTCTTAATAGTTGCATGTGCCACTAAACTGAATTGGTTAGGATCAAATTCCTTCCCATCTGGTGATATTTGTCTCATTTCTTCTGCAGTGCGTGCTCCAAGCTCGCTAGTTATAAAATTGCGTTTCTGCGGAGGGGCGTTCTTATATATCTCTTTTAAATCTTTATTTTGGAATTTAGAATTATGAAATTTATCGTTAAACTCTTGCTTATCGATACTTACCTTTACTTTATCCATATTGAAAAGGTTCTTTAGTCCCCTTACCACAAAATTTTCTTTAGGATCTTTTGCGCGGAAAGTTAAGTTTATTTGATGAGACTTATCCTCTTTGGCAGATACAATTGTAATTACCTTGTGAGCTTGTTTATCTTTCATGTCTTTACCAACTACACCTTGGAATACTTCCATATCAGTTTTATAATACAACTCGGGTTTTTGTTTCATCCTATCGTAATAAGCCTCTTTAGCTTCTTGTGTGCGCTGATAATAAGGCTCTTTATTTTTTGCGCCTAATCTGCTTTCAAATTTTGGCTGCTGCCCTTTTCGTTTTGCTTCACTTATACCCGCTTCAATTTCGCTAGCATCTTCTCTTAAACCACCTTTAATTATAAAAGTATCTTTTTTTAATTCGTAACTCTCTTCTTTATTGCCCCTCTGTAAGCTTGTTATTTCAGCGACTCCAACATCATTATTAAAGCCTACATTTTTCTTAGGCTTAGAAGCCTTTTGCTCTAGGGGTTGATTTTTGTCTGACTCTTTTAGTGATGCATTAAGAACAGCTACCTCTTCTTTACTGTAACCAACGGAATGAAGAACTTTATTAAATTCGGCTCTTGCAAAATTAGGATCGAGATCTGCCGTTCTAGATTGTTTGTTAAAAATATTTCTAAAAAGATCTATATCATCTTGTTTTAAACGACCAATTAGTGGGCTTAGTTTTTCTGATGAATAGCTTCTTAATGCAATATTAGCCTGTGCTTTGGTTATAGGGCTTACGGTTTTGAATAACCTCTCACGTAGCTCATCAGCGATAAACGGGGGTTCGCTGGCTTTAGATAGTAATCCTTTCATCATAGGGGCCAACACTTTATCAAAGGATTTTACGTTAGTCGCGCAATGGTTTAGGAATTCTTTAGCGGTTTCTTGATTTGTAAATACTTCATTTAAATCAAAGCCAGTCATATCCTTAATGCTATTAGTTGCTTCAGCAAAAGAAGAATCATTCTTTCTATAATAGCCCTCTACCATTTTCATATTTTTTTCTGACCCGATAGTAGCTAGTTTGCTGGCAGATTCGGTAATTACACTATCAATCTCTTTAGCGTTATTTTTAGCATATTCAAGGTTTTTCTCTTCCTCTTTATCGGCAGTAACTAGTAAACCTAACATATGCTTTGAAATATTATTGAATACTCTTTTCTTATCTTCCTGAGATAAATTGGCTAAATTATTTGCATCATATCTCGATGCAGTCGAATCAAATAAAGCATTATCATCAGTAAAGTCATTAATTATAGCATTAGCGCGTTCTGTACTTGTAGGTTTGTCTTTCAAAATAATTTTTCCAATTAATAGTATAGAAGTATTTTAGGAAAAAAGTATTAAGAAAGAGTTAATACAATCTTTGCATAGTAATTAGCCGCTTATCACTCCGTAGCTTCAAGCTCGCTGCTTAATCCTAGATTGGTTTTCTTTTGAGGTAGGAAGCCGCCGACTTGCGCTTCCCACAATGTTTTATATAATCCTTCTCTAGATAGCAGTTCTTCATGCGAGCCGTCTTCCACTATTCTTCCTTCATCGAAAACTATTATCCGGTCCATCTGTAATAAAAGTAGAAAGTCTATGGGCAATGATTAAGGTGGTTTTACTGTAAATTTATACCTTGAAGATTATTTTTTCTAGATTTCTCTTTATCTCTAAATTTTGTTGAAGCTTTTTCTTTAGACTTTTGCTTGGTTTTGAGTATAATTTTTCTTGGTTTATGATTAGCTTCTAGGCCAACCGCTATATTAGATTTTATTTCTTGTAATTGAGGGTGAATAAAATTCACTTCAGAAAACCTCCTCAAGAATTCTTCATTGCTTATAGGGTCAGCTTTTATACGATCAAGATTGAATAATCTTTTTAAGGCTCTGATTAGTGCGAATTCATTCGGATTTTCAACTCTGAAAGTTATATTAATTTTGTTATCTTTACCAAGTTTTGCTGAAATAATAGAAATAGATTTATTCATATGTTTTTCGCGTGTAGCCTCAGGCATCATCGACTCGAAAGTAGCGGAATCACTCAAGGTTTTAACTGTAGACTGATACTGCTTACTGTCATAATATCTCTTCTTGGCCTCATCGCGGCGTGAATACCCTAATTTTCTTGATCTTATAAAATCTTTATCTTCACGAAGTTCTGAAGCATCTCTTCTCAAACCATCTTGTATCAAATATGTTTGCTTTGTAGTTCCATTTGCGCTTAACCCGACATCACCAACTTCAATATTAGTGTTAAAATTCACTCTCCTTGTATGGGACTTATCTATATTATCCCCCTCTGCTTGCTGTGCTTGTCCTTTATTTAATTCTTCTATAATTTGTCTTCGATTTCTGGGTTCTCCACTAAGTAATTCATTTAAACTTGCTGTTATTCTGTCTGATGCCATTTGCTTAGACTCATCACCGAGTAATTTTCCTCTCTTAATGCCTTCGCTTTTATATATTTTATGAAAGGTTTTTAGATCATCATCATTTAACAATTTTAAAAAATTAGAAAAATATTTTGTTATTTCACTAGAGGTCGGAGAGTCATAATATTTTGTGATAATATGTTTAAATAAAGCTACCTTCAGTTTTGTATCTAAATTCAATATATTTTCTCGTGTAATGAGTGAATCTTCCTTAGAAAATGGCTCCTGGGTTTCATAAGCATTAATCATTGCTTCGAGTGTTTGCTTATTATTAGGTTTATTTTTCATGTTATTCAAAATTTAATTAATCACTATTATCATAATATATAAGAGTAAAGAAATGGTAAACAAATGGGCGGGGTATTCTATACAAAATAAAAAAAAATAATTAAATAAAAAATAGAGCCTTTGCTATATTTGTAACTACTCAGAAGTATCTAATTGACTGCTTAATCCTAGATTGGTTTTCTTCTGAGGCAGGAAGCCGCCGACTTGAGCTTCCCACAATGTTTTATATAATCCTTCTCTAGTTAGCAGTTCTTCATGCGAGCCATCTTCCACTATTCTTCCTTCATCGAAAACTATTATCCGGTCCATCTGTAATAAAGTAGAAAGTCTATGGGCAATGATTAAGGTGGTTTTACCTTGCATAAGATCTTCTATACTTTCTTGGATCTTATGCTCAGTGATTGAATCGAGAGCGCTTGTTGCTTCATCAAGTATTAGTATAGGTGCATTTTTTAGGATGGCCCTTGCTATGGCGATTCGCTGCCTTTGCCCACCAGAGAGTTTTATACCTCGCTCACCAACAAGTGAATCGTAACCTTCTGGCTGATCCATAATGAAATCATGGGCATGAGCTTTTTTAGCAGCTTCTATTACTTCTTCATCAGTCGCGTCAAGCCTTCCATATCTAATATTTTCCAGCAAGCTTCTATGAAATAGGGAAGAATCTTGAGGAATCATGCTAATTGCTTGCCGCAGAGAATCCTGGCTTACGTGTCTAATATCTTGGCCATCGATAAAAATTGTCCCTACATTAATATTAAATAGACGGAGAATCAAGTTAACAAAGGTAGTTTTGCCGCTCCCAGAAAAACCGACTAAACCTACTTTTTGTTTAGGTTTAATAGTAACGGATAAGTTATCAAACAAAGGAGAATCATTTTTATAATGGAACACTATATTTTCAAAATTGATCTCTCCTTTAGTAACCTTGAGTCTCTTAGCCTCATATGAATCAGGAATCTCGATAGGCGCCATAATAGTGCGCAGGCCTTGTTTCACATTGCCTATAGCTTCGCCGCAATTTCTAATGTCGTAGGTTAATGCCCACAAAGCTCCTACAATGGATGTATTAATATTGAGTATTAGAGCAAAGTCGCCAGCAGTGATGTTTCCTTGTTTTATACCAAGAATAAGCCACCAAAGACATAAAGCTTGTAGTGCGACAAAGGTAATACCTTGGAAAAAATCAATCTTTAAAAATAAAATATCCCTTCTTTGAACTGCCTGGATAAAATTACTCATTGTTTTCTTTAAGAATGTTTGTTCAAATATCTTTCCAGAGAATAACCTAACGCTCATTATGTTAGATACTACATCTACAATTTGTCCAGTAAATTTAGATTTAGCTTCGGCAGCTGCATCTGATGTCTCAATAAATTTTTTAGAAGCTGAAAGTGTAACAGTAATTATAAGTACTACCCAAATTATAAGGGCGCTGGCAAATTTAGTTTCAACCTGGCCAATAGTATAAGCAGCTATTATTAAACCAAGAGCGTTGCTAAAGAATCGATCGACAAAAATATGTATAATCTCTATTACACCATTGCTTATGTCGTTAATCTTATTTGCAATGCTGCCAGCGAAATTATTTTGATAGTAAGAATGAGATTGATTAAGAATATGACTCATTGAATGGCTAGTAATATGAGCTCTTAATGCTGGGCGGAATTTAGTAAAAAGCCAATCATAAAAGCGGAATACGGTTACGATCAAGGCAGACATGAATACGTAAAGCGCCACCGGCGGAAGAAGGCTATCTATTGCCTGTTCTGGATCTAAATAAGTTGTTCTATTTAATATAACCTTTACTAAATAAGGTCTAAAAGATAAATCAATTGCCCAGATAACTGCTATTATTAGCTGCCCTAATATATGAAATTTAAATGGGCTAGCTACTTTAAATATGAAAGGTAAGATTGAGGTCTTCTCCTTTGATGCGTTCGTTTGCATTTAACACTCCTCCCAAATTGTGTAATTGCTTATTCTTGTGTCTGTGGCTTTTCAGCGATGAAACCCCCACTTTGTGAGGTCCAAAGCTGCGCGTATAAGCCACCTTTTTTAAGTAGCATGCTATGTGTTCCTTCTTCTACTATGTTACCTTTATCGAATACTAATATTCTATCCATGTTTAATAAGGTTGAGAGCCTATGGGCTATTACTATAACGGTTTTATTTTCCATTAAATGCTCAAGAGATGATTGTATCAAATGCTCAGTCATAGAGTCAAGAGCGCTTGTTGCTTCATCAAGTATAAGGATTGGCGCATTTTTCAATATGGCCCTTGCTATTGCAATCCTTTGTCTTTGGCCTCCTGAGAGGTTAGAACCACGTTCGCCGCAATCAGTATTATAACCATCAGGAAGTTGTATTATGAAATCATGTATATGTGCTTTTTCTGCAGCTTCCATGACTTCTTCGTCTGTAGCCTCTATTCTCCCATAACGGATGTTTTCCATAATTGTTCTATGGAAAAGCGAGGGGTCTTGCGGTATGACGCTGATATTATCTCTTAAAGAGCAGAGATTAACTTCTCTGATATTCTGCTCGTCAATCAAAATCTCTCCTGAGGTTAAATCATAAGATCTAGTGATAAGATTTACAAAAGTACTTTTACCGGAACCAGAGAAGCCAACAAGTCCAACTTTTTGTTTTCCAGGAATAAGCACTGATTTATTAGAGAAAATATAATCATTATACTTATATTTGAAGGTAACATGTTTAAACTCAATTCTTCCGTCTGTAACTTTTAATAGTTCGTTCTCTTCGTTACTTGCTATATTATGCGGAGTTACGAGTGATAAAGATAAGCTGGTGACGCCGAGTTCTTCAAAAAAGTCGCTAAAATCTTGAGTTACGTCCCAGATCTCTGTCGCAACTGATATTGAGAGTGTCAATATCAGAGCAAAATCACCAACTGTTATCTCTAAACGGCTTCTAAGGTCGATTAGATAATAAAGCATAGTGAATATTAGGATACTACATGAGACCCCTTGAAAGTAGCGAAGTTTTAACATAAACATTTGTAGCTTACGCTCTTCCTCTACACCTTTATTTGTATAGCTACTTAAAAAATCCCTTTCATGCTTGAAAGCAGAGAACATACGGATAGCGTTTATATTATAAAGAGCATCGACAACCCGACCAAATATCCTAGCTTTAGATCTAGAAAAATTTACAGAGTATCTATTAATACGTTTCGAAAAACCAAGGCTTAGACCAAGGAAGAAACCTAGCCATATAATAAGAGTTAAAGCAAACACAGAATGTACGCTGTACATCGTAATTATAGCTGCAAGAATGGTAATAAATCTCTTTAATATCCTTTCATTGCCGATAGTACAGATCATTTCCATCGATCTTGAAGCTTCGCTGATACGATTAGATAAGCTGCCAACTAAGTTTTCTTGGAAAAATCTATGCGAATGGTGCTGAGTATATTCAAATAACTCTTCGACTACTCTGGCTTTAATATATGGCATAGTCTTGCTGTAAAGATAGTCATAAGACCGCCAAAGCCAATTAAGACTTTCCCACCATAAGCCATAGCCAATACTCCATATAAATAATATTTGCATTAAATTAGGCGCTTCAGCTTCAGGAATCTTTTCTACTGTATCAATAATATATTTAAGTAACAGGCTGTCGATTGCAGGCGTTGCTCCTGCAAGGCTCATTAAAACTATTAAACCTAATATTTTTCCTAAACTTGGTTTAAGAAAATGTGTTATGAATCCAAATAAGCTATTTGGGATTTTGGGGGTCATAATTATTCCTTAAACTGATTGAAATATTTAAATTAACTAAAGTAAACTTAATATATTCTGTAAAGTATATAATAGGTAAGCCTTGCTCGCAACATCTAATAGCTAATAAATCTTTTTAAAATCAAAATATTATTAATTTCGCTATAAAAATGTAATTTTAGTGTTACGCTAAATTTTCGTAGACTTAAGGCTACATCATTAGTATATTTTCATATTTGATTTAAATTTTTAGAGTCAAGGTTTAGAAATGAGAAAACTTTCTTTTCAAGAGATTATATTTGAACTACAAAATTTTTGGAGCGAGCAGGGCTGCGTTATTCTTCAGCCTTATGATGTGGAGATGGGAGCAGGAACGTTCCACCCTGCAACAGTGCTGCGCACCCTAGGACCAAAGCCTTGGAATGTTGCGTATGTTCAACCATCACGCCGTCCTGTTGATAGTCGTTATGGTGAGCATCCAAACAGGCTACAGCATTATTACCAATTTCAGGTAATTTTAAAGCCTTCACCAGATAATATTCAGGAATTATATTTAGAAAGTATTAAAAGATTAGGCCTTGATCCAAGCCAAAATGACATTAGATTTGTAGAGGATGACTGGGAGTCGCCGACTCTAGGTGCTTCAGGTCTTGGTTGGGAAGTATGGTGTAACGGAATGGAAATATCGCAGTTTACTTATATGCAACAGATTGGCGGCATTGAATGTAGACCTGTTGCAGGCGAAATTACATATGGGCTTGAGCGTCTCACTATGTATCTGCAAGGGGTTGATGACTTTAAAAAAATTGATTGGAATGGGCAAACTGGCTCTAAAGCTATGAGCTATGCAGATGTTTATGAGGAATCTGAGCGCCAATTCTCAGCATTTAACCTTGAATATGCAAACACTGATATACTACTTAGACATTTCACGGATTGTGAAACTCAATGTAAATTTTTAATAGAAAAAAGCCTACCGTTGCCAGCATATGATTTTTGTATAAAAGCCAGCCATATATTCAATTTACTTGACGCACGTGGGGTAATCAGCGTAACAGAGCGTGCGGCCTACATCGTAAGGGTAAGGCAGATGGCTAAATTATGTTGTAGTCAATGGATGAAGCAACAAGGAGCAGAAGTTTAAAATGACAGAATTATTACTTGAATTGTACTCTGAGGAAATACCGGCTTTAATGCAGCCACGAGCTGAGCAAAATTTTAAAAAGTTATTTAGTGATGCCTTTTTCTCAAAAAATATTTCATTTAGTGAGCTTAAAGTTTTCTCAGGCCCTTGCCGTATAACTATCTACGCGACAGGCTTATGCACAGAGATTCCAGGTTACCTAGTTGAGAAAAAAGGGCCACGTGTTGGGTCTGATGCGAAAGCTATAGAAGGATTCGCAAAATCAGTAGGTCAAGAATTAAACAACCTTGAAATACAGGAAGTAAAGGGGGCAGAATGTTATGTTTATAGGGAAAATATTCCTGCAAGACCAACCGAAACTATTTTGCCTGAGGTTATTAATCAAGTTCTAACAGATTACGTCTGGCCAAAATCGATGTTTTGGGGTGAGTATAAACTTGCCTGGATTAGGCCTATAAAAAATATCCTTTGCTTATATAATAATGAAGTGCTTGCTATTAATTTTAAGCATCTTAGGTCAAATAATATTACTTTCGGCCATAAATTTTTACGCTTCACTCCAATTGAAGTAAATTCATTTGAAGATTACAAAACTAAATTAAAAGAAAATCTAGTGATACTCGATCGGGAGGAGCGAAAGACTATAATTCGTCAGCAGACTGATGCATTGCTCAATCAGCATAATTTGGTATTGAATCAGGATGAAGGGTTGCTTGAAGAAGTGGCTGGTCTGGTCGAATATCCAAAGCTTATGCTTGGAACGATTCCAGAGAAATTTCTAACAGTACCGCATGAAATCCTAACTTCGGCCATGCGCATGCATCAAAAATATTTTACAGTAAGCGACAAATCAGGCAAATTTGCTCCATACTTTATTTTTGCCTCAAATATTGATGCAAGTGACAACGTTGTGAAAGGTAATGAAAAAGTATTATCGGCGCGCCTTGCTGATGCTAAATTCTTTTATGAATTAGACTTAAAAACAAGCCTTGAGGCTATGTATGAACGGCTTTCTAAAGTAACATTCCACGCAAAGCTCGGCACACTTAAAGATAAGGTAGATAGAGTTGGAAAGATTGCAAGCTTCCTAGCGCCAACTGATAAAGCCTTAGCTGTCGCTGCAAAATTTTGTAAATGTGATTTAGTCAGTGGTGTTGTTAGTGAGTTTCCAGAATTGCAAGGTATTATAGGGAGGTATTATGCAACTTCGGCTGGATTGTCTTCTGAAATAGCGCAGGCGATATCTGATCATTACCAACCGCTTGGACCTAATGATAATGTACCAACTGGTACCTCAGCTTATCTTGCAATAGCCGACAAACTTGATAGTCTGGTTGCATTATCTTTAGCCGGAGAAAAAGCAACAGGCTCAGGGGATCCATTTGCGCTTAGACGTTATGCTCTAGGGGTTATTAATACTATTCTTGCCAATAACATGAATATTTCACTAATTCCCATTGTCGAATTTACACTTAAGCAAGTAGTAGAGGCCTTTCCTGCGCTTGCAGAGGATAAGATGGCAACAAAATCTATTATTTCCTTCTTAGAAGACAGAGTTAAGAATCTGCTTAAAGATAAATATGAGGTCAATCTTGTTAATGCTTGCGTTAAGCTAACTCATGATAGTAATTTACTCTCTATAGTAAAGAAGCTTGAGGCCTTACAAAATTTTACAACATCCGAGCAAGGGGGGATATTATTGCAATCCTTCAAGCGTGCGTATAATATTCTTTCGCAGGAAGAGAAAAAATTTAAAGCTGGTATCAGCGATAATATTGACGAAACTCTTCTTAAGGATAGTGAAGAGATTGAGCTAGTTAAATTTATAAATCCTTTAAAGAAGGAGGTGAGCGATTTGCTCGCATCTAGTCAGCTAGAGCAAGCTTTAGGCAAGCTTTCAAGCTTACATAGCCCGCTTGGTAGGTTTTTTGATAAAGTTATAGTGGTTAGCTCAGATATTCAATTAACTGAAAATAGACTATCTATACTCAAATCTATCGTGAATATATTTAATAAACTAGCTAATTTTAACGAGCTTGTTTAGGAAAGAGGGGCTCGCATGAGCCTTTTTCTAGTTTATGTTTTTTTACTCCTCTCCGAGATTAAGGTGCCCCGCCAGCCCAAGTTCGGCAGCAAGTTGCCCTTCTACATTGATACCTTCTGCAGAAATCAGTACAAGCTTATTATCCTCAATTCTAGCGGCAAGCCCTGGGGTTTCGTTAAATGCATCTTTAAGAGTTTCAAGGTTATAGAATGGTAGGCCGCTTTCGTAAATATTGCTTAATCCATCCGGGGTATATACGTAGAGAGCTGCATCTCTATTTGCAAAAAATATTGCGAAGAAATCTCCTTTAGTGACATGAAAGAAATTTTCATTAGGGGTGTGAGCCCCGAGTATACCATCGCCAGCGGTAATATCCTTTGAAGTTAGCTTAATAGGTTCAAGTAGCATAAGAATTCCTTTTTGGATAAAATTGATTGGGCTTAATAGTTAATTTTAGTCATACGCTCAAATGAGAGCATGACTAAAAGCTGCATTTACGATAACTATTTTAAGCTATGATAATGCCAGTATAGAACATAATTATTTAATGGAGTATTATGAAATTAACGCAGGCTGAAAAAATATTAATAATATTACTATTTTACAATTATGCGTAAGTAACCGTTCGACTTAATTCAGTAAGTTCAAGATAAATCTTCTAAGCTCCAGCGAGCTCTAGGGCAAAAGTCTAAAGTGGAGGTCATGTCTGCTTGGAAGCGCTCCATTGCAGCCCAACCAATCATAGCAGCATTATCAGTGCAAAGCTTAAGTGGTGGAGCGTAAAGATTAAAGCCATGGTTAGCAAGGGTACTTTCGAGAGATTTTCTTAAGTACATATTAGCGGCAACCCCGCCTGAGAGCACAAAACTACTAGTATTAAATTTGGTTCTATAGATACTAATAGCTTTTTCGAGCCTATTTGAAAGTATCCTGGCAACAGTATGCTGGAATGAAGCGCATATATTATTTATCTCATTTTGAGTTAGAATGGATTGTCTTTCTTGTATAACTTTTCGTACGGCAGTTTTAAGACCGGAAAATGACATATCGCAGCCTTCCCTGCCAACCATAGAGAGTGGGAATGGGTAAGTGTTAGGATCGCCATTTAGTGCAAGTTTTTCTACAATAGGTCCTCCAGGATAACCGAGTCCTAGCATTTTTGCTACCTTATCGAAGGCTTCGCCAACAGCATCATCAAGGGTTTGGCCAAGTATTTTATATTTACCTAGTTTTTCAACAGCAATAAATTGGCAATGACCTCCAGATACAAGTAATAGTAAAAATGGATATTCTATATTAGTACATAGACGTGCGGTTAGAGCATGTCCTTCTAAGTGGTTGACAGCTATATAGGGTTTTTTATTAACTGAGGCAAGTGATTTTGCAAACATAGTGCCAACAATCACTCCACCTATAAGGCCTGGCCCTGCTGTTGCTGCGAATGCATTGATGTTAAATAATTTAAGACTTGCTTCTTCAAGGGCTGCTTGCACTGCTGCTTTTAAGTTCCCCATATGAGCACGGGCTGCAATCTCTGGTACTACCCCAGAATATGGAGAATGTTCTGTAATTTGTGAGACAACTATATTAGATAAGATTTCCTTTTTATCTGTAATTATAGCAGCCGAAGTATCATCGCAGCTTGATTCTATTGCAAGTATAATAGACAAAATTTACCTAACAAAAATAATTAACTGTGCATTATATATTTTTATTATAATATATTCTAGTAAAATTATCAAAAGCTCTAATGAATATAGCGAGGTGAAATAAACTAAAAATATAGAATCTCAATTAGTCTATCAAGCGTTCCAAGGTCGCTTCTAATATCTCTTCTGCTATAATAGTTTGTGGTCTGTCGGCATCGATAATGATAATACGCTCAGGAAATCTCTTAGAAATTGTTAAAAAAGCCTCTTGAACTCTATAGTGGAACTCAAGGGGTTTTTCTTCAAATTTATTAATATCCCCTCGGATCAGAGCTCGCTCCAAGGCTTTTCGGGGATCAATATTCATATAAAAAGTAAAGTTTGGCAGGAATGAGTTAAAGATTTCATCATGCATACTAAATATTAGATCATTACCAAGTGTAGAACCTTGATAAGCAGCAGTTGAATCTACGAATCTGTCGCAAATTACTATTGAGCCTTGCTGTAGGGCAGGTTTGATTAAATTTTCCACATGCTCTACGCGAGCAGCCATAGCAAGTAACATTTCTGTACGGGTGTCAAGCTCATTATCTAATATAACACTGCGGATCTGTTCAGCGCTCTCAGTTCCACCGATCTCTCTTGTCCAAATACAGGGTATGTTTTGAGCATCAAAATAACTTTTGAGTAATTTGCTTTGGGTGGTTTTGCCAGAGCCTTCTCCTCCTTCAAAAGTAATGAAAATACCTTTATTATATAGACGCTGAACTCCTCGCTGCTCTTGTGGCTTATCCATTTAGCCTCTCTTTGAATTTTGAGCGCTCCATATATTCATCGGAATTCATCTCTCGTAACCTTGAGAGAGCGCGCGTAACTTCTTTTAAACCGCTTTTAATTTGCAGAATATTTTCTGGAGTATGTTCTAACTGAGCAATGATTATGACTCTTGTAAGATAAGCCTGATCTAGAAAATTTATAAATCTTAGCGCGGTATTTTTATCATCGGCAACGATAGCCCTAATTTTTTCTATTATAATTAAGTCAAAGTTTTTGCAAATTTCGATATAGTCCGCTTGCGAGCGCTCTTCCTCAAACATTTCTACAAAATCAGTTACTAAAATATTCCTATGGCACTTAGCGAATTTAAGATTACGTCCAAACACTGTTATAGTTTTAGTTTCAAAATTATTTTTGGTCAGGTTTTCGATATAATTTTGTATTTGTTTATTTGTCTCATGCGATGCAGGATAGAGAATCCTTTCTTCTAAGCTAAGGCTCTTAGTCTGCCTATAATCCTGCTGGCTATCAAGATGGAAAATTTCAAAATACTGCTCCAAATAAGTTATAAATGGCAGGAAGCTATCACGTTGTATCCCATCTTTATATAGCTCTTGCGGCTGAATATTAGTAGTAATTACTATAAATACGCCCATTGCTTGTAGCTCAGGTATAAGACGTGCAAGCGTCATGGCATCAGCTATATCTTTAACCTCAAACTCATCAAGAATAATCAATTTGTATTTCTTAGCATATTCTTGCGCTATGATTTTTACCAAATTATTATTAGGTCTTTCTTGTTTTCTAAGAATATGCAACCTTTCATGAATAGTTTTCATAAAAATTTGAAAATGCTCAAGTGTCTTGCTAACCTGCAAGCTATCATAGAAGCTTTTTGCTAGCATAGTTTTACCGCGCCCAACACCGCCATAGATATAAAGACCTGCAAAGTTTTTATCTCTTCTAAAAATTGTTGAAACTTTTTTAAGGAGGCTAGAAGAGTTAAGCTCCTTGGCATATTTGTTAAAAACTTCTAATAAAGCTTCCTGCCTGTCATCTAGAATGATGTTATCTTTGTCAGAATGATCAAGCATTTGGCTATTTTAGTAGTTTAATATTATTGTTAAGGTCGCTTGCGATATCGTCTAACCCAAGATTTAAAGCAATTTTTATGAATACCGCTAAATGGTCCTTAGGATTAGACTCTTCTGCGAGCCTTTCATATATCTCTCTAGGAGCAAGATCGGTGCATGTTTTATAAATTTCGAATAGCTCAAATGATGGTTTATAGTAGAAAGCTTTTTCAATAATCTTTTGAGTCAGATGTTGTCTTCCAGTGTTATTATATAGTTCAGTAAGAAGATTTATTGAGGGAATATAATTCGGCTGGTAAAGCAACGATTGCTCTAAATATTCAGTAGTTTCTTGGTCTTCTCCAACTTCTAATGCTCTTTTAGCTGCTTCGAAAAACACTCTTGCGATTTCTTCTCTATTTTGCGATATGAATTCTGGGGCTTGCTTATTAAGTTTCTCTAAAATATGTAAAAATTTGGACCATTGCTGTAGCTGTGCATAGATTTTAAACAGTAACTTTAAAACATTCACATCGCTATTGTCCTGAGAATGTGCATCGCTGGCAAATATTAAGGCATTACTATAATCGCCAGCCTGAATCAATGTTTCTGCAAGACTCCTATTAGCGTAAGGCTGAAGCTCGGGATAGGCGAGCATTTCCTGTAAATAAATGACTTTATCTCGATTTGTAAGACCACGGGACATTAACATCTTGGCAGTCTTTTTGATTGATTCATTTTTGTGAGTTAGGTACTTTTTAGCAATATTGATTGCATCACTATTATTACCAGCAAGCAAAAGATTACAGGCGGTTAAGATATTCTCATTATCTTTTTTATTTTTATAATTAGTAAAAATAGTAACTAAATTGCGCGGTAAATTAAAAAGGGTGACAATAATTTTGATTGCCGCCATGAATATTATGTATAGTAGCAGTAATATCGAGGCTACAAAGAATACATTACTACGCACTATATATCCATAAGCTTCGAGGGTTATTGCTGAATCATACTTTCCTAGATAAGCAAAGGCAAAATAAAGAGTAATTAAGGTAATAATGAGTGCAAATATTCTTAACATATTAGCTACCTATAAATTTTTTTAGGAAGTCTTCTGAAGAAACATAATTACTGAGTTCTTCAATAGCCTTGAAAGTTTTTTCATATTCGGTTGCTTTAGCTTGGTGTTCCTCATCAAGCTTTTCTATAGTTATCCATTTATCAAGGAAATTTCTAAGCCACCCTGATCCCAAGGCAACTGTCTTCGCCGAAGAAGGGTTTTGTAGGTATTTTGAATTATAGTTCTCTAATACAGCAAAATAATTTTGGAAGGGCTCTAGGCTAGCTTGTTGTTTTAAAAGTAAGCGAATTTGATTGATAATATGCTCATAATTTTGTTGTCTTTGAAATGAATGATTCAGCGCAAATAATTCATTTATAAGTAGGCGGTAACTATCGGCCATTACTAGCGCAACTTTGGTGCTATCATGTTGCAAGCGTTCTCTTTCAAGGTTACATAACTCAAGTTGGTTCTTTAACTCGTTAATTTGCTGTAAGTTTTGATGTGCTATGCTTTCCGGTAGGTTTCTACTATCTTTAGTTTTATTCTTAAAATTGGCGATTAACTCATCGGTGCTGTAATTTTTTGCAAAGTATAGTACAGCAATGGCTAGGGTGATAATAGTAATAGCGACATATATAAAAAAATTAGAAGGATTCTTTTTTTTATCCATAGACTGCATTCTTTAATAAGTTAATCATTTCAACTTCGCGTGGTTTATTACAATATAATATTTTGCAGCCTAAATCTACAAATTCAAGGCCTATTTGCTTACTAAGTGTAATTAATTGAATATTTACCATATAACTTGTTAAATTATTACATATAATAGTTTCCTTAAAACTTATAGCTGTTCGTTTTGAATAGATCAAAACGGCTTTGATTTTTCCGGCTTTTATCAACTTTATTGCTTCATGGCTTATATAATTAGTATAAGTTGTATTATAAATTATAAGTCTTTGGCAGGGTAGTTCTTTGGTCACATAATTCCCGGATAGGTAGGTAAAATCGTCTCTTGCTAACTTATCTCTTAAGCCTTGCTCCAGCTCGGAGACTTTAGAATATACTTTTTTTACCGTAATAGCAGGGTTAGTACTTAAAATTAAAGCTGATTCCTCGCCAACAACATATGCTTTAACTGGTGAAGAGAGCTTTTGCGCTACAATCTCTGCAGCGAATTTACTTGTAATTATTATGTTTGAGTAAGTTAGTTTAGAAAGATCTATATCTTGCTCTTTCAAGGTGATTTGCGGGCAGGATATAGACTCTATACCATTTTCTTTTAATATTTTAGCAAGCCTTGTATTTTCCCTTAAAGACCTAGTTAAAATAACATATTGCATTATCTTATGTTTTCTTCGCATAAGGGTTACGCGGCTTAACGAAATCAAGACGCAAAGGCACTCCTGGCATATCGAAATGCTCTCTGATACTATTGAGTAGATATTTTTTATAACTTTCTGGAATCATTTCGGGTTGATTGCAGAATAATTTGAAAGCAGGCGGTCTAATTTTTATCTGGGTTGCATATTTAATTCTAACTCTTTTGCCGTGCTTTTGTAGAGGCAAAGGATGGGCATCGGTTGCAAAATTTAGCCATTCATTCAATTTAAATGTAGAAATACGGAAATTCCATTTTTTGTAAACGGCAATACAAGCATCCAATACAGAATTTAAGTTCTTTTTCTTTAAAGCCGAAGTATAAATAACCCTAATGCCTTTTGCTTGCGGCAGTATTCTATCGATAGAGTTCTCTACCTGCTTACTGAAGGTTGTAGGATCTTCAATAAGATCTATTTTGTTAATAACAATGATTAAAGCACGTCCTTCCTCGTAAGCAAGGCTTGCAATGGTAAGGTCTTGCGCTTCAAAAGGATGGGTTGCATCCATCATTATGATAACTATATTCGCCATTTTCAAGGATTTAATAGTATCGCCAGTTGACATTTTTTCAAGATCAAGCTTAATATTAGCTTTCTTACGGAGCCCCGCAGTGTCTACTAATTTTAGCGCCTGGCTTTTATATTCAAACTCAAGATCTATTGAGTCTCTAGTGATACCTGCTTCAGGACCAGTAAGTAGCCTATCCTCGCCAATAATAGCATTAATAAATGTAGATTTACCTGAATTTGGCCTTCCTACTATAGCTATACTTATAACGTCATTTTCAGAGTTAGCTTCAGCAATAACGCTTTCTTCCGCTTCTTCATCTGGCATAAAGGAGGCGATAGCTTCATATAACTCCCCCATGCCAAGTCCATGTTCAGCAGAGAAAGGTACAATTTGTTTGAATCCTAGTTTAAAGTAATCTTTATCAGGGATAAATGTTTTCTCGCATTTATTGACTAGCAGAAAAGCGTTGCACCCTTTTTTCCTTACCCAGCTTGCAAAAAACATGTCGGTAGGGGTAACGCCTACTCTACCATCGACGGTGACCATAACTAAGTCAGCTTCGTCGATGGCTGCTTCAGTTTGTTTCATCATGCGGTATTCAAGAGTTTCATTCTCGGCCTCTTCAAGCCCCGGAGTATCGATTATCGTAAATTCTAGTGACGCTACATGACCTTCGCCATATCTGCGGTCACGAGTAACGCCTGGCATATCGTGAACTATAGCTTTCTTGGTACCGGTTAGGCGATTAAAGATAGTAGATTTGCCGACATTAGGACGGCCTACAATAGCGATCTTAAAACTCATAATCACTCAAACTAATTTTTTAAACTACTCATTATACCAAATATTTAAAATAATTAAACAGTTAGTTTGCGATCAAAAGATGATTAGTATTTTCTGCGCTAATTGTATTTTTAGAGCAAAGAATTTTTTGTTTTGACAATAAACGATATGGGAACTTTATAATATTTACATTCTAAAGTTTTTCATTATTTTAAAGGCCATTTTAAGTAAACAATAAACAGGAGGGCGCATGCAATTTGAAGATTATTTAAATTCTTTGCCGGAAGAGATTCGACTTATCATACTCAGGCTGAAGGAAGAGATTAGAGAATTTCTTGCTAAAAAAGGGGAGAATAGCCGAAATGTTCTGAACTCTGAAGAAGAGTTAAGAGCATTTCTGCTAGAACAACAGGGAGAGAGTGAGAAAAAATTTTATGAAATGAATATCTCTATAAGATGTTTTATATCTGATAGGGTATCCCTTGAAGAGCTGAGTTGTGTTCGCACCGATATTGAGCTTAGCTATAAAACATCTTTCGTTGAGAAGATGAAAGTAATTGCTAAGAACCAGTTTTGTTTGAATGCTGCTCAAATACAGAGCTATGTCATCAAGCTTATCAACACTACTAATAATATCAATGAACTTGATTTGGAAGGTAGGCCAGCTCTATATTATTTCCTTGCATCATTTTATAAGGATAATACTATCCTCGAAACCTTTTTAAGGCATGGAGCTAATATATTAATGCCTGTCAAAAACCCTGAAGCTTTAGGTCTTGTTAACTATCCGGGTTCAGCTTTTTATGCAAATGAATGCGATAAGCTTGACTATATAAATAGTAAGCCGACAAATACTAGAATAGTCAATTATATCCCAATAAATTGGTTGCAAAGTAAGGCAGAATGGTCTAAATCAGCAGAAATGAAGTCTCAAGAGGACTTTAACTTACTCCAAGAGCTTTATAACGGGGTAGATTATTTAAAGGATATGAATTCAATAAAAAATAACGCATTACTCTTAAAACTTTGTGAGGATTATACATACGCCTTAAATAAACTCTTAGCTTGTATGGATAATGATCAAGAAACTTTGGAGGCAATTGCTAAATGGAGCGTAGAAGATAGCGCCTCTTCTAGTGCGGTTGAGAGTCCTTTAGCTGAAGTTCATACCCTAGAAAGCTTCTTGGCTTGTCTTGGTGGTTCTAATGATTAATTTAAGGAGTAAAATGCCAAATAAAACTAATATTGATAAAAGAGAAATATTGCCAGCAAAAAATGATGAATATATAAGCATGCAGGTCCAAAAAGCTTACCTAAAAGAAATTGGCTGGGATAGAAAGGTAAAATCTTTTGCAAGTGAAGTGCTGGATGCTTTAAAAGAGCAAGATCCATTAAGTAAAGTCAAATCTTTAATCGAGCAAGGTAGGGACGTTAACGAGAAAAACCCAGTCGGAGGTGGTGCTCTTTTGTTCGTTGCGCTAAAAGATATTCCAGAAAGAAGCGACTTGCTGGAACTGTTACTGAAGCATGGCGCTGATATATTGGGTGAGGGGGAGCAATTTGTTACTTCGCACAATCTTACATCCAAGAGTTTGAAAGCCGAGTGTATGATTACAAAGCCAATTCACCATATACCTCTTAAATGGCTAAAAGAGGCTGTAATTAAAATAGATTCTATTGAGATTGCTTCTAAAGAAGACTTGAATCTAGTAAGTGAACTGTGGAAAGGGTTAGAATATTTAGTCGACCAGAAAGAGTTATTTGAGAATGATGAAATATCGGACGAAGTCCATCATATCTTTTTCAAGCTAGAAAAAATTTTAGATCAGAGGGGTTTACTAGCCCCAGAAGAACCGAACAAAGCTATAAGTGACTTCTATTCTTCAAGTGATAGTTATAGCTCTTCTGAAGAAGAAGGTTGTTTCGAGCTTTCTAGAGATGAACTTGGTAGTTACGTACCAATTGATCTAAGTAATGAAATATAAGATCTTTGAATTTTAAGTGAATATATTTTTCATGTACCCAGTGTGCGGTGTCCTCTAACTTGAGGGCCTGCGCTTCTCAAATACGGAGAAGTATTCTTCGGTGCTCGTTGCTTGCTTTCCTATCCACTCGTTAAATTCTTGGGCTCGTATATAAAATTTAATAATGGGGTAAAAAAAGTCAGAGAAAATAAAACCATTGAATCATAATTCTTATATTCATCAGCTTTTCGGGGTAGCTTTAACTGCGCTTCCCGCTTTGAAATTTACATAAAAGAAATGACTTAGTGAGAAGGCGACTCTATATTAAATTATTTGTTAATATTGTATAGAGGTTAAAATACTTAAAGTGGGATTCCAAAAAACCTTGTGTTTTGTAACCGTATAAGCGTGATGGTATTTTGCAATTGAGCTCAGCCAAGGAGTAGAGGTGACATTTCTAGAAAGAAATTAGGCATTTTGACGATGATTAAGATATGTAGGGAATAAAAATATGGTTGAAAAATTCAAAGAATTACGATCAAGGACGTTAACTTTTTATTTTCAACAGGAAGAAGTAAGCGCACTAATCAAATGATGTTTTTTTGAAAAAAATAGGGGGGGGGTTAAAAGTTGCTACCAGGGGTTGAAATTTTGTAACATAGGTTAATGCATTAAGTATTTTATAAGCTTAGAATTGACTAGGGGGAGCGGAAATTTTTATCTTCCCTAAAAAGAAGAATAAAATCCCTAATTACTAAAGCATAAATCGGTATAATATAGCTCGCCTAATCCTTTATAAGAAGCCTATAAACAGTGTCATTACTTCCTCATCTTGGTAATAATTGACTAAGCCAATTAATATTTAACCACTAAGTCCATATAATCCGTAATATAATTTTATATATATTGAGGGGTAGAGATGTTTAAAACCAGCGGCACTTCGTTTGATGCTAGTCCAAAGCTTGAGCATAAATCTTATAAATTAGGTCAATCTAATTATTTTGCCGATAAGGTAAGGTTTGCATTATTATTGAATTTAGGGGCTTTTGAATATGCTTTGCGGTGCATAGAGGGTGGAGCAGATGTAAGTGAGAGAAACGACTCCGGGGCCACAGCTTTACATTATGCTGCCTTTTATAGCTACTCTCATGGAGGGCCTATTATTGAATTGCTACTTAAGCATGGCGCTGATATCTTAGCGGAAGCAAATTTTAATGGTATTATTAAAAGACCAGTGGATAATTTTTCACTGAATTGGTTGCAACAGAAGGAACAGTGGCTTGAGACAGCCAATTATCAAGCTAAGGATGATCAAAATATTATCAAGGAGTTATGGAAAGCTATAAGTTATTTGAAATATTCGCCCTTAGAAAAAATAGGGGAGGGGGATAAAGCTCAAATTGAGATGATATATAGCTCTTATAGCAGAATCTTCAAAGATAAAGGTATAATTGTAGAGGGCAAGCAACCTTCTGTTATTATTGAAGGGAATATATATGCTAAACAAACAGGAGAGGAAGAAATCATGTCTTCTAAAAATGCACAAGATTTTGAGGAAAAGCTTTTAGGGGAGTCTTTTATCTTCGATTAAACTTAGTGTTATCACAGGATAAGAGAATATATACATTTCTCTTATCCGTAGGCTTAGCCTTATAATTAATAAAATTACATATTGTTGTTTTTTACTTCAACCTCAATAACCTTAGCTGAGCCATCATCGAATTTTAAGGTAGCTTTGAATTTATCACCTGCTTTAAGTTGCTTTTTAAGATCCATTAACATAATATGGATACCATTTGGCTTAAGCTCAATAGACTGACCAGCTGGAATAACGACTTTATCTAAATGTACCATTCTCGCAAGGCCGCCACTCTCAGTGGCAGTTTGATGAATAGCTACTTTGTTTGCAACATCAAGGGCAGTAACATATGCTAGTGTTGCATCGTTCGCAGAAGGGTTAGATATAACCATATAAATAGCAGAGCTTGTGGTTGTTGATGGACGTGCCCAGGCATTAGTAATTTCTACTGCAGGGGCTTTAGTAACAGCTGTTTCTGCCGTATTGTTAGCGTTTTTTTCCTTAAGGTTGTCACTGTTGGTAGCAGCGAAGCTTCCAGCGATAGATAGGCTTGAGAGTGCTAGAGTAAGAGCGATTTTCTTTAACATATTTAACCTCATAATGAAAGTTTTTAAAATAAACTCAAAATTGAATTATCCAATTTCGATTTTACCTAACTATAAAATTTTTAATTACTATTGTAAATCAGAAACTTTAAGCGAGTAAATATTATCTTTACTTACAAATAGACTAGCAGGTAACTTAAGCTTTAGTTTTGAAACATGAGTTTCTAACGTATAAGTGTCGATCTCTTTAGACAGTCCCCAAACCTCTTGTAATAAAGTTGTTTTATCTAAGCTATATTTCGGTGCTGCTAAAAGTACTTTTAAAATTTCAGCTTCTTTATCAGTTAGCCTAATTACTTGATCTTGATAAAATATACTATTAGTTTTTGCATCGAATAACATAGCATTATTAATCAAATAAATTATTTTGCTATTATATTGGCTACGGAGTAGATCTAGCTGGGAAAGAAAGTTACTTAATCTAAAAGGGCGGTTGAGTTTAAGCTCTTTTGAGCTATATGATTTATTAGTAACTAAATTGATAATATTCTGCGCGTAGTTGATAACTTGTTCTATAGTTTCGATATGATCGACAATAATTAAAGTAGTTATCTTATTATATTGCTTACGAAATTTAGCGAGTTCAAGGGCATTTCTTAAATGTATAATCTCTGTATTATCTGATTCTTGTAGTCTTCGGTAAGAGGTAATTTGGTTTAATAAAATATCATCATAGCTTAGAATTACTTCTATATTTTTGAGCATATTTATATAATCTCTAAGTGGCGCCTATCAAATTGTGTTAACATTATTTATACTAATTTACAAGCATAACTTGCAAGCTACATGCTGAAAATACAGCTTAAGTGTTCTACAAACTTTAAAAACAAAGGGAATTAACATGAGTCTTTGTAGGTGCTTGAAAAAGCCAATAGTAGATGTTACCTATATTGTTACTAAACTATTAAAACATTAAGTTCTTGCATTTTGAACCTTTATATTTTATCTTTCGCAGTAAGCAAGAGTTAAAAAATGAAATAATTATGACAACATCAATACATTCTTCTGTAACTATTCACCCGACGGCTATAATTGAAGAGGGAGCAGTAATTGGTGAAGGTACCGTTGTTGGCCCTTATTCTATAATAAGGTCGACTGTAACTATTGGTAAAGACAACAATATTGGGCCGCATGTAGTGATTGAAGGAGATACTAATATTGGCGACGGTAACCAATTCTATCAATTTGCTTCGGTCGGTTCAATTCCCCAAGTAATAAAATGGCAGGGCGGGAAAAGTAAACTCATTATTGGTAATAATAATATATTTAGGGAGTTTATTACGATCCAGCCAGGTTTAGAGCAAGCTGGTGGTGTTACTAAAGTAGGTGATAATAACCTCTTTATGATTGCATGCCATGTTGGTCATGATTGCATCATTGGCGACCATAATAGATTTACTAACTATGTTGGGGTTTCCGGGCACGTGGTGATCGGTAATCATGCAATTATAGGTGGGTTTAGCGGCGTACACCAGTTTGTACAAGTTGGGGATTACGCTTTTGTTGGTGCCGGCAGTATAGTTACTATGGATGTACCTCCATTTTGTACCGCTCAAGGTAATCATGCAACTCTAGTGCAGATAAATAATGTTGGGCTGGCAAGGCAAGGGTTTACAGATGCTGAAATTGCTGAGCTTAAAACTATTTTTAGAAAGCTTTTCTATATCGATGGTCTTTTTCAAGATAAGTTAGAAGCACTCTCAAAAGAATATGTTCATTCCGTTCATGCAAATAATCTATTTAACTTCATAAAAGGCTCAAAGCGAGGCATCTGCGGCTATCAGAGAAAGGCTAATAAAGCCGATTCTTAAGTTCTGTTTAGGTAAATATAGTTTTTTTTACTTGGTTTAATACTATCTTAATAATTTGTATGTATAGTTTATATTTGCCTTAAACAAAATATTTTTAGAGATGTTATTAAAAAGACTAATTTTAAAGCTTCTTTTAGGCTTAAGTTTATGTGGGTTGCAGTCAGCACTAGCTGCAAGTAGCCTGAAAAATAATAATACAAGTACGAATACAATAACGATTAGCGGCTCAGCTACTATAAAGTCTATATTAAACTTTTATGAGCCTACTATTGAAAAAGATTCAGGGATAGTAATCAATATAATTGGTAATAATTCTAAGCAAGGTGTATTAGACCTAATTAACGGCGCAGCTGATCTTGCTATTATCTCGACGCCTCTTACTTATTTATCGAAAGAACTACCTGATATTGATGTTACAAGCTTGCGGTCCTATCCTCTTGGTAAAACTTCAATAGCCTTTATTACTCACCCCAATAATCCTGTTAAGAAGCTTTCTATGGAACAAATAAAAGATATCATTCTAGGCAATGTTACTAATTGGCACGATCTTGGGGGGAATGATGAAGAGATACTTGTAGTTACTGAGTTTCCGGGAGGAGGAATAAGGAATAAAGTTGAGAATGATTTACTAAAGCGGCCAATAACGAGCGCTATAAAGGCTATGGAAAATGCCTCTCAGATCAAGGATATTGTCGCTGCGGTACCAAATGCTATTGGTATTACCTCTTCAAGTCTCACTGATGCTACCGTGCATATTATCGAATCAGATCGAGTTATCTCACAGCCAATTATTTTTGTAGCAAAGCCTATTGCCGATGAGCGTATAACAAAATTTATCAGATCCTTAAAGGTAGTCAATCTCAATGAAGTATATTAAAATATTAAAGCCCGGTGCTTAAACCAGGCTTTTGCTTTTGATATAAGTCGATTTTCCTAATCTTTTATCCTATACCATTACTCTGTCCCTGACCCTGACCTTTACTTCTCGAAGCATTTACCTTACTAACAAAACTAGTTAAGTTCTTTTTAGTTTTTGTTTCGTAACTAGATGTGGTTTTAATAGGTTTATACTTTTCAGGATCGTATGCAACTTGCTCTAATTGATCAAAAGCTTTTTTAAGGTCTACATCCTTGACCTTATATTTACTTAACGCTATACTTGCAGCTTTTTTACAAAATAACTTTAAGTTTTCTATAAAACTACTTTTCCCTTGATTGCCTTTTAACTTTTCAACTTCTTGGTTGATTTTAGCTAATTTCATAGTTTGCTCAGGCGAGCAATGCTGTAAAATTGTTTCATACATTTCGCTTGAGATTTCAGGTATAGCATCTGCAGATTGAGCATTTTTCTGAGTTCCATTGGAAGTTTCTTTAAGAGCCTCATACATTTGCCGTGCTACTAGTTTAGGGTCTTTTTTATCTATAAGTTCAATCAGCTCAGTTAGCTCAGATTCCTTGCCTAAAATCTCATTTTTCGTAAATTGTTTACAATATGATTCTGCAGCGAGCTTTCCTTTTCTTAGGTCTTCTTTTTGTTGTCTTGTTAGCTGAGAGCTAGCTGACTTCTCTAACTCACAAATATTACTATAAAAATCATGAGCCTTTTCTAAGCTAATATTGTTTTGCGAAAATGCGTTACTTTTAAGTAAAGTAAAAGTGTAACCATCTATATACTTTAATTTATCTTGAAGAGTGAGAAGCTCATCGAGCGGTGTGTAAAATTTCTTTTTCCAAGTATCAACACTTTTTAAATAATCCTCTAAAACTTCTTCCCAACCAGTTCCAATAAGTTTTCCTTTTTGAAAAAGTTCAATTTTTTGCTCTATATCCTTTCGAACATCTTTTTTTTCGTTTTTATGTGCATTGATTTGATCTAAAGTTTGTTTTTGGGTTTTTTTAGGGCGAGGCACAGACAGAGAAAACATAGAAGTTTTACTTGCCAAAATTTCTAATTCATTTTTAGTCATCCTGCTTTACCTCAATTGCGAGGCTTAAATCTTCAAGCGACTTAGAATGTTTACTCCATCTGTCTTGTGAGCGTATATCAGTTTTATCCATTTCTCCAACTAATGATTCATACTGCTCTTGAAAATTATCATATTCTTCTTTAATCTTACTCATAGTTTTTTCTCCTAAATTAATATTTTACGGTACTTTTAAGTGGCACCCTTTGATACAGACCTAGTAAAGAAGTCTATTTAAGTAGTATATGAAATAGATATTAATAAATAATTAACCCTAATTAGTTGACGCCTATCAACTATTATTCTTTTTTATTAGTCGATAGGAATTAGAATAATTGTGAATATTAAATTTATAACTAATCGTTTTTACTTCTGAATGCGAGTAAATTACACCCATCGAATACGACTTGGAGATAACCTAAAAATTGTAGTTGAAGTTAGGGGTATTTCAGAAAAAATATATTAAATACATTAACTCTAGGATATTAACTTTTACGTATGATTTTGTGGTTAATTATTAATTTTTTTGAGTTTGAGCAGTAGGATTGTAATATCACGAATTTTTGCTAATTAGATTCAATAGCTATAAAGCTGCAATTCTTTTTTAAGAAGTTTCTTTAGTCATTATTAAAAAACTTGGTTAAAGAAAAATTTTAAAAAAAACATATCTGAACAATTTTTCTTTTTTATTTTAGCTCTTTTGTAGGGGGCTTAGTGGTATCTCAAAAATGATATATTATCACCATTTAAAAATATATTTAAAACTATTAAAAAAAATTATTTTAAAATCAAAGTTAAAAACATTTTTTTAATGGATTAAGCATGAGGAAATTGTTATTGAGATTTATCTGTATTGAGCATGAAAATTGGAGATGGTAAAATTCCAATAATTTAAAAAGGATTTAATAGGGGATTGGGTTAATTTTTGTAACTACTGTGATTATATGCTAGAATATAAATAAACTATAAGGTGATACTCCATGGTTGACAAACTATCAAGTATAAGGAATAAACAATCTTTTCTAACGACCTTTAAGTCCACAAGCACTGAGGTAATTGATAAATTATCACAATGGTTTAAGCTAGAGACAATATATTCGAGTAATGCTATTAGTGGTAGTAACATGTCTCGTATGGAGACTATGCAAGTGTTAGAAAAGTCCATTGCCGTTGGAGGTAAAACGTTAATAGAACATTACGAAATAGTTAATCATGCTCTTGCGTACGGCTTTATAATTTCCTTAATGAATCGTAATAGAATTGAGGAAACAGACCTAATAAAAATTCACCAATTACTGCAAAAAAACATTGATGAAGAAAATGCTGGTCAATATAGGGTCACAGCGCCGAGGTTTGTTGGCTCCCCTGTGGTACTCCCAGATCCTGCGAAAGTGCCAAAGCTGATTGCCGATTTTATAAACAATATTAATAACGAAAAGGATACAATAAGTAAAGCACTTAAGGCGCACTATGCGCTTGTAACAATACATCCTTTTAAAGATGGTAATGGGAAAACTGCGAGGCTGATAATGAATCTCCTACTGATGCAAGGAGGGTATCCACCTGCTTTTATTAAGCCAAAAGATAAAGCAAAATATCTTAAATCGCTTGAGCTTGCTCAGACCGGCGAATCTCTTGAGCCTTTTACAGAACTAGTTTTAGAATCGATAGAGCGTTCCTTAAACATATTCATTAAAGCGGTTAAAGGCGATGATTTACCAAGCATCAAGGCTAGAGAAAGCCTAATTAAAATTGGCGAGCTGGCAAAAGAAACTAATGAGTCGCTATCTACGCTTAGATATTGGGTCAAGCGTGGGTTAATAGAGGTAAGCGATACTGCTGAGTCAGGATATCAGTTTTTTGATAAAGGAGAAATTATTAAATGCAGGCTTATAAGAAGATTACAGGACGAGAGACTAACTTTAGAAGAGGTGCAAAAGAGGCTTGATAATGAGATGGTAGGTTAGGGGGTAAGGGAGTCCCGCTTGAACTTTGAGCAGGATATAAAATCTATTACCTCACACTATCCACCAGCAATCAAGTCTAGTAAAGCCTAAAGGTAAAGCTCCATAAAGCTTAAGTTTTCAAACCAAAATATTTTAGTGCGGATAATCTTTTCTGGGTAAAGCTCGGTAATTATTTGCTTATAATGTTTTAATTGTGTCTGATATTGATTAGGCACATCTGAGACAGAAGAAGGTACATGCGAATCTGTTTTATAATCAATTATTACTGCCTCACTATTGTTTATAGCTAGTAAATCTAACCTTCCCAGCGTAGAATTCCTTTCATCATTCATTCCAACAGTTACCTCACATTTCAAATTATATTTCAATAGTTGCTTTATTTCAGACAGCTCAGCAACTCTTGATAATTTTTCACGTACACTGATAACTTGTTTATAGTTCAAGTGCTCTAAAATAGGATGATTTATAACAAAGTTAAGATCTTTTGCAGTGAAATATGCTTCAAGCAATCTATGTATAACCGTTCCATATTCTGTTGCTTGGCGAGATATTAAAGGGCTCTGCGTTAATTGTTGTTCTTCCATTGTCTTTAAAAAGAATTTCGGCGTTGTATCCATTAGTGGAATATATTTGTCGTTTGAGCTCAAAGGGACGGATTCAAGAGGAGCAACTTTTTCAGAATAAAGGTCGAAATGTAAATATTTACTATTGCCGGCAAAATATCTTGTTAAATTCACAGGTATTTCTGCCTCGCAAGTAACATCTTTCAAACCCTCTTTTATCAAACTGTACCAGCAATTATCAGCTACATCTTCTTTCTCGCTACTACCGAAAATAATTAATTCATCTTCAGCACGCGTCATCGCCACATAGAGCAGGCGTAAATATTCTTGATAATCTTTATGTTTATATTTTTCTTCTAAAGCTTTATAAAATTCATTTTCGTTTGCTGAGTAGCCAGGCCAAAGCAGATGATTCTCTTCGGTCCATAATAATTTAGGTTTCTGCCTTCCTATTCTTGTAGTATCTGCTAATATAACGAAGGGAGCTTGAAGACCTTTCGAGCCATGTACAGTCATTACCCTTAAGGAATCTCCTTGTTCTAAATCTCTTTTAATTTCTATATGAGAATTTTCAACCCAAATAATGAAATCTTGTAAATTGTTTCCGTTTTCTCTTTCAAAATTCGCTGCAAGGTCAAGGAACTCATTTACTATTTCGCTGGCTTCAAGTCCGCATTCTATAAGAATTTTTTCTCTGAAACCGAGAGCATCTAAAATAAGCCTAAAAAACTCTGTAAATGAACTTACTTTATAGATCTCGAGAAATTTTGATAAATCTGCAAATGCTTTCTTCATAAGGTCCCCAGAAGTAGCCTCAGAACGAGTAGGGGATTCCTTTAACGCTTGCCATATGCTTCTACCCTCCCTTTTTACAGCTAAGGAGTAAAGAGTTGATTCAGGTAAACCCACAAAGGGTGATTTTAGTAAACATGCTAGGTTTAAATCGTCGTTAGGTAGAAGTACAAATTTGGCTAAACATAGAATATCCTTTATCGCTAGGTTATCTAATAAACTCATCCTATCGATACCAGCAACCTTAACGTGTAGCTTATTTAGCTCATTAATTACTTGCTTTGAAAATTCATCGCGTTGCTTTACAAGTATAATAAAATCAGAGGCATTTACAGTTCGCTTTCTACTGGCTAAATATTTCTTTGAGGAAATTTGGCTATGGATATAGTGCGCTATAGCTTCGGCTAATAACAGATCAGTGGTTTCGTATTCGTGCGATCTATCAGGAAGAGGCCAAAATAAATTACTCTCTTTGCTCTGCTTAATGACAAGTGGCCATATTTCTATTCTGCCTCCTCCTCCTTGACGAAAGCATTTCATACTTAGGTTTTGGTTGGAAAATAAAGCCGTATCTTGTTTTTTGATTCTCTCGAATACTTTTGTTACAGCGATATTAATGGCATCTAAAGATCTATATGACCAGCTTAGGTCAATAGTTGCAAATCTTTTATCAGCTGCTAGCATTTTATCTTTAAAATAGCAGTTCATAGCCGTAAAAGAGGCTGGATCGGCGCCCTGGAAGCTATAAATTGATTGTTTCTCGTCTCCAACTACAAATAATGTTCTATTAGAGTCTGCTCGCGTAACTCCTGCATAAAACTCCCGCGCTAATGCTTCTATAATTTGCCATTGTTCAAAGTTAGTATCTTGAGCTTCATCTACTAATATATGTTCGACGAAGCCATCAAGTTTGTAAAGTACCCATTCTCTTGCCTCCGAATTTGTTAAAAGTTTACTGGTGTAATAAATTAGATCGTCAAAATCAAGGTAAGCATGAGTGGTTTTATGCTCTTCATAATTATTTATTATGAAATTTGCTAGACTGAATAGATGCTTAGAAAAGAAAATAATATTTAATGATTTTATTTGCTCGCAAGTATCTAAAACATTAAGCATTATCTTATTAAATTTCTCATCGATCTCTGGATAGCTGCAACGAAACTTTTTATTAAATATAGTTTTTCTAACCTCTCCAGTCTGGGTTAGGAAAATTGAACAGAAATTTTCAAAATTGGCAACTTGTTGATGTAAGTTAAGTTGTTTATATTCAAAGTATCTTTTTAATACTTCATACTCCTTTCCATAAATTTCTTTATCTATTGCTTCTAAATTTAATTCAATATTTAAGTAATTAAGTCCTGCTAAAAGTCGTTCTATTATGTTAGTTTCAAACTGATATTCACTAAGTACGAAAATTTTTCTCAGCTCTCTCTCATAGTGGCTGCACTCTTTAAAATTATTAAATAAATTATAGAATTTAGTTTTATTATTTATTACCTCTTTTATTATTTCGTAAATAGTATTTTCATGTAGATGGCTTGCTATGAATTCTACGCTATTGCCAAGTTCGGAATCAGGGCGCTCGCATGCATTAACTATGAGGTTAATCCTAATTTGCTTTAAGATTTCATCTCTTTTATATTCGTCAATAACTTTGAATCCAGGGCTAATTCCCGCTTCTACCGGAAACCTTCCAAGAATGAATTGACAGAATGAGTGAATAGTTTGGATTTTGAGGTTTTCAACTGAAGATAGCTTCTCATGAAATAGTTGCGAGGCAAGGTTTAGCTGCTCTCTTGTTGGAGGGTGGCCAAAGCTTGACTTTAGCCTCTCTTCCAATTTAACGCTAGATAAATTAGCCCAAACTGATAGTTCTTTATTAATTCTATTGTTCATTTCACCTGCCGCTGCTTTTGTGAAAGTGATACATAGAATTTTCTCTGGCTTAACACCATTAATAAGAAGTCTTAGCACCCTATCTGTTAAAATCTTTGTCTTGCCTGTTCCAGCTGAAGCCGAAACCCAGACTGATGTATCGGGGTTAGAAGCATGCAACTGTTCATAATTTAACAATGGTTCTGGAGAAGCCTTTGCTTTAACTTCATCAACCTCAAGAGCTATTAATGGTTCAGGAGCTATCATAACAACATTTTTTTAAAGTTGCTCTTACTATACCTTAAAAAAGCTTTTTGGTTAATAACCTTTCTAATTTTTATATGAAAATTATTGGCATATTTTTGTAAATAAAGGAATAAGGTATGAAGTATTACTTGGAAAAGGGATATATGACTTTAGAAATAGTGATTTTAGTTGGAGCAGCCTCTATGCTTAAGTATTCATAGTCTATAAAAATAAGCTTAAGCGACGAACAATAACGAGACGAGTTTCACTAAAATCCTTAAAATTAAAAAAACCCAGTAGATCTAAGTCTACTGGGCTTCCTTGTAAGCTACTATGCTTACTGATCTTTTCAGCCAGCTTCAGCAACTTTATTTTGCTCAAGCTCATTGATTGAATCGTATGGTTGCTCATAATCTTTAAGCATATAGCCTCTACCCCATACAGTTTCAATATAGTTTGTTCCGTTAGAAGCTTCAGCAAGTTTCTTGCGTAATTTACAAACAAATACGTCAATAATCTTGATTTCAGGCTCATCGATGCCGCCATATAGATGATTTAGGAACATTTCTTTTGTAAGAACAGTACCTTTTCTCATCGCAAGTAGTTCTAAAATCGCATATTCTTTACTTGTAAGATGTACTGGAACACCATCAACTTCAACGATTCTTGTATCAAGATTAATAGATACTTTGTCAAATCTAATTACAGATTCAGAATGGCCTTTAGAGCGACGAACTATAGCTTGAATCCTAGCGATTAATTCACCTCTGTTGAAAGGTTTTGTTAAGTAATCATCAGCGCCGAAGCCTAAACCTTTAATCTTTTGATCAGCTGATGTAAGGCCAGATAAGATAAGAATTGGTATCTTAACCTTTGCTGAACGAAGACGAAGAAGAACTTCATAACCATCGATATCTGGGAGCATAAGGTCTAAAATTATGATATCATAATCGTAAATCTTGCTAATTTCTAAACCTTCTTCGCCAAGCTCTGCAGTATCACATATAATACCCTCAGAAGCCAGCGCTAGCTCAATCGATCTGGCTGTAGCTGGATCATCTTCTACTAATAAAACTCTCATATTTAGCTCCTAAATTAAAATGTATAAGTAATTACAAATAATTAAGGTTTTTGCCTTAATTCTTATTTTCTCTCTATATTGTCATCTTTTCGTAGCAATTGCAAGAAAAAAATTTATACTTTTTGCAAAATTATTAATTGGTTAGTATAGTTATATAGAAAAGATGAAGATTTTGCCTTAAAAGGTAAATTTAGTAAGAAAGTATAAATCATTACTCATTTAAAGCTCTCTTCAAGCAAATAGTCTAGATAATGATAGTTACTTGCTTTGCCAGAATATAAAGAACTTTTTCAACACTTCAACAAAAAAATTAACAAAAATACTATATTTACTATATTTTAAATAAAATTTTTCCGCAAAAAGAAATTAGCTCTGGCCTATAAGTTATTATATGATAGCGCAATTGGTTAATTTTGTGAACAAATTTCTTAAGCAGAGTATTAATTTTACAGAACGGGTAATAAATACTCATAATAATTATTAAAGTTACAAATGAATTGTTAGAGAAGAATTTGCGTAACATATATTTAATAATAAAAGCCTGCTAATCTGTATATATTGTATTTTTTATTAACATTTAAGGATGATTTTGCTATAAAATGAGGTTGGCCTCAAGATTATTTAAAGATTAGATATCCTTAGTCCTACCCCTCATCAATTATTGAAAAACTGTAATATACTTACATATGGTTATTATGCCTAAGTAGTTATTGTTAAAAATTATACTACCAAAGGTTTGATATCCATTTTAATATAAAATAATCATTTTTGATTTGTCATAATTTTCCTACAGTAGGCTTATGATTTACCAAAACTAAACAAAAACCCCTAACTTTGCCATAGGACTAAATTTACACCTAACACTCAAAGTTATTTTGAGCTCCTATAATATCATGAAGGATTTTCAACTCACCTAAGATCTTTTCCTCAGGGCTTATATTAATATGGTGAAGTCTATATTCATGATTATGCTCAGATAGGCTTAAAAAATTTTCAAGTAAAGCTATTTGTTGTTTGTCAGAAGGATCATCGCTGTTTAAACCATAACGATGTTCTGGGTGGAACTGAGTACTAATTCTTATACCACATTTATGAGCATATGACATTGGTACGCCTTCTTCCGATACGGCACCAAGCTCAATATCTTTGCCAAGTTTGTCTTTAATGGCGGCATAATGGTGAGCGGTATCTCCATGAACCGATATTTTTGGAAGTACTTTTTCTTTAAAAGCTTTTTCTTTTTGCTCTTTTGTTAAAGCTAGTAAGTAGGGTATGCTACCAGTAATAAAATCAATTGTATGTCTCCCTTTAGTATAACCTTTAACTGGTCCAACAAATCCTTCATGATAAAGAGCGAAATGCTGGGAACCAGCGCATATTCCTAAGTAAAGAGCTTTTAATTCTTCTGATTTCTTTAAAATAAATTGATAAAACTGTTCTAAATCCGTTTGTACCTTATAATCATCAATAGTGAATTCAGACAAATGTTTTGGATAGCTATCTCCAGCTCCCGGGTTTATAAAGGCGTCAAATTTTTTTAAGAAGTCTTCGCCAAATTTGTCTACCATATTTTTTGTAATAAGGTAAAACTTAATATTTTTATGATTTTTGGCCATTAATCTAGCTGCAGACCATATTCCTTGAGACCAAAAACCTTCTCCATGGCTAATAGCTATATTTGTAATATTTTCTTCTTCTTGTAACAATTTAGGATCAGCGTTTTCTTTCAAGAAATAAAACAAGCTATCATTAGTTTTTTGTAGTACTTTATTAAAAAGATTTGGATCGTTTATTAAAGCATCAGCAATGGTTTCTCCTGATGAAACTTCCAAGTCCACATTATCTAACTTTTCGTTCAGTGCTTCTAAAAGATCTTTATAAGCCGGAAGATTGTAATAATTTTTTATTATAAGATAAATAGGAGTAGCGCCATTTATATTCTTTGCATAAATATCAGAATTATTTACTATTAGGTCTTTTGCTAGATTATATTGATTAGCAATAATTGCTAAATGCAATGCATTGTAACCATATTTATTCTTAAATGGTAAATCTAATTTTTCTAATTCATTAATGGTAATATTACCTTCAAGTACTCTAATCTCAACTTCACTTAAAGCATCACTAGTACCAGCTTTCGTTGCTGCGTAATCCTTAATAAGGTTAATTGTATCAATGGAATCTTTTGATTCAACTTCAGAAGCTCCCTCAGCTCTTAATATATCATACAATTCCTTATCTTTAGCGTCACAAGAGACCATCGATAATAATTTAATTCCTGCCTGGAAAGGTTTGTAGTTTAAAAATTTTAGGTAGGTAAGAGGCTCTAACTTATTTTCAACTCCATTATCTATCAATACCTTTAGTACTTCAAGTTTACCACGCGAAACTGCTAATTGAACATAATTTGTTACTTCTTCATCATTATCTTCATCTGAGAATTTTAGATTTGTATTTGCATTAAATTCTTTGATAGCTTTTTCTGCCATTTTAGGGAGGTTGTAAATAACAGCAAACTGTAATAAATTGTCGCCGGTTATTAATTTTTTTACAGCTAGTTTTTCTACAACATCATTCGAAACATTTAGCGGAAAAAGCGAGCCATCATTTAAAACTATAGGAAAAGTTTTATTTATCGCCTCTTTTAGAGCTAATTCAACATTACCACCTAGATTTTTAGCGTATTCTATTAAATTTACTCTAAAATCGATCTCTACCTCATCTAACTTTTCATAATTCTCGACCAATTTATTTGGGCCGGTTGCTTGAGAGTTATATTTAGGCCTGCTTTTATTAAATAAGTGTGCAAGAAAAGATTGAGCATTATTAGAGTTGATAATTATTTCCTTATATTTTGCTATAGACTCTAAAGATAAGCTTGAGAAATCTATGGTAGCATAGCTTGCTCCATATTTTAAAGCTAACTCTAATATCCTATCTTCTTTGGCCTTTTGGGGGGAATGACCTATTATAATTGATTCAAGGAATTCTTGAGCCTTTAAACCTTTGCTAAGGAGAAATTCGTAAAACTTGAAAGGATATAAAGATGAAACGCTGTTAGCTTTTTTTATTAATTCTTCGTATGAAGTAGGCTCAGCTTCGCCTTCTCTAAACTTTAAATCAATAATTGAGCCATTTTGAATACCACTTGCTACGTTGCAGTGAAAGAAAAAAAAATTTGATAAGTTTTGTTCATCTGATTCGTTTAAATTGTTTTCTTTAATGATTTGTCTAAGATCTATTAGCATATGTTACTCTTAACTATATTTAATTAAAGCAAATTAAATTATTTTTATCACAAAGTAAAGCCCGAATTTAATCATAACTTTAGGTAGTACTTTTGCAATGTTATATGCCCATTATACGATAATTCATTAACAGTTACTTTTAGTTGAAGAATGGTGTTTATACAAATTTTTTGGAATATCTTTAAATCACTACGGATTAAATTCTCAACAACTAACTAAGTCAATATTTAATGGTCGTTATCAAAGCTATAAAGTAATAATTTGGAAATTTTTACTGTACTCTTGAGGGGGTAGTTTTAAAGCGTGTAGATGATTCGACTAATTCCAAAGATACTAAGCTATTATTAAGTAAAGCAATAAAATTAATTCTCATTATGTTCATTAGAGCTCAATAAACACTGATAGGAGCTTAACTTAAGCTATTGCGACGTTCAAAAAAATGTTAAAGCCAAGGAGGGTTCTAGGAAAAATGGCTCTCAATAATGTAAAAAATATTATACTAGCGAGAATAATTATTGGAAATTCTGTAAAGCGAAAGTTTTAGGTGGTGCCGCTAGAGAGAATCGAACCCTCGACCTCATCATTACCAATGATGTGCTCTACCACTGAGCCATAGCGGCAAAAAATTATTCCAAATATTTGACATATATTGTATAATCCGTCAAGTTAAATTTGAATATACATATGATTTTATGGAAAAAGATAATATTAAAAACCAAAATCCCCCAATAAAATACACTGATACTAACTTTGATAAACTCTCAAATACTTTAAGGCAAAATTTGCTTAGAAGGAAGAAGGCTAGCGAGACAAAAAAGGATCAAGAACAAGTTACAGATAGAGAGAAGCAAAAATAAGAGGTATCTACTTTATACGTTATAATATGAATGATATTAAAACCTTATCTTTAATTGTCTTCATATTTTTCTATATATAATAATAGGTTTGGCGAAGGTATGAAGCTGCTTTAACAGCTATAGAAAACAAGCTTAGACTAGAAGAGACCATTTTTTAAGACTATAATTATAACATATACAATATAGAAATATATTAATCTTTTCAATAATATTTCCTTATAATAATTTTTAAATAACAATATTCGAAAGTCTTAAAAAATCTCCAGCAAGAAATAATGACCCCGCAACTACAACCACCCCTCCTTGGTCTTTTCCATCAACTGCAATTTTCCGTATAGCATCTTCTATTGATTCGCTAGCGGTAAAATTCATTGAAAGGGGCTTTATCATATCTTGCAGGCGCTGAGTAGAATAGCTAGAAGGTTCCGCTTCAATCAGAACTCCATATACATAAGGAGATAAACATTTAAAATGGCGCAGGAAAGCTTCGACATTTCGGTTTTTTGTCATCCCGAATATCATGTATAAGGGCGTTTTGTTGTTATCGATGAGCCAATTAGAAAGCATCTGCGCCCCTGCTTCATTATGCGCTCCATCAACCCAAATCTCAAATTTGTCACCTAAAATCTTCTCAAATAGCCCTGCTGTAACCCTTTGCAGTCTTGCTGGCCATTTTGCTGAGATCAGCCCTTGAATAATATGCTCACAACTAATATTAAACCCTGTAATGTTGCGTATGCATGCAATCACACCTGCAGCGTTTAAGTACTGGTGCTCACCTGCTAATCCCAATTTAGGTAAATCCAGACAAAAATCATTAGAAAGATATTTAAAGCCTAGCTCTGTATGCTCAAGTCCAAAATCATATTGGAATGCTATAGCGGGAGCAGCTTTCCTCTCGCACTCTGCAAATAATACATCATATACTTCGGCTACTTGATTGCTTATTATACAAGGCACTTCATTTTTAATAATACCAGCTTTTTCTCTGGCTATAATTGGTAGCGTTGGGCCCAAATACTCCATATGGTCATAGGAAATAGGAGTAATTATTGTTGCAAGAGGCCTATCTATTACGTTTGTAGCGTCAAGCCTGCCCCCCATCCCAGTCTCAAGGATTAAAATATCTGCAGGGTTTTCAGCAAATGCCAACAAAGCTATAGCGGTTGTGGCTTCAAAAAATGTGGGTTCGTCTGGTAGTTTCTCAGCAACAATTCTAACCTTTTCAGCTAGCTCATATAGCATTTTATCACTGATTCTTTGAGAGCCAATTACAATCCTCTCATTAAACTCAATTAAATGCGGAGAGGTATAAACGTGAGATTTATAGCCCGCTGCTTCAAATATACTCTTTAGGAAAGCTGTAGTAGAACCTTTTCCATTTGTACCAGCAATATGTATAACAGGGGGGAGTTTTTTAAGTGGATTTCCCAACGCTTCTAAAAGTCCCTTAATTCTACTTAAATCATATTTAATGTCTTTGTGCCAGAGTGGAATAGGCCAATGCGGCATACGAACCATAGAAACCCCGTTTATATTCTATATTAGTATATTTCGTTTATTTAGATTGCTTAAGTTGTATAGTAACTATAAATAAAGGAAATTTAAACAAAAATTTTACCCTTAAGCAAGGCAATTTATAATTCACTATTTATAAGGTTTGTATACCAGGTAGGTTATAAAATTTGGCTCTTTAATTTATATAGGCTTGACTATGTAAGTTGCTACGCTTAATATGCGGGATATTAAACTTAATTAGTTTGTAGGCAAATGATCAATATTACTTTTCCTGATGGTTCAATAAGGCAATATCCAGCGCCAGTAACAGGTATCCAAATCGCAGAATCAATTTCTAAATCTCTTGCTAAAGATGCTTATGTTATAAGCGTGGATGGCGAACTGCGTGATTTAAGCTTTGAGATAAACAATGACGCTATTGTTCGAATACTGACGCATAAGAATGAAGAGGTATTAGAGGTTATTAGGCATGACGCAGCGCATTTACTTGCCGAAGCTGTAAAGGAATTATACCCAGAGACGCAGGTAACTATCGGTCCTGCTATTGAAAACGGGTTTTATTATGACTTTGCAAGAGACAAGCCTTTTTCTCTTGACGATTTAGCAATTATCGAAGCGAAAATGCATGAGATCTCTAAAAGGAATGAGAGTGTTACGCGTGAGGTTTGGAGCCGCGATGAAGCTGTAGAATTCTTTAAATCTATTGGAGAGCATTATAAAGCTGAAATAATTAGTTCAATTCCAGCTAATGAGGATATATCTCTTTATCGTCAAGGAAACTTCATAGATCTTTGCCGTGGCCCACATGCGCCATCTACTGGTAAGGTAAAGTATTTCAAATTAATGAAAATTGCCGGGGCTTATTGGCGTGGTGATAGTAAAAACCAAATGCTTCAGCGGATTTATGGTACAGCTTGGGGTACTGAGGAACAGCTTAAAAATTACTTATTCATGCTGGAAGAAGCTGAAAAAAGAGATCACAGGAAGCTTGGGCGTGAACTTGACTTATTCCATTTCCAAGAAGAAGCGCAAGGAATTCCTTTCTGGCATGATAAAGGGTGGACTGTATATAGGATTCTTGAAAATTATATAAGAAACAAGCTTAAGAAGCAAGGTTATAAGGAAGTTAGGACGCCTATTCTTCTCGATAGTAAATTATGGAAAACATCTGGGCATTTAGATAAATTCAATGATAATATGTTCTATTTTGAGCAGCATGAGAATGAATATGCAATGAAGCCTATGAACTGTCCATGCCACATTGAAATATTTAAGCAAGGTATCAAAAGTTACCGAGATTTACCGCTACGTATGGCTGAGTTTGGAACATGCCATAGGTATGAGCCGACAGGATCTCTGCATGGCTTAATGCGCGTTCGAAGCTTTGCGCAAGATGATGCCCATATATTCTGTACTGAAGAACAAATTACTGAAGAAACTGTAGCATTCTGTAAGCTTTTAATCGAAGTTTATAACGAACTTGGGTTTAAAGAAATAAAAGTAAAATTTTCTGATAGACCCGAAAAAAGAGCAGGGACTGATGAAATTTGGGATAAGGCCGAAAATTCGCTTAAAGCAGCAGTCGAAGCAGCGGGCTTACCTTATATTTTAAATCCAGGAGAGGGAGCTTTCTATGGGCCGAAGTTAGAGTTCGCTTTAAAAGATGCAATAGGGCGGGAATGGCAGTGCGGAACTATTCAAGCGGATTTCGTATTACCTGATAGGCTTGATGCAAATTATATAACCCCAACTGGTGAAAAGAGGAGGCCAGTAATGCTGCATAGAGCGATTCTAGGCTCGCTTGAGAGATTTATTGGTATTTTAATTGAGGAATATAGCGGTAAGTTTCCACTGTGGCTTGCCCCAACTCAAGTGGCAATTACAACAATTACTAGCGAAGCTGATGAATACGCAAAATCCATATTCAATAAGTTAAATAATTCTGAAATACGAACCGATCTTGACATTTCTGCCGAAAAGATTAATTATAAAGTAAGGAATTTTTCTTTGCAGAAAGTTCCGCTGATAGCTGTAGTAGGGCTAAAAGAAGCTGAGAACGGTACAGTATCGGTGAGAAGACTAGGTTCAAATGAGCAAACGACTTTAACTTTAGATGAGTTAATCAAAGAAGTAAAAGACGCTTGCAACTTTGTGAAATAGTCAGTATTTTAAATATTTATTAGAAATTAACTTAAACGGAGCATTATTATTTCTAGCGCGAAAAAAAGCAATTTTCCAAAAGCTAATAGGGAAATTAAGTCACGTGAAGTTCGTCTTGTCGACGAAAATGGTAACATGGTTGGAGTTGTCAGCCTTAATGAAGCTTTAGCACGTGCTGAACGTGCCGGGCTTGATCTTGTAGAGATTTCTCCTCAAGCTGAACCCCCAGTCTGTAAATTACTAGATTTCGGTAAGTTTAAATATGAGGCTAAAAAGAAATCACAGGAAGCTAAGAAAAAGCAGAAAGTGACAACAATCAAAGAAATGAAATTTAGGCCTAATATTGGTCAAAACGACTTTGATGTAAAAGTTAGAAATATTGTTAAATTCCTCGAACATGGCGATAAAGTTAAAGTATCTCTATGGTTTAAAGGGCGTGAAATCGTTCATAACGAGCTTGGCCTGCAGCTGTTCAATAAGATTATTGAGGGTACTGCGGAATTTGGAAAGGTTGAGTCCGAACCAAAAATGGAAGGTAAGCAAATGATGATGATGCTAGCGCCTATAGCTAGTAAGTAGTACATTTTCTATATATTAATGACGCTCAAATTGAAGTAAAAGCTTAAAGAAAATAGTTAGGCTTTTACTTGAAGAAGGGCGTAAACATCGATATAGATGAATATACTAGCTCTCGAAGTATTTTACTTTAATTAATATCTGATAAAATATCTTTAATAGTACCAAGAGCGCCAAAATGGTGATTGTGATGTAAGGATATTTCATTTTCTAAAGGATGATTTATTTCGCTACTAATAAAATAGTAGGGTATTATAAACTCATAATTATGGTTATCTAAGATTAAGTGCTCTAGATATTTTAATAGATTACTTTCGTTTCCTTGTTCGGTCTCCCTTATCTGATTAGTAAGTTCTTTGAGAGAATTTCTTCCTTTAGCAACCTCATTAATTTGGCTAAACGTCTTATAATAAAGTTCGCTAAATTTTTCACATTTAATCATGGTTTCATTTTTTATTAATCTTTTATATGAATCATCATTTCGATATTGATCTATAAATGAATTTACTCTTTGAGGCATAATAAAACCTACTAAAATATTTATAATTTTTATAATAACATATTTACTATAAAATTCGATGTAATTTTATTTAACGTTTAAAATGCACTAAGAGTGTCTCATATTTTATTAAACATATTAATTTTATGCTTTAATAAAATGTGATTTTGTAAAAGAGTTTCTTAGCAAAGCAGAATCTTTTTTTATGCCTCCAAAAAACTTTCGAATGAAAGCTTACTAAAACGGTCGTTATCTAATAATGACTAATTTCACATTTCAAATTAGTACAATCACTTTTTTAGTTCATTACCAATTTGCATCTGCAACTATAATTTGGTAATCTATTAATACGCATTAAAAATATGACGTATCAATTAAAGATAAGGAGGATATTATGAAGTTTCCAGCATACGATCCATGGGCTAGCGATTATTACTTAACAGAATATACCCCACCTCAAAAAACATATGATATTTCGCAAGTAGGTTTAAAGATGAATGAGATTGAGCCACAATTAGAAGTATTGTTAAAACAGTACGATGAAACGCCTAAGTTCATAGAAGAGATAAGAAAACTATTGATAGAATGTATAAAGGAGGACGATCTTCCAAAAGCGCTTGCAATAATAGAATGGGTAGTAGGCATGACGGATAACCTTTTAGGAGATGATCTTGCGATTATCCATGAGAAAGATGGTATGCCATCTATTGAGGATATAGCCTATGCAATGAATAATGGCGATTTTGGGTTTCATTTAGGAGGATATTGTGAAGATTTAGGGTTAGTAGATTCAGATTCAAAGTAAAACCTTTTAATTGCTTAACCCTAGACAAAATAATAATTTTATAAAACTGTATATATTAATGAAGGAAATACTTTATAGTAAATTTATTTATAATGGGGTACGTTGTCATTCCTCGCTTACGTATTACTTATACGCTGCGCTCGTTATTTCTAGTACCACAATTCAACTAATTTCACTATAGGTTAAGTGTTATATCGCTAAAAAATAGGGGGGGTCAAAAATTACAACCTATGGTAGAAACTTTTGAGGAACACCCTCCAGGGCTTATAAAAAGGTTGTCCTAGCAGTGCTGGGCTAGCCATTTATAGCTAAAGTAAATAGGAACAATACAGCAGCTACTTCTTAAAGCTAAACATCTATAAATTTTAACCAATAACTGTTATTGGTACTAGATATGATATACAATGCTAATCAAAATATACAGCGATAGCTTAGTTAAAAACTGTTGCTTCTACCTCTATTTTGAGTAGGTGTTTTTTGGCTATTCCTTTGAGCTGATTGAGACGGAGGTTGGCTGCCGGTTTTAGTTATGGAATTTGACCGGATTGCTTCAAATAATTTTGTCGCTTCATTCTCAACTTTACCTTTTAAAGGAATTTCTGCAGCGGTAGATTTCTTAGGGGTAGATTGTGATTCCGATAGTTGATTTCTTACTTCATTAAGACTTGCTAGCTCCTTATCTGATAAGCTGCTGCGCTTAAAATTGCCTCTAGGGGTACCTTGAGGCGGAGCGCTCCTTTCTACATTTCTTGTTGGAGGCAAATGACTATTTTCTTGGTCAGGTAAGCTTCTCAGACCTTCTGTTATATGTGATAAAGAACGGTCTCCTAGAGGAGGGGGTGAGTTATTAGTTTTTTCTTGTTTTAGTAATTTATCTATATCTCTCATTAGCTCTT
Organism: Rickettsiaceae bacterium; assembly: GCA_029266475.1. Classification (GTDB taxonomy): domain Bacteria; phylum Pseudomonadota; class Alphaproteobacteria; order Rickettsiales; family Rickettsiaceae; genus JAJFBM01. The sequence continues at coordinate 11,518 of JAQSWU010000001.1, read as the reverse complement.
GCCTTGGAGGGGGCAGCGAACGATCCTGCGTAGGGAGAAAGGAGCTATAAGATCTACCTTCTTGCTGTAAAGGAGTCTCTGTATTGTTTCCTGTAACTGATTGAGTTTGATTTGCTAAATGTTGGTTCTTTTTATATTTTTCGTACTTATATCTTTGATACGCATATATTGCAGCGACGACTAGACCCGCAGGTTGTAGTAACAATGATGCTGACATTCCAGCTGTAAAATACTTCCAGGCGTCAGGTTTAGTAATTTCTTCCTCTGAAGGTCCATTGTGACCTCGTTTTTTCTTTCTTTGTGATTTATCATATTTATATACTCCGTAAACTATAGGTGCAGCGAGCGCCCCTGTGAAAACAGTTGCTGGAATAGCTAGGGCAGCGTATTTCCAATGATTCGTTTTAGACTTCTTTTGCTTATTAGATTCATTAAGGGCCGGACTGCTTTCAGCCGTTTTAGATTCTTCGTTTTCGCCTACCATGTAGCTAATCTATAGAATTTAAGTTATAAGCTAATAATAACTTCGAATTATTAATATTTAGTTAAAGAGTCGCTGGGTAATTAGACTACAAACATAGCCTTAGATTAAAATTCTAAAATTATTATTGTTATATCATGGTCTCTCTTGTATGTTTATTTATCTTTAAACTAACTTAAGCTGAGAGCATATGAGTAGCTATTATGATGTAATAGTGGTAGGGGCAGGGGCTGCGGGTTTGATGGCCGCAAGTACTGCAGGGAAACGCGCACGAAGCGTCTTGTTACTTGAGCATACTAATAAAATTGGTGAAAAAATTAGAATTTCGGGCGGAGGAAGGTGTAATTTTACTAATCTTGGTGCCACTCCTAAAAACTATTTATCGGAGAATCCGCATTTTGCGATATCAGCTCTATCGCGTTATACTCAGCATGATTTTATTAATCTGGTTGAGTCTTACAAAATTGCTTATCATGAGAAAACTTTAGGGCAATTATTTTGTGATGGCCCGTCTACCCAGATCATAAATATGTTAGTAGAAGAATGTAAAAAGGGTAGTGTAAATATCCTGCTTAATTGCCCTATTAGCGCAATCAATAAAACTGAGATATTTAAAGTTAATACAGGGCAAGGAGAATTTCAAGCTAAATCCTTGATTATTGCAACCGGGGGTCTTTCAATCCCAAAACTTGGTGCGACAAGCTTTGGTTATGACTTAGCAAATCAGTTTGGCTTAAATATTATACCAACCTATCCGGCGCTTGTGCCGTTAACAGTCGCTGATGCAGAGCTAGAAATGTATAAAAGCTTAAGCGGCGTCTCGATAGCCTCCGAAGTGAGTTACAATAAAACAAGTTTTAAAGAAAATATTTTATTTACGCATAGAGGGCTTAGTGGTCCTGCTATTTTGCAAATTTCATCTTATATGAAGGAGTTGCCATCAACAGATATGGTTATAAACCTTTTACCTGGCATAGATTTGAAGGAGATATTTAGGCGAGAAAAGAATAGTAAATTATTGCTTTCAAGCTTCTTAAAGGATTTCTTACCAAAAAGATTTATTGAAAGTCTGAGCGTTCTTAGCTCAGAGCCGAAAAGGCTAGTAGATTACAAGATTAAAGATTTAGAGAATATAGCCGATTTCTTGCATAAATTCAGGGCGAATATAAATGGCAGTGAGGGATATTTGAAAGCAGAAGTCACTGCAGGCGGAGTGGACACAAAAGAATTATCTTCAAAAACTATGGAAACACTTAAAGTCCCAGGCTTATATTTTATTGGCGAAGTTGTAGATGTAACCGGTTGGCTTGGTGGCTATAATTTCCAATGGGCTTGGTCATCGGGATATGCTGCAGGTCAAAATGTATGAGAACTTAAATGGCTGGGATGGGAGGATTCGAACCTCCGAATGACGGTACCAAAAACCGTTGCCTTACCACTTGGCGACATCCCAAGATTTGTGTAATGAATTTAACTAAACATTTATTCGTTAAAACTCTAAAACTATATAACAGTAAATGTAAGAGCTGTCAATTACTATAATTAATTTTATTATTCAATATTTTTTACAAGATCATATAAGGTGCTTTTAGTGATCTCGTATTTACCTTTTAGCTCCTCAAAAAGGAGCTTTGCAGTGTCTTTAGCCGAATAGTGTTTTCGTAAGGTTTTTGCTTTAGCAATTATGGAATCTTCATCTATAATGTCGCTTTTCTCAAAGCCTGCGATTAAGAGTACTATCTCTCCTTTAATCTCTGCTTGGCATGTTTTCGTATATAGCTCTGCCAAATCTCCCCTTATTGTTTCCTGGTAAAGTTTAGTAAGCTCCCGCGCAATGCATGCTTCTCTATTACCAAAAACTTTTATAGCCGCTTCCAGGCTATCTGTAAGTCTGTTTGCTGTTTCAAAAAAGATCAACGTAGCTTTTAAGGTCTCAAGCTCTTGGAAGAAATTTTCTCTCGCCTGAGCAGTTTTAGGAATGAAGCCGCCGAAGTAAAATTTGTCTGTAGGTAGCCCTGAAAGGGTAAGTGCAGCTATTGGGGATGAAGCTCCAGGTGCCACTTCTATAAAATACCCTTCATTCTTCAGTTCTCTTACAAGCTTATATCCTGGGTCTGAAATCAAAGGTGTTCCGGCATCAGATATCAAGGAGATTATAGCGCCACTTTGGATTAGTCGCCTGATATTATCTCTATCTTTTTCATCGCTAAAATCATTATAAGTTATAAGTTTAGCTTTAACATTAATTTTTGCTAGTAATTTTTGCGAGACTCTGGTATCTTCGCACAATATATATTGTGAATTTTTGAGGGTTTCAATAGCTCTTAAAGTAATGTCTTGAAGGTTTCCAATAGGAGTTGAGACAATGTATAATCCAGGTTGTAAATTCATTTAATTAGCTAAACTGATTATTAATATGTCTAGAATAATATCTAAATTTTTTAAAATTACCAACTTATTATTATTAACTTTACTTGCCTCTTGCGCGCCAACTACGCAAGTAAAAACTACTGCAAAAGGACCTACTACTGAAGTTGCTCTTATGCTGCCTCTATCAGGGGATCAAGCGCATATAGGGATGAAACTTGAGAGAGTAATTAGAAAAGGCTTTGCAGATGTTGGAGGAGAAAACTTCAATATAATATCTTATGACACTGCAAATGATGATTCTCTTAATAGATCTGTAAATCAAGCCCTTTCAAAAAAAAGTAAGATTATAATTGGACCATTATATTCAAGTGAATCCAAATATGTAGCAGACAAGGTCAAGGGTTCTGAAATTACAATGATTTCCTTGTCTAATGATCCAAGTCTTGCAAGCAGGGGCGCTTTTGTTTATGGCCATGCCCCTAAATATCAGAACCAAAGGTTGATGGATTATCTGTTAGCTCAAGGCTATTCTAATTTTATTTTGCTCCTGCCGGTTGGCTCGTACTTTTTAGACTTAAATAAAGAGTTACAATTTTTAATAGTAAGGAGCAACGCTGTCCTTGTTAGAAGCGAATTTTATCCAAATGATCACGAAGGAATCAATGTAGCTGTAAGAAATGTTCTAATGGCTGTTGATCGTCTCAATGAAGATGAACAAAATACGAAAAAACCAGTAGTACTTGTGATAGATGATACTAAAAATTTTGCTTATTTATTGGATGAACTGGGTAGAGCAAATATTGATCAAAAGGCTGAACTAGTTAGCGACTGGAGAATTAACATACCAGCTTCTCGTGGTCTCAATTATGTGTTTACTGGTTCAAGCCAGATGGCAGATAGGGATAAAATAAGTTCTCTGCAAGCTGCTGCAGGTACTCAGTATCCAAGTGCAATTGATTATATAGCTTACGATCTAGGAGGTATAATCAATAAATGCTTAAATCAAAAATATGATAAACAGCAATTTGTAAATAATTTAAGATCTTATAGTTTTAGTGGTGTAAGCGGTAGGGGGCGATTCCAGGGATATATTGCTTCAAGGCCTTACGATATTATAAAGCATACGTCTCGCGGCTACGAGCTTTTAGAAGAATATAACGAAACTCCTTCTTCCGAAAAAGCATCGAATTAATTGAAACTTTATAAAAAATAAACGAATTCTTCATTAAGCAACTTAACTTCAAATCCTCTCTATTAAGTAAGTTGCTTTTTGGAATATTATTTTAATCTCTGCCATATTCTTCAGATAAAACAAATATATATAACTAGGACAGGTTCTGCGCCTTCTGCGCTAACGCGTTAAATAACATGGATATCGTCCTTACACTTAGAGTTCAATCACCGATACAATTTTCACTTTTCATCTTGTTACGAAATTTACGCTTTTAATAAAAAATTTTAATTCCCTTTGTCAATTCTATAAAATTTGTTATATTAATGTCATATTAATAAGTTACGAGTGTATATGAAAAGAGCCAACGAAGATTTAAATGAAACAAATCAATCTGCTTTGGAAATACCAGAAGCTAAAAGGCAAAAAACAGATCTAATAATTACGGTAGAGTCAAGTGATCCAATTGCAAGTGAACTTCTCTCTTCAATAAAAGATCATGATTTAGATAAGTTTAAAGCTATAGTGGATAGCAAACCTAAGATTTTAGATGCTCGGAATATATTCACTTTTAAACTAGAAGCTGATTCCTTAAAAGTTAGTTATGAACATCTATTAGCTCTATGTAGGTTTAGTGAAGGTATATCATATATTGTTAGTAATAATATAAATGCTGACTGGAACTGTGTAGCAACTGATGGCGCTACACCATTAACTCTTGCTGCACAGAATGGACATACAACAATTGTCGAGAAACTGCTTGCTGCAGGCGCTGATGTAAATAAAGCTAATGAAAAAAATGGCGCTACTCCATTAATTTATGCTGCAGAGAAGGGCCATACAGCAATTGTCGAGGAGCTGGTTGCTGCGGGCGCTGATATAAATAAAGCTAATGAAAAAAATGGCACTACTCCATTAATGTTTGCTGCATATAATGGCCATACAGCAATTGCCCTGAAACTGATTGCTGCAGGCGCTGATGTAAATAAAGCTAATGAAAAAGATAGCTTTACACCATTAACTCTTGCTGCATATAATGGCCACACAGCAACCGTTGAGAAACTGCTTGCTGCAGGCGCTGATGTAAATAAAGCTAATGAAAAAAATGGCGCTACTCCATTAATGTTTGCTGCAGGCAAAGCTAAAACAGTAATACAGCAATCGAATAAGGTAAATTCAAGTAATAATAGTAAATTAAAACCTCTTCCGTCAGATACACAATATACCGAGGTTGTTAAACTATTACTCAAGACAAATAAGGTAAATTTAGGAACCAAAGACAAAGTTGGGGGAGATGCTGTTATTTACGCAAAAGAGGCTGGCTTAAGTGATGTAGGAAGAACTATTGAGCTATATACAAACTTCTGCTCAGTATTAGAAGGCAAAAATAATAAACTAGAGTTATTAAAGCTTATTTCACCTGAACATGAGCTTGCCGCAAAAGATTTTAAGTTCATAAAGGAATTAATTTACCAGGTTTCGCAAGATAAATGGAAGTTTAATAATAAAGTGCTTAATGAACTAATAGCAAAACTATATATTGATACTAATATAGCGCCTGTTAATAATAACAATGCTACTCTACTACAGAAGCATGCTTTTAGCTATAATATTGCTATAAATGACGCTAAAAAGCAATTTGATACATATATAGAAGCAAAAAAGGCTGAGCTCTTCAGACTAGAAAAGCTTTTAGTCCAAGCTTATTATAATGACGACTTAGCAGAATTGATTGATAAGGCATCTAAGAACGTTATTACTAAAGAGGGTAAGCAAGAAGTTGAAGATAGCCTATCTATAGAAGGTATACTGGGTTTGCATGTTAATCATTATAAGGAAAACGGCGTTACTATATATAAAGCTACTAATGAAGTATTTGGCAAGGGCGAGATATTACGTAAGTTCTTCAATAAGATTCAAAATAGTACAGCGCCATCCTCTGAGATCCTCTCTCCACTTATGATGAACAAGGACGAATTTAATCAGTTTGAGTTATATTTTAGCTTAATAAAAAAACACTTACCAAGTAATTTTAAGGATAAAGGTGAAAGCTTAATCAAAATAATTAAGGAAGAGCATGCAAAACCTACCTTCGGGCTTTTAGCCATTACTGTTGATAATAACAATTACTTAAAGGAAGAAGTTACCGAGCTAAAGTCTAAGTTACAACAAGTTAAAGCTAATAATAAATTACTGCAAGAGCAGAATATTAAGCTATTTGGTTTTATGTCAAGTTTTACGAAGCTTATGAGTGATAATGGTATTAAGGGAGCTGATGAGCTCTTAAAGAAATTCATAGGAGAAGGCCAACCTATGATGGATGACTCTGATACGCTAGAAGTTGCGGCAATAGATACTCTCCCTATGGGCGTCGTCAATACAGAGTTTGCCGGTAATTATAGTAATACCATGGATAATAGTGAGATAAGTTAAGAATAACTGCTTTATGGAGAGGAAGGTATGCTTGCTTCCTCTCTTTTCCCAAGATAGTCAGATAAATCATTTGTATAAACCTATAACCTCCAAAGCTCCCTCAAAATTTTTTAATAATTTTTTTAATAATTTTGACAGCAGCTTTAACCTGGGGTTCAGAAGTCCGCGGCTTTCAAGGTAGGATTTCCGCGGCTTAAAAATTAAGTATTGTGCTATATTTTGTTAATAAAATTAGTATATTGTGTAAAGCGTGTTTTAACAACTTGTCAAAAAATGTAAATTAATATTATAGATTGAACTTCTTTGATATTAATATCTATTTACTTTTATATTTTTTTGTGCCAGTTTAAAACTATAAGGCTGTTTCAATCTACATTTTTGGGGGGATTATGTTAGATATCAATTTAATCAGAGCTGTTAAGGCAAATAAAATTAATGCGCTAAAGGCTTTAATAGATCTATATGCAGAGTACGGAGACGAAGATCATTCAAGTGAGAGTTCACTAAGTAAGTTAAAAGAGGTTGATGAAAAAGGCCGAAGTTTATTGCATATTGCAGTAAAACTAGGTCACAAGGAAATAGTAGAAGTATTGCTTGAAAATAATCTTGCGGTTAATTTGAAGGATAAAGCTGGTAAAACTGCTTTAGACATAGCATTTAAGAGAGGGGACAATACTCTTCTTAAATTATTGAGCAAAAAAGGAGGCACACTAAGCTTTAGTGAAATTGATTCTAACTTCACAAAACAACTATTAACCTTAGAACCAAGCACTCTTAGTAATTTACTCGTATCGAATCCAAATATTACTGAAGCTTTATCGAATATAGAAAGCATCATAGAGGCTGAAGAGGATATATTTGAAACATTGCTAGGGTTGAATATAGGTACACTTGAAAGATTATTAGTGTTAAATCCTGAACTACCTAAATTAACGGATGAAAAAGGAAATACTTTGCTCCATTTAGCGGTGATGGCTAAAGATGAAGAAGCTATTGCGACATTAATAGCCCGAAAGGCTGACCCAGAGCTTCCTAATAATGAAGGTATATCACCCTTTGATTTAGCGTTAAAAACCAATAATCAAAATATCGTAAGCTTGCTACTTGCCACTGACGAATCGCCAAAAGATTTGAGCGGTTCTTCGCCTTCTAAAGATAGCTTACTTAGTATGGAGGGAGCATTAAATAGCGACGATCTTAATGAAATTAGAAAAATATTAAAAGAAAATCCACGGCTCGTAAGACACAAAGATAGCTCAGGCCAAACTATGCTGCATAAGGCTGTCATAAAACAAAATTACGAGCTTTTAAAAACTCTTATGGCCTATTCGCCTGACCCATTTGTATTAGACAGCGAGGGTAAATCGCCTCTGCACTATGCTAACGAAAATGGTTTTTTAAAATTATTTAATGCATTAATAGCCACTCAGCCTGCAGGCTTGATGCATTATGCTGTCCAAAATAACTTACTTTATATGGTTAAATCATTATTAGAATATCCATTCTTTTTAGAGCAAGTTGACAGCGATGGCGCTACACCATTTGAGAAAGCTATTAATCTTCCTCGTATTGAGATTTTAGAAATGATGATCCGATCTACAGCATTAGAGGAAGAATATAAAGAGCTTTTAGTTAATAATAATAGTGTCCTGCATATTGCAGCAAAAAAAGGATGGGAGAAGGTTGCAGAACATATCTTAGAATCATCAAAAGAGCAACTGAATAGGCAGAATAGCTCGCTGGAGACACCGCTACATACCGCTATTAACGAAGGTAATGTAGAAATTGTAAATATTCTCCTGCAGAGCAATGCCGATAGAGTCACTATTGTCGATTCTAATAATTACACTGCGCTTAAGCTAGCTTTAGTTAAAAATGATCCTAATTTGATCGACCTATTCATCAACAAACAGGATATAAATGAAAAATATGTGGGTCATACTTTGTTATACTGGGTAGCAAAATATGGCTATACGGAAATTGTCCAAAAGTTACTAGACCTAGAAGCATCAGTAAATTGGGATAGTAGTAAGGGTAATACACCTCTACATATTGCTGCAGAAGAAGGGCATAAAGACGTAATTAAATTACTAATTGAAAAAGGCGCGGAAATTGATGCAGTAGGGGTAAGTAACTATTCTGCTCTACATTTTGCAGTGCTTTATAAAAGATATGAGGCAATAAAATTATTGATTGATGAAGGTGCAAATGTAAATTTTCAAGATAGCAAAGGTTACACTCCGCTTCATCTTGCAGCAAAGCAGGGAGACGAACAATCCATTAATTTATTGCTGTCCAGTGACGTAATTAATGTAAATATAGAGGATAATGATGGTTTCACAGCCTTAACTCTTGCTGCGAATGAAGGACATATTCAATCAGCAGAAAGCTTGATTAAGTTTTATAAATGTAAGAAAGCTTGGAAGGATGATGATGGTAACATGATGCCCATTGAGTATGTTGCTGCAGTAGAAGGCTGGACGAATTTGATTCAGGCATGTTTGAATAAGAAATATGATTTAAATAAAGGTCTCGAAAAGTCAGGTGAAACACCTTTATACCTTGCGGCGTCAAAGGGCAAGACAGAGGTAGTCAAGATTTTGATAAATAAAGTTGATATAAACAAATCTATTAAAGATGGTAATGCTCCACTTCACGCAGCAGTTAAATATGATTATAATGATATAGCAAAGTTATTGGTAGCAAAAGCAAATATTAACCAGCCGGGTCATAATAAAAATACACCGCTACATTATGCTGTTAAGTATGAAAATATTGAAGCTGTAAGATTGCTTATCAGATATAAAGCAGATTATATGCTTAAAAATACTGATGGTATTACTCCCTTAGATAAGGCTTTTAATATTGGGAATGTGGACGTATTTAAAGCCATTGATAATGATGATCTTATAAGAATGTATGCAGCAAAAACAGGGGATATTTCGTTGTTTAAATCTAGATTTTCTTCCCCGACTACTTCCTTTATTGAATCTAATCTGAAAGATAAGTTTCCAATGTTATTAGGAGAGGCATGGGGAGTTATAAATTTTTACCCATACATGCAAAATAAAATAAAATATGAAATGGGGGCTAATATCTACAGAGGAAAGCATCTTATCCACTTTGCAGCGCAAAATGGTAAAATCGAAATGTTAAAATATTTAATAGAGTACATTAAGATAGATGCTTCTAAATTATCAGACATTGGTAAAAATGCGCTTCATTATGCAGTTAAAGGAGGAAATATTGAAACTATAAAATATCTAATCGAAAAAGGGGTAAGTAAAAAACAAGCTGACTATTATGGAAATACTCCTTTGCATAAAGCTATACACCTTGGTAAGGCTGAGGTAGTGGAATTAGTTTACGATAAAGAAATTATAGATTCTAAGAATAAATCTGGCGAAACTCCTCTTATCATTGCGGTAGAAAAGGAAAATTTAAGTATAGTCCAAAAATTAATAAAAGAAGGTGCAAATGTTAATATAAAGTCTGATAATATCAAACCAGTATTATACGTAACAGTTGCTAACAATAATGTTGAACTAGTCAAGGAGCTTGTTGAGAATGGAAAAGGTGACGTTAATGTTCAAGCTGACCATAAAAGGACTCCCTTATTTATCGCAGCTGCGAAAGGAAACATTGCTATGGTTGAATATTTAGTTAATAAAGGTGCAAATATTGATTATGCAGGAAGTATTATAGATGATAATGTGCAAAGCGTATCGGCGTTATATATAGCTGTTGCCAAAGGTTATAAGGATATTGTGAAATTTTTGGTAGAAAAAGGCGCTAATATGAATTTGAAAGCGAGTGACGATACTACGGCCCTAACCCGAGCAGTTCAATTCGAAGAATTTGATATAGCAGATTATTTAATCGAAAAAGGTGCTGGAATTGAAGCCAAGACAATATTCGAGGCAATAAAACAGGGTCGCGAGAATCTAGCTGTAAAACTTATTACCAAAGGTGGAGATATTTCTGTAAAAGACGCAAAAGGTAATACACCTTTATTTATAGCTCTTGAAAAGAATATGAAAGATTTAGCAAAGCTAATTATAGAAAAAGGCGCAGACTTTACATTAAAAAATTCTGAAGGTGACACAGTCCTGCATAAAGCTGTTAAATATAATATGCTTGAAAGTTTGGAATTAATGCTCAAAGCGAAAGCACCGCTAGAAAAGGATAATGCGGGTAATACTCCACTACATTTAGCTGTTAAGAATAATGCTGTTTCAATGGTCAAGGTGCTCTTAGACAATGGTGCAAATGTGAACGATACCAATGCTGCTGGTTTAACACCTATTAAATTAGCGGTAAATGAGAAAGTAATTAATATGACTGCATTGTTAATTAAAAGAGGCGCTAAGTTTGAAAATGGCGATAAGGAGATTTTAGAAAATGCATTTCAAGAGTTGCTTACAAAAAATGGGAAGGGTGACTTCTTAAAATCATTTGAAGATCAGAAATTCCATTTCGAAAAATTAAATGCTTCGCAGGTAAAGACTTTAACTGAAACCTTGTCTTCCTTTGTACCTCAGGATGAGCTTAAGCCATTCTTTGAAGCTATTGATCCAAAAGTATATGAGTCATATTGTATGGGTGTAGGAGCCGAAAGTTAATAGTTACCTTTAATGAATCTTCATGAAGCTAGTAAGTTTATAAATACCTTACTAGCTATACTAATATCTGTAGTAATATAAAATCACAAACTTTATGGTAGTTTTCGCCGATTCATAAATATTGTACTTATAATGATAGGTATAATATTTGTTAAAATGAATAAGTGAAGTTTATTCTTTCTTAAGCTAAGCGAATAGATATGAGCGTGTTAGTCCGCTCCATCGTCACATGCAAAACGAATGAATAGACTCCTTTGAGAGAAATCTAATAAAACACATTCAAATAAAATTTTCTTCCCTCTTAGCGCTTGCGATTTTTTCACTATAATCTTCTAAAAATTTACAATGGAGGAAAATATTTATGAGCACTACATACGAAGAAGGGGTTGATAAACTAAATAATTTAACCTTAAAGGCGATTGATTTAATTGACCGTAGGAT
>JAQSWU010000014.1 GCA_029266475.1 Rickettsiaceae bacterium | reverse complement strand
CTTCAGCATCTTTGTCGAGGACATTATCGATAAAATCATCTACTTTAGTAAGCACCTTATCTGCTATTGGATGGGTTTTTCTATGACCTTCGAAAGTAGTTTGTATTCTATTTATATTATCAATAAACTTGCCTGACCCTAGAAGTTTGCTTAATTTATTTTCTACCCTAGCAAGTAGCATTTCTTCTATTGTAGCATCGAAGTTTAAAGTTCTAGTTTGTTTGCCTTCAAGCAAATCATCTATATATTCTTGAGCTTTTAGTATTTTAAGTATAGGCTGCTTAATATGCTTTTTATCAGTAACCTTATCCGCGCCATGAGCAATAAGTATCTTGACAATCTCTATACGGTGATTCCATGCAGCAAACATTAATGGAGTTTTACTATATCTGTCAGCTTTATTTACATCAGCGCCATGAGCAATTAGCTTCTTTACACTCTCTATATGGCCCTCCCGTGCAGCTATCATTAATGGAGTATAGCCATGCCTTTTATTAGCTTTATTTACATCAGCGCCAAGCTCAATTAGCTTCTCTACAGTATCTGTATGGCCCTCCCGTGCAGCCCAAATTAATGGGGTAGAGCCTTCATTGTTGGCATTATCTACATCAGCGCCGAGAGCAATCAGCTTCTCTACCGTAGCTGTATGGCCCTTCAGTGCCGCATGCATTAATGGAGTATAGCCACAAGAATCAAATTGATTTACATTAACCCCAAGAGCAATAAGTTTCTGGGCAGTTTCTGTATTACCCGTCATTGCAGCATACATTAATGGGGTATGTCTGATCCCTCCATCTAGACAGTTCCAGTTAGCATATTTATTATTATTGATAATATAAGATATACCCTCCCCAAAACCATATATAGCTAAGAGATGCTCATAACTACCCATAGCTATAATGTAGGGAAATACATCTCTGCTTGATTCGTCTCGAGCATATATATTCCCCATCCGTAAAACTTCAGGATTATTATCTATTATAGCTTTAAACTTATCTAAATCATGATTTTCTATCGATGCAGCTAGTTCACTGGCAATTGGATCAAATGATTTCACCGTATGTATTATTTGCAATTTTGTTTTCATAGGAACCTTATCAAAATAATTAGATTATAATGAAAATAGGAGGATATTAAGTAAATGCAAAGAGGATTAAACTATAATCTAATAACGTTTACTGTACTGTATAAAGATCTCATCAACGACAGATTTTACTAGACATACTATTTGTTGATTATAGCTTAAACTTGTTTTTATAATGGCAAGCTTCTCGCGCATAAGGGCGTCAACTGAAATTACTATAGCATAATTTAGTGCTACCACTTTCCATTCTTTTAACATTTATCATAGCCTGTTTTGGCGCGATTATAAACTATATGAAATTTTCAGCCACAATGTAACCTCTTTCCTCACATGTATTTCGTTGACAAATAAGTTAAAATATGTTAATCTAATTATGACTAATTTAGAGAAATCATAATTTTATGCATGACACAAAAGAGAAGAAAGGTTATTTAAAGAATATAATTAACCCTCGAGTTGGTTTCGTAGTATACAATAAAATATATCAAGATTTCATAAACGCTATTGCAAAAAGTGATGTTGAGAGGGTGAAGTTACATATTACTGCTAATCCTAAAATTGTAGGCATTATAGATAATCTAGGTTCTTCTATGGGGATTAAGTATAATACCCCTTTGATATGGGCTATTGCATGCTCTACCCCGGAGATTAGTAATATTATATTAGATACAACTGTAGCTCAAGGTTATGATCTAGACTATAGAAATGATTTATCAGGCAAGCAATTTTCTAACACTGCTCTCACCCTTGCGATTAAAAAAGGTGATTTAGAACTTGCCTCCAAGCTGCTAGATGCAGGTGCCGATCCTAATAAAACTTCCAGGTTAGGTGATTTTACGCCATTACATCTTTTGTCATTTAGAGCTTCTTTGGAAGTAGCGAACAACGCAGATACGGCAAGGCTAAATCTATATAAAGAAGTGTTTAGCAAATTTTTAAACCATAAAGATATAAATCTTGAATTAGTTGATAAATTTGGTAATCAACCTTGTGAACTTTTTTACTCTACAATCAATCCCTCTAAGGATTTGTTCTTTTATAAGGATATTATAACTGGGAAAATATTATCTGAATGGGAATTTAGAACAAGGTATAATCTTGATTCTCCAACACCGCAAAATAATAAATTTGTAAGTTATATTAATAAAGATGATACTACTCTAGCATCAGCTCTCAATGAAAGTTTTAGCTATTTTACCGATGGTTTTGTAGAGCTTGTTGAAAACAGAGCAAAACATCAAGCAGATATTGAGAACTTCTATATCGAATTAATCAATGACTCAAATGAACGGATTGCTGCAATACATGAAGTTACATGTTACAAGGATGAAGCCCGAGAGCAAGACGAAAATGAATATTTTATTTAAAGTGTGGTACGTCGTCATTCCTCGCTTACGTATTACTCATACGCTGCGCTCGTTATTTCTAGTACCACAACTCAACTAATTTCACTATAATTTGTATGTCAATTCGGTAACTGAATCCTCATTTACCTATAAGTGTAATACGGTTCTGCGTTCCGAATCTTCTGCCAATTCTCTACTATAAACAAGTTCGAAAGAAGTCCATTGATGCTTAATTAACCAAATATTGCTCTTTCAATTTCATTAAGCTGGTGATGTACTAAATCTTTTGAGACTTGTTTTGTTACTAAGGCTTTTAAGTGATTATCTAGCGAGTGGTTTAGTTCCCCAAGAGCTTTTGGTTCGCCTACAATTATAACCTCGTTAAAACGCTTAGGATTAGCTACGACTATATTATGGAGTTGTTTAGAAAGCAGTCTTGTAAACTCTTGCCTTTCTATTTCTTGCGCTGTATGTCTTGGATCGAAGAAGTGACTTTGGGTAGAAGATCTATAAGCATAACCTTGATGGCCTCTATTATTTACATGGCTATAGTCCATATGCTCACTTTCATGTTTTAAATCCTCTTTATAATCAAGCTCTTTTAAGGTTCTAGTTACTTTAAGACCGTTTGCTTCTAATATTTTCGCTTTGAAAGAGTTTAAAACTACAACAAGTTTTGCAGGTAGATTCGTTATCATTCTAATTCCTCCTAAATTATTGATACTAATATTAGGTTAGCTTAATAAAAGTATGATGTCAAAAGTTTATCTATAATTTTTTTAGGAGGTATCTAAGGTGTGATTTATAGTAAATTTATTTAAAGTGTGGTACGTCGTCATTCTTCGCTTACGTATTACTCATACGCTGCGCTCGTTATTTCTAGTACCACAACTCAACTAATTACACTATAGTAAGTAACTCGAACTATGGATAAGAAATTTAGTAGATTTTTTTATCCATAGTTCAGGTTAAATAAATTTAAGAATAGACTTCAAATACGATGCTTCTTTACCGAAACAGCAAATAATTTACTATAGCGATTACTTCTCAATGAAATCCTTGAACTCTTCTACAACAGCTTGATAGAGTTTACGCTTAAAAGGAACAATAATTTTTGGAAGGCGGTCAAGTGATGTCCACTTCCAGGCATTAAATTCAGGGTGAGCAGTCTTAAGGTTGATCTCATCATCTGTCCCAGTGTAGCGAATCAAGAACCATTTCTGCTTTTGACCGCGATATTGGCCGCTCCATAGTCTTGGAACAAGGAAGGTTGGTAAGTCATAGCTATACCATTTTTTACTCTCCGCAATAATAATCCCTTTATCTGATCCAATCTCTTCATGCATTTCACGAAGTGCCGCTCGGCTCGGTGTCTCACCAATATCGATACCACCTTGCGGCATTTGCCAAGCCTCAATTTTTGTATCGATTCTTTTACCAACAAAAATCTTGTTATGATGATTAATAATCATCATACCAACCCCTTCTCTATAAGGAAGGTTATTCTTGTTGTATATTATTTCTTTGTCTTCTTTATACATAATAGATACAAAATTATTCTTAATTACCCAAAAAGGTATTAAGAATATATAACTAAAAACCTTAATTACTACTCAAAATTTCAGATACTGGTACTAATTCAATATTTTTATTTTCTAGAGTTTTTAGCCATTCTGCAAGAGCAGCAATAGTAATTGGATATGAACTGACGAAGCCTAAGGCTTTTCCTTTACTCTTACTAATCTCTTCTAGCTTCTCTAGCTTTTGTTGAATCAGCCCATATTCAGTGCTTAAATCAATATATTTATCGCAACTAAGCGCAGGAATCCCTTTTTGACTAATTGATTGCGAAAGAAGCGTACTAAAATCCCCTTTACCATATAATAATAATAGTAGGTTACGGCTAAAGATGTCAAGTATTGGATCCATTCTTGCTATATTATCAGTAAATTTCTCATTTGGTACACTATAAACACCATTGATTGTTGGAAATAACGACAATATATGCTGCAACCTACTTAAGTTTTCGCCGTCATCTGATAGGTTTAAAATACCAAATGGCCCGACGTCATCTAGCGGATATTTTTCTGTCTCAAAAGGTACTTCTAAGAATATTTCATGTCCATTCTCTTTCGCTTGGTAGATCAAATCTTTTAAACTATTTGTATATGGAGAAAAGCCTAGAGCAATTGGTTTCGGTAGCTGCGTTGCAGCCTCAGTTACCCCCCTCCCTAAGCCTAGATTTGTAAGTAATATCGCTATTTTTGTTTTTTGGATTTGATATGGATTATCAGATCTTTGAAGAGGTTGTATAGCTTCATTATGTTTCTCGCTAGCTTCTGAATTCTGCTCTGGAATTTGGTTAGGAACAGTGATTTGCTTCTCTTCTGGATTTGCACTTGGTACTATATCAGGAGAGCTGTGCGCCGAAAATCCATCAGCATTCTTTTCAGTTTCTTTCTCCTGAACCTGTTCTTGAGCTTCAAAGGTTTCTGGCAGAGATTTGTGGCCAGCGGCTTCAAGGTTATTTGTATCCATTGAGTCTATATCGCCTGCTGGCATGCTGGTTTCTTGCTTAGAGCGTAGATTCACCACTACTTTCTGCATATCTTTGACAGCCTTTTCTTCAAGCGCAGGCTGAAAAGTACGATAGCCTTCTACTAAGAGCCAAGTAAGCCCTATTATTAAGCTTATATTAATCAGCTGTAAACTTCGCTTAATTATAGTTTTAAGAGTTTGCTTTTCTGCCATTCGCTTTCACTGTTGTTTTGCTTATATTTAGCCCTTTAAGTAAGTCAAAAGCTCTCGAGTATTGATAATCTTTCTTATAAAGCTCGCTATATTGAGGTGTTTTAGAACCTGCTGCCTTATCTTTAGAATCTTCTTTAATAGTTTCATTTTTTAAATGGTTTTTAAGTGAAGCTTCAGAATATTTTCTATCTTCTTTCTGACTATTTAAGTATTCTACTTTTGCTGGCTCTACAATAATATCAGGAGTAATCCCTTCAGCTTGAATTGAACGACCTTTCGGAGTGTAATATTTAGCAATAGTTAACTTGAGCGCTCCTTCATCTATAGGGGCTACAGTCTGCACTGATCCCTTACCAAAAGACTTCGTCCCCATAATGATAGCTCTACCGTAATCTTGTAATGCGCCTGCTACGATTTCAGGGGCGGATGCTGTGCCTGAGTTTATGAGCGCTACAACTGGCACCTTAGGAGCTTTTGGTCCGAATTGACTAGCTTTTTCAACGCTATTGCTAGAAGAGTTTCTTCCTTTAGTTGAAACTATCACCCCTTCATCAATAAAGAAATTTGTTACAGCAACAGCTTGATCTAATAGGCCGCCGGGATTATTACGCATATCAAGGATAATACCGTTAAGGCCACTTGTAGCTTCTTGTTTCAAGCTAATGAAAGCTTTTTCAAGCTCATCTTTAGTTGTTTTATTAAAAGCTGCAATCCTTATATACGCTACATCGCTATCTAAGCTATATTTAACTGATTTTAGTTTTACAATTTCTCTAACTAAATCTAGTTCTATAGGTTGGTTTTCTCCTTCCCTTATTATTGTTAGATGAACTTTGGTTCCAGGCTTGCCACGCATATTTTTTACAGCCTTGGTAAAGCCAAGGTTGGGTACAAGTTCATCATTGATCGCAACAATTGAATCTCCTGGCTTAATCCCAGCTCTATCCGCCGGTAAGTCATCAATAGGACTTACTACTTTAACAACGTTATTCTCATATACTACCTCTATACCAATACCGCCAAACTCACCTTTTAAATGCTCATCTAAATCAGCATATTCTTCCTTATTATAATAACTTGAATGAGGATCTAAGGAAGAAGCCATACCATTTAGAGCAGCCTCTAGCATTTTTTCTTTATCTGGCTCATGGACATAATATTTATCAATCATTTCAAATACTGCTTGAAACTTTCTTAAATATACTTCTTTTGTAGCAGCGCTTGCATGCCCTATAGTAAAGCATATGCCTATTAATATTAGGGATATAATCCTTTTTAATTTCATTTAGCTCTCCTTAAATATCTAGATTTTCCTTTATAGTTTCCATATTATTCAGCGCTTGATCGTGTATGAATTGATAGCGTTTTTCAGGCTTATTGCCCATCAAGTCTTCTACTATATTTTCAATATCCTGAATATTATTAATATTAACTTTGATTAAGGTTCTCTTCGTAGGATCCATAGTAGTCTCTTTTAACTGCTCAGCATTCATTTCACCGAGCCCCTTGAAGCGCCCCACCTCAATCTTAGCTTTGCTGGACTTACTGAGTTTACTAATCAATTTCTCTTTTTCTTGATCATTACCAGCATAAAAAGTATTTACTCCCTGTGTTAAACGATATAAAGGAGGTTTTGCTAAATATAAATGGCCTTGTTCAATAAGCTGTGGCATCCTTTTAAAGAAAAAAGTCATAAGGAGAGAAGCAATATGCGCTCCATCTACGTCAGCATCGGTCATGATAATCACTTTCTCATAACGCAAATCTTGCTCCCGGTAACGATCTTGACTGCCGCAGGCAAGCGCAATTTCTATATCACTAATCTGTTGGTTCTGCCTAATTTTATCGCTTGTGCTATTAGCTACGTTTAGAATTTTTCCTTTTATTGGGAGAATTGCCTGAGTCTCTCGGTTACGAGCTTTTTTAGCCGAGCCTCCAGCCGCATCACCTTCAACGATAAATATTTCTGTACCTTCAGAAGTTTCTCTTGTACAATCAGCAAGCTTACCAGGTAATTTTAGCTTCTGGGTTAAAGTTTTACGGTTAACATTTTTTTCTTGCTTTCTACTCAGCCTATATTCAGCAACATTTATAAGGTATTCTACTAGCTTCTCAGTTACTGCCTTGTTAGCTGTTAGCCAATGTTCGAAGTGATCTTTTACTGCATGCTCAACAATTTTATTAACGCCAGAGGAGACTAATTTCTCCTTTGTCTGTCCTTGAAACTGAGGATCTCTAATGAATACAGAAAGTATGATACAAGCGGAAGTAAGTATGTCATCTATAATTATACTTTGCGCTTTCTTATTATTTACTAAATCTACGTAAGTTTTAAAACCCTTGAGTAATGCGGATTTCAAGCCTGTCTCATGCGTCCCACCTTGAGGAGTTGTAATTGTATTACAATATGATTGAATATAACCATCGCCATCACAGAAACCTATAGCCCACTCAACTTTTGTTCCGTCCTCATCAATAAAATTCTCACCAGTAAATATTTCAGGAATTACAGGGTCCAATTCTGCAAGACGTGATGTTAAATAATCTTTAAGACCGCCTGGGAATCTAATAACGTCTTCTTGCGGTATTTCTGGAGTTTGCACAAGCAGCACTGGATCACAATTCCAGCGAATCTCTACTCCTTTATATAGGTAGGCTTTAGATTTAGCCAAGGAATAAACACGTTTTGGTTTAAATCTTTGATTGCCAAATATTTCTGAATCAGGATGGAAAGTGACAGAGGTACCTCTCCTATTAGCAATCTCGCCAACTCTTTCAAGAGCGCTAGTAGAATGTCCTCTGCTATAAGTTTGGCGGTGCAAAACTTTATTGCGCGCTACTTCTATCTGCAAATAGTCTGATAGAGCATTAACAACAGATATACCTACGCCATGTAAACCTCCGGAAGTTTTATAAGCTTGGTTAGAGAACTTTCCTCCAGAGTGCAGGGTTGTAAGAATAACCTCTAATGCAGATTTATTAGGATATTTCGGATGTGGATCAAGAGGTATCCCTCTTCCATTATCTTTAATAGTTACGCTATTATCAGCGTGCATAAATATTTCTATGCGTGTTGCGTGCCCAGCTACTGCTTCATCCATTGAGTTGTCAAGCACCTCACTTATTAGATGATGGAGAGCATTCTCATCTGTGCCGCCGATATACATACCAGGTCTACGCCTTACAGGCTCTAAACCTTCTAATACCTCGATATCTTCAGCTGTGTAATCCTCTCGAGGAGCGGCTTTGCTATTTAAACTAAATAAGTCAATCATTTAAATTCATTTCCAACTTGCTTTTACCATGTATTGTTTTATTCCATTCATAAGGCTTTGAAAATAACTCGTATACAGCCCGCCATGAAGCAAAACTATGTAGTATAAAATAGAATGGCCAGCCTATTATAACAACAATATCTTTGAATGTGAAATCGAAAAAGCGTTTCTGCATACTGATCATTGCGCAGGCGACAGTTAAGTGACAAAAAGAAACATATATTATTATACTTAAATTTCTCAAAAAAAGCAAAATACCTTTGTATTCTATTATTAATGGTGAAATGCAAAATATAGGGAACATTAGAAAATTTACAACCGAAAACCCTAGAAAAATGTTAATTGTAAGACTAGGTAGAAAGGTAAACTTACCTCTATCCGATTTTCTATGCTTTCTATAAACATAATAAGTACAGATAAAGCCCTTAATCCAGCGAGCTCGCTGATATATCCAAGCATTAACATCAATTAAAGATTCTTCAAAAGTTATAGAATCTAACATTTTTGTTTTATATCCTTGGCCGTAGAGCCTAATCCCGAGCTCTGCATCTTCTGTTACATTATATGGATCCCAGCCATGATTCTGTTTCAAAAAATCCATCTTAAAATGATTACTTGTCCCACCGAGCGGTATAGGCAAGTTTAGTTTATCTAAACCTGGAAGCAAAAAATTGAACCATATATAATATTCTAGAGAGAAAAGTCTTGTAAGCCAATTTTCGGTTCTATTATAAAAATTTAATCTTGCTTGCAAACATACATACTCCTCAGGAAGCTGATTAAACAATATGCAGGCTTTTTTCAGCTGTAACTTTTCTGGTAAATCCTCTGCATCATAAACAACAAGATACTCACCTGTTGTGAATTGTAGCCCATAGTTTAGTGCCTTAGGCTTAGTGCGGGGTAGAGAAGGGGGAACCTGAATCACCTGAATATACTTTGGTAACTGCGCTGCAGATAAAGCGCGAAGTGTAAGTAGATCATCTGCCTCCGCTAATATTTTAACCTCTAATTTATCTTTAGGATAATCTAATCTCTCCATTGCTTGGATCACTGATTTAACCTTCGTTGGCTCGTGGTATAAAGGTATTAATATTGAGTAGAGCGGATAGGAATAATCATCTCGGAAAGTAGTGAAAATAAACTTTTGTTTCCTAAAGCTTACATAAAATAGATATACTTTTAATAGGCTACTTATTATCGAACATATATACAATAATATATAGAAAATATTTGCATTAAAAGTAATGACGGCTGTAAAGATTAAAATATGACTAGTAAGTAATAGCTGGAGATGAAGCTTTCTAACCGAAGAAGAAGGCAAGCTGAAATCAAGCTGCATAGTAGCTCTCTGTAAGCAGAATTCCTTTGTTTGTTGCTCAAAAAATTCATTATAATTGCTAATTAAGAAAATTTTAGTGGCTTGCCCAGCATAATTTTCTTTCAAATATCTGATTAGCCTAAGGTCAACTGATTTTGTAACGATAAAACGTTCCCCTAACGAATTTGCGCATAAAAGAAATCGATTGATAAGATAATTATTGAAGTTTTCTAGCTCAATTGCTTTCAGCTTATTGGTCGACTCTCTTACAATTGTAAAGCCATAATAATCAAGAATGTTACTAATTAAATCTTCTTCAGTGATTAAATTTTCTAGTATTAGGATATTTTCTAAACTTCCTCCCTTCGCTCCCTGCATAAAAAATGCATAAGCTAAATGCGTCATCTTTAAGGATTTCTTTGATATCAAGAAACTTAGGAAATTTTTATCTGATATTAGATCACTAGCCATAATGAGAAAAACACCCCCTCGCCTAGCTTTATCCTTTCTGACAAGCTTTTGTTATAGAAGTAACCTACTTGAGCCGTCAATTTTGTTTGATTCCTTGTTTTAAAGAAATTTCGGCTAAAATTAAATTCTTTGGCAATTGAGAATTGCCCTTTTGCTGTACTTTTAAAGACTCTTATCTTAGTGCTCCTGCTTTCTATAAAAGACTGGAGTAAGAGATACATGCCGTTCTTGAACCGAAAGCCTTCAGTAACTTCTCCAATAAATATTTCCTTTGGTTCAAAGTTACTTACCTTATAGGCAAATTCAAAATTATTAAAATGCACTATATTGTACTTTTTAATCTTTCTATTTATCCCAAGTAGCACTCTTGCTTCAGTGCTTACAATCGGCTTTTCGTAAGAGTTTGTCTGTAAAAAGCTGATTTTCGGTTGCACGCTAATTACATATTTCTTGTCTTGCATTAATTTTACCCTAGTAAAACTGTCAAGGCCTTTTTGAGTAATTTTCTCTCCTTGAGGCAGAGAGCTTTCCTCCTTATATAGCCGCGCTCCAATGGTTAGATAATCATATGCGCCGTATTCTATGAGTGTAGAGCTCGATGTACGTGGATAAGAAATGTAAAGTTGATTGAATTCATCTAACAGCTTTTCTCTAACTTTATTAAGGTAATTGATTCTGTTCGTCTTTGCTTCTGGTGTAAGTTTGGTATTTTTATCTATCTCTTCTTTTTTCTTTTCTATCTCTTGTATAAGTCCGCCTATTTTCTCATGAGATTCATTTATCTTCCTTTTGATTTTTTTTACAGAAGAGTTTAAATTTAAAGACTGTTCGTTATTATAATAAAACGCCCAAGTACCTGGTTTATGTAGCCACGCAGAGGAATAGGCAGAAGCTGGCTTATAGAAGTAATGAACTAGCAATACTAGTGTTAAGCATTTTCTTTTAACCATGAAAAGAGTCTTTTAATTACGGGCTCTTTAGAAGGCGCTCTATTCGTCTCATATTGGCGCTGCTTCTGGTAAGAAAAGTATTTTATCATACCAATTGCCGTAGAATAAAGGTTATTATTACAATCCTTAGACATACCTTGTATTTCAAGGTTCTCTGCTATCCTAACATATTTATTGAAGACTTTACTTGCCAGCTCTTTCATGCCTCTTAGCATTGAACTGCCGCCAGAGATTACAATTTTCCTTGCTATTAAGTGATCAATACCTACTTTATCATAAGCTTCTTTAACAAGCTCTAATATTTCTTCAGCACGAGGGTTAACTATAGATGCAAGTTCACCAACAGTAATAGAGCTATATCCTAGATCAAGCAGGCCTGCACCTACGATATTTTCAAGGTTGATTATTTGGTTCTTATCATGAGGCTTCTCTAAAGCGTTGCCAAAGAGAATCTTTAATTTTTCTGCAGCGTGCATCGGTATCGAAAAAGCTTTGGCTATATCATTAGTAATATGCCAACCGCCAACCGGAACATAGCCTGTATATACTGGCTGCTTGTTTAAATATATGCAAAAGCCTGTAGTTCTGGCGCCCATTTCTATATGCAAACAACCCAAAGCTTTCTCGTCCTCACTCAAGCTGGCAAGGCTTGCTGCATAAGAGGCCAGTACAAAATTAGAAACTTCAATTTGATGTTTAGCAAGGCAATTAGCTATGTTTAAAAGAGTATCGCTAGCGGCTGTTATGATATGTAGCCTGCAGCCAAGCTCCTTACCAAGCATACCAATAGGGTTATCAATAGCGCTGTTATTATCTAGAGTAAACTCAATTGGAAAATAATGGATTACTTCCTGATTGGCTATATCAAACTCGCTTAAAATTTTTTGGATAAGCCTTTTTACTTCCTGATGAGTTACCTGTGAGTTATTAACTTTTATCCTATTATATATGTAATAAGATTTAGTATCTGTACCAGATAAAGATACTAGAACATTACGAACATTTATGTTGCTCTCTTTCTCAAGATTATAGATAGCATCAATAATTGAGCTTTCAGCGCTTTTACGATCTACGATGACACTTGATCTTATACCTTCAGAAGAACTGAGTATTTGAGCGGCTACTGAGGCATTTCCATTATTTTCAACCTTAGCATAGAAAGCAGCGATTTTACTACTTCCAATGTCTAAGGCTACTATATCTGAGAATTTATTCTTCATTGTTTTAAACTTTTTCTTTAAGCGCTTATAATTTTAAAACTTAGGTTAAATATTTTTAGAACTATGATAATTAAGCTAATATAACTAAATAAGCTAATAGAGTAAAAGAAAAAATTCAATATCTAGGCTTATTTTTCACAATAAAAAAATTTATCCTTTAGTTTTTATACTTGCATTTATAAAAATCTTCTGCTATACATGCCCTTGGATGGGTGTCCGAGCGGTTTAAGGAACCGGTCTTGAAAACCGGCGTACGGGAGACCGTACCGTGGGTTCGAATCCCACTCCATCCGCCATTTTCAAAGATTCTTTAAGAGCGCTTCGCCCTTAATTTTGATTGAGCATTTATGTAAAGATTTCAATTACATATACTCTTTAAAAAAATTTGCTTTCTACACCTACCTTATATATATTCCAGTATTTATTTAATTAATTGTGTTAGTACGTATGATACATTATTCTAAAAATGCCTTGAGCTTTAGCTGCTCTGCATACATAACCTGGCTGTTAACGTCATTTTTCTATGCTTTCCAAATGGCGCTAAGAGTGCTCCCTGGTATTATGATGGATGATATAATGACCAAATTTAATATGAATATAGGGCAATTTGGTCTATTAGCTGGCTTTTACTATCTGGGTTATGCAGGAGCGCAAATTCCAGTTGGCTTGTTGCTTGATAAATTTCCTCCAAGATTTGTCCTTGCTGCTTGTATAAGCCTGTGTTCAGTTGGCTTACTTTGCTTTTCTTCGTTTGACGTGCCTTTATTTGCTTATATTGGCAGGTTATTAATAGGTATTGGCTCAGTTGCAGGGATATTAGGTAGCGTAAAAGTTATTAATGAATATTTTGCTAGCAAGTATTCTTTTATGCTAGGCTTTACAGTATTAATTGGTGTAAGTGGAGCTTATTATGGTAGCGCGCCAATAGCTTATATGCTGAAAACTCATGAAGCAGGGGTCGTAATAAACTATTTAGCTGCTTTAGGCTTAATAGTGGCTTTAGTTATCATGGTTTTATATACTAGCCAAAAAAATTCTATAAATGATACAAAAAGATTAGATGTGAAAAATTCTTTGAGGTTATGCCTAAACAATAAGCAACTATGGCTTATAGGCATTTGCGCTGGCCTAATGGTGGGGCCGCTTGAAGGGTTTGCTGATATTTGGGGCATTAGATATTATACTCAAGCTCATGGCCTCAGCTCCGGTGAAGCAGGGCTTGCAGTAAGTTTAATCTTTTTAGGTATGGGTGTTGGCGGTCCAATCATGGGCTACATTGCAAGCAAAGGCATAAGCGAAATTAACTTGGTTATTACTTCTGGTCTGCTCTTAATCCTATGCTACATAGTTTTATTTTTTACTCCCTATAGTAATAATTATCTTTTATATATAATTAGTTTACTAATTGGATTATTTTCAGCTTACCAAGTAGTTGTCTTCAGTATTGTGAGTAAAACTAGTGAGAATCATTTGGTAGGATTAATGAGCTCATTACTTAATATGCTTATTATGTCCTTTGGATTTGTATTCCATTTCGCTATAGGCAATATTTTTGAAAAATTATTCGAACCGATCGCAAGAGGTGATACAGAAGTATATAGCGTTACAGCCTACAACTCCGCCTTCTCAATCATAGTAATAGGTCTTATTATTGGTTCATTTGGCTTTATTAGATTAAAGAAAACCTTAAGAAATATTATATAGTTTTGACAAAAATAAAAAGAAGTATAGTATTAAAAACAACACAGTCACAAACTTACGAGGTTAATAATGTTCAATAAACATAAATTATGTAATTCGCTTTTAGGCGTTGCTCTTTTTACTCTTTCTTCAAATGCATCATTTGCCATGGAATATCCGAAATCACTAGAAGAGAGAAAGCAAGAACAAATGGGCTCAATATTAGGTGATGACGGCATACAACTTAATATCAACAAAGGGGAAAGGCAAAATTCTAAGTCTTCATTTAAAACAAGTAACGTTAAGGAAGCATCGAATTTTATTTGGCTTGCAGCGCTTGAAAGCGTTAAGTTTATGCCTTTAAATTCAGCAGATCATAGTGGGGGTGTCATTATTACAGATTGGATTAATAACGATAGTAGAACTACCCAAAGGTTTAAAGTATCTATTTATATTAAAGGTAATGAGATATCCTTAAATTCCTTTGATGTAAATATTTACGGAGAAGAGTTTAAAAGAGGTCGATGGGTAGCCGATCGTAGTAAGCATGAGTTTTTAAAGACTAAAATGACAAACGATATCTTATTACTTGCTAAAGAATTAGAAGCAAAAAGCAGAAGGAATAAATAATGAGCTTAATCGAGATTGAACGCAAATGGCAAAATATATGGGAGACGAATAAGGTTTTCCAAGCGCAGGAGAGCGATTTACCTAAATATTATGTTTTAGAGATGTTTCCATATCCTTCTGGGAAAATCCACGTTGGCCATCTAAGAAACTATACAATAGGTGATGCTATAGCAAGGTTCATGCGTGCTAAGGGTTATAATGTTCTGCATCCTATGGGCTGGGATGCATTTGGACTACCTGCTGAGAATGCTGCAATCAGTAATAAAACCCATCCAGCTAAATGGACTTATGAGAATATAGAAAATATGCGTACGCAGCTAAAAGCTATCGGTCTCTCATATGATTGGAATAGAGAGATTGCAAGCTGCAGCCCTGATTATTATAGGCATGAGCAAAAGTTTTTTTTAGAGATGCTAGATAAAGGACTTGCTTACCAAAAAGAGTCATTAGTTAATTGGGATCCAGTTGATAATACGGTGCTTGCTAACGAGCAAGTGATAGATGGTAAAGGTTGGAGATCAGGCGCGCTTATTGAAAGACGGAGTTTGAAGCAATGGTTCCTCCGTATCACAAATTACGCTGAAGAATTGTTAAACAGTATAAGAACGCTGGAAGGGTGGCCTGAAAGCGTGCGTACTATGCAAGAGAAGTGGATAGGCAAATCTGAAGGTGCTAATATTAAGTTTCAGCTTAAAGGTAATGATGATTTCATAGAAGTCTTTTCAACAAGGCCAGAAACTTTATTTGGTGGTAGCTTTGTAGCGGTTGCTTATAACCATCCAATAATTGAAAAGTTTGTTGAGAAGAATCCAGCTATAGAAGATTTTATTAAATCTTGTAGCCAAATGAGTGTTGCGCTAGCTGATATTGAAAAAGCACCAAAAAACGGGATAAATACTGGGCTTAAAGTGCAGCATCCATTTGATTCAAATATAGAGTTACCAGTATATATTGCTAATTTCGTATTAATGGATTACGGTACAGGGGCAGTTTTTGGGTGTCCAGCTCATGATGAACGTGACCATGAATTTGCTAAACTTCTAAAGCTACCAATTAAACAAGTAGTTGCATCAGGTACAAGTGAAGAGGTTGACGTAATTAAGAATGCTTATACTGGCGCAGGTACCATTATTAATTCCAATTTTTTAAATGGTAAATCCGTTACTGAAGCAAAAGAGATAGCTATTCAGGAACTCGAAAAGCGAGATCTTGGTAGCAGAAAAATCAATTATCGTTTAAAGGATTGGGGGATATCTCGCCAACGCTTTTGGGGTTGCCCAATTCCTATCATTTATTGTGATTCTTGTGGTATTGTACCAGTTCCAGAGAAAGATTTACCGGTAGAATTACCTGAAGATGTTTCATTCGATAAGCCTGGCAATCCTTTAGATCACCACCCTACATGGAAACATGTAAATTGTCCGAAATGCAGTAAACCTGCTCAGCGTGAAACAGATACTTTCGATACTTTCTTTGAATCTTCTTGGTATTTTGCAAGATTCTGTAGCAACGATGCTCCAGAGATAACTGATAGAAAAGCGTGCGATTATTGGATGCCGGTTGATCAATATATTGGCGGCATAGAACATGCAGTGCTGCATCTTTTATATGCTAGGTTTTTCAATAAAGTTATGTGCGATCTTGGTTATGTTGGAGTTAGGGAGCCTTTCAAAAATCTACTTACTCAAGGTATGGTCTTACACCAAACTTATAAAGATCATGAAGGTAATTGGGTTTATCCTGATGAGGTTATAAAGGAAGGTGACAAATATTTACACAAAGATTCTAGGGCTCCAATATCTATTGGTAAGCTAGAAAAAATGAGTAAATCAAAGAAAAATGTTGTGGCGCTTGACGTAATTATTGAAACTCTTGGAGCAGATACCGCTAGAATGTTTGTTTTATCTGATAGCCCTCCAGAGAAGGATTTAGAATGGTCAGCTTCTGGCATTGAAGGTTGTGCAAGGTTTATCTATAAGCTTTCGAATATGCAGATACAGTTATTAGCTTATAAGGATGAGCCACGGCCTCAGGATAGTGCGTTAGGCGAGAGTTTACTAAAGATTATTCATAGTACAATAAAATATGTAACAGAAGATATAGAAAAATTCAGGCTGAATAAGGCAATTGCAAGACTTAGAGAGTTTTTCAATGCTCTTGCAGAGGCGCTAGATGAGAAATCTTCTGATTGTGAAAAATTAATCTATGATGGCTTTGAGATTTTAATAAGATTGCTTAATCCATTTATACCTCATTTAACAGAGGAGTTATGGTATAATTTAGGTAATAAAACTATTCTTGCTCAGACCCCTTGGCCGACTTATGAAGAGAAGTATCTTAAATCCTCAACCGTCACAATTGCTATCCAAGTCAATGGTAAGCTACGTGCTACCCATGATTTTGCGGTCGATATTGATGAGGCTGCAGCAAAAGACATAGCGCTTTCTCTTGATAATGTGAAGAAATTTATTGAAGGGAAAGAAGTAAAGAAAGTGATCGTTGTTCAAAATAAGATTGTTAATATTGTGGCTGTATGAGACTATTATTGCTAGTTCTAACTTTATTTGCTTTTACCGGTTGCCAGGCAAAAGGTATACATAGCACAGAACAGAAACTACAAGTAGAAGAAGAACTAGCAAAAATAGAGCTTAGTCCCTCTAACTCTAAATATATAACCGAATTATATATGGGGCTTGCAGACAAATTACCAAGCTCTCTAGATAAAAAATATCGCCTTAATGTACAAATCAATTTTAGCCATAACCCACTATTAATAAGTAAGAATTCTGATATTTTACGAGAACATGTCGTAGCATCAGTTGATTATGAATTGCTGCTAATACCACAAGATCATTCTGCAGACATAAACAAAAGGCAAAGTAATTCCACAAAATTAGTCGAAGATGGACTTAAATCGCCTCGTAAAAGCCTATATAAGGGTAAGGTGGTTTTAAGGAGCTCGCACGATACAATCGATTCGCCTTATGCAACTCATGTTGAGACTGAACAGATGAGCAGAAATCTTGCAGCGCAAGCAGCAGAGGAAATTTATAAGCGACTATTCATGTATTTCCATCATCACTTGACTAAAACAAATAGTTAGTTAGAATCATTTTATTGCAGAAATAGCGCTTTAATATAATGAAAATATTTCCTAAGAAAATAGATGGGCACCTAAAAGACATTGCTCAGACCAAGATTAAAGCAGTCCTTATATATGGACCAGACCAAGGAATGGTTTCATCGATTGTTAAGAAAATTATCAATTCCATTCAAGGAGAGCTTGTTAATCTAAGCTTTAATGAAATTAATGATAAAAGGATAAAAAACCACCTATCGGCACAAAATCTTTTCGGCAATAAAGAAATACTCAAGATAACAGGATGTACAAATACTCTGCATGAAGATGCAAAACAAGCTTTGCTTGAGGAGTATGATAATTTTCCAATTTTTATAGCAGAAGAGCTTACTACGTCATCTTCTTTAAGGAAATTCTTTGAAGCTGACTCAAACCTTGCAATTATATCATGCTATCCGGATGAAGATGTAGACCTTAGGCAATTTACAGCGCAAATAATTAGCAAGGCTGGAAAAAAGCTACAGAAAGAGGCGCTTGATTATTTATGCGCCAACTTAAAGGGTGATAGGTTCGTGATTGAACAAGAATTAAATAAGCTGATTATTTACTGTAATTCTCAGTCTGAAATTAGTTTAAGTGATGTTGAGCAAGTTATCTCACCAAGCTTCGATGCTTCTGCCGATCTATTGTGTTATAATTTTGCAAGCCAAAATACAGAAGGTTATTTTAACGAGCTAAATAAGCTTTATAATGATAATATATCACCAATCTGGATTTTAAGAGCCTTGATTCGCTTTTATTCAAACCTTTATATGGTAAAAGCTGCGCTTAATGATAATGTTCCAATAGAGGTAGCGCTTAAATCTGCAAAGCCACCTATATTCTTCAAATATTTGCCAAGCTTTAGAAAGTTAGTACTGCAGATTAGTATTACAGCAATCGATAAAACTTTATCTATATTGCTTGAAGCAGAGTCGCAGAGTAAAACTACTGGAGCATATGCTGAGAACATTTGTGAAGAGTTATTTTTTAGAGCGAATAAAGAAGATTTAGAGAACTTAGAACTTTAAATCCACTAAAAGGTAATAAATTTATCATTTCACTAAATAAAATATATTGAATTTTTTATAAAAATTTGCTATTACGTTAATCCTTAAATATAATCGCGGTCGTGGCGGAATTGGTAGACGCGCAGCATTGAGGGTGCTGTTCTGATTCAGAGTGGAAGTTCAAGTCTTCTCGGCCGCACCATTTCAGAGCTATATCGGTTCTACAAAACATCATTTAATGAGCGCAGGAAATAATTAGTTTTTTTTCTAATATTTAAAACTGATAGGAAGTAAGGGGGGAGGGCTTTTATGCTAGAGACACATAGCCGTGATTTCGTTACCCCTGACCATCACGCAGAAATAACTTCTAAGTTTGAACAACTGGACATTTTTTTAGAAAATGAGGATCTTGCTTCGGCGAAAGAAGTCTTAAAATCTTTTCACTATGCTGACTTTACTGATTTTCTTGAGAAAAGTTCGATCGAAAAACGAAAAACCATCATACATATTTTAGGTGAGGAGCTTAAGCCTGAAGCGCTAGTTTGGCTAGATCCACATATAAAATCTTCCGTAATTAATACGCTTGGTGTAAAACAAGTTGCTAGCCTAATCGATAAGCTTGATATCGAAGATGCAATCGAGGTTGTTGAGGATTTAAGCAGCCATACTAAGGAAAAGATACTCGAATATTTGCCGGAAGCGAAACAAGCAGAGATTAATGAAGGTTTTACCTACCCTGAAAACTGCGCTGGCCGTATTATGGAGAAAAACTTCATCTCCTTTGCTGAGCATTGGACAGTTGGTCAAGCTATTGATTCCATAAGAAGGCAGAAAAATAACACTAAAGACTTTTACGCTGCGATTGTTACCGATACAAAAGAACGGCCTGTTGGAAATATTTTACTCAGCACGCTCCTTAAGCATTCGCGTTCTACTCCAATTAGAGAATTAATGAATGAAGAGTTTAAAGTATCCGATACTCATACCGACACAGATGAGCTATCTTACCTTTTTAGGCATTATGCCCTAACTATTATACCGGTAGTAAATCGTAAAGGTAAGCTGGTCGGGACAATCTCCCTTGATAATATGGTATATATTATTGAGGAACAGGCAGAAGAAGATATCATGCACCTTGCAGGGGTTACTGGAACAGATATTTACAGTAGGCTGCATGATAGCGTTAAGCAGAGGTTCCCTTGGCTTTTCGTAAACCTTATCACGGCCTTCTTTACCTCAGCAGTAATTAGTATGTTTGAACCTACTATAGCCCATATGGTTGCTCTGGCCTCAGTTATGCCAATAGTTGCTTCAATGGGCGGGAACGCAGGTACTCAAACAGTGACGGTTGCAGTAAGGTCTATTGCAAACAAAGATTTAACTAGCCACAATTCTTTTAGAGTTATTTTAAAAGAGCTACTTACTTGTGGTTTTAACGGACTAATATTAGGGATTTTAGGAGCAATAGTAGTTTTCATACTATATAAAGACTTTGAATTAAGTTTTATTTTCGCAGTAGCTGTACTCTTCACATTTTGCGCTGCAGGATTTTTTGGTTCGGCGATACCCATATTCTTCAACAAGCTAAAAATTGACCCTGCCGTTGCTTCTAGCGTATTTTTAACAGCTCTTACAGACTGTATAGGATTTTTTACCTTCTTGGCTTTGGCTAAAGTATTTATTATCGGCTAGAAGAGACTACTCTCGCCCATGATTAGGGCCACTCTGCGCTCTTACTTTACTTAATTTTTCAATGTGTGAAGAAGCCTGCCTAAATTTTTTCGTAGGTATAAATGTCCTAGTAGCATCCTCTAACTTCACTTCAGCCTTATTTTCAGCCTTTAATTGTTTCTCAGTGTTCTCTGTAGAAGTGCGCATAAACTTCATTAAATCTGAAATTTCTTGATCTTTTACGTTTCTTCTGCGCAATTTGTTGAATGCATCAACAATCTTGTTAAAGAAATCTTGTATGGCTTTCTTATAAGTAGGTTTTACCTCTCTTCTAGCCAAGAGGTTGCCGGCCTTAGCGAGTCTGTCCCATTGGTCTAAAGGTAAATTTAATAAAACTGCTTTAAAGTTGATTTTATCTTCTTGTGTTTCAGCTTGTACATGACCTTGTGAGCAAATACCTTCTATCTTCCTTGCAACAGTATTGAGGTTCTTGCCCAGTAAATTACTAATATCACCAAGGCTTTTATCTAGTTTTTGATTCTTTAAAAACTCATACTCAATTTGGCTTAGTTCCTCCTCGATGGGCTTCAAATTTACTTTGCCACTGTCTTTATGTTTCGCTAGCTCATGGCGAAGCCTTAGTATATTATCAATTCTTGCGATCTGTAATTCAGTAGGCGATAAATTTTTCTCTTGTTCCTGTCTGTTATTTAATAACTTTTCTTCTAATCTATCTACTGCGACTTTTCTTCTATCAATTTCCTCTTCTGAATAGCCTTTCTTAGCAATTTCAGCTATAACTTTTTTCTTTTTGCTATATTGCGAAGCAATCTCTAAAAAGGCTGAAAAGAAAGCGCGATTTTCGGGCTGTAGGTCTTTTTTTGTATGTTTGTTAAAAGGTCTAATCCCGTGTAGTGGCACTTCTGGATGGAACTGTAATCCGAATATTGGTACTCCATATTTAGATTCGATTGCCTCCACACTAACTCCACCTTTAGTATGAGCTACTGTATCAAAGTAATCTTCGCCTGGTTTCTTTCCATTTTCGTTGACTCTAAACCTATTTCTTTCAACCTTTTCATCGATAGCTCGCTGAT
The DNA here is from genome assembly GCA_029266475.1 of Rickettsiaceae bacterium. Lineage (GTDB taxonomy): Bacteria > Pseudomonadota > Alphaproteobacteria > Rickettsiales > Rickettsiaceae > JAJFBM01. The sequence continues at coordinate 13,545 of JAQSWU010000014.1, read as the reverse complement.
GCGCGCCATAAGTTTCTACTATTGATACAGGCTGTTGTGGTTTCATAGCTTTTGCGAGCATGCTCTTAGGATCGATAATAATAGTGTCATAAATATGCTCTTTCTGTTCTCTTGCAACGTTTTTAATTGCGCCTCCGAAAGTTACATTTAAAATTTGGTGACCGGCGCAGATCCCAAGAGTGGGAATACCCTTTAGTATAGCTTCCTCAATCAAAGCTTGCTCCATGATAGTACGTCCGTGGTCAAATCTAAGATTATTACTTGAGTTTGGACCGCTTCTATTCGAAAAATTAGGGTTTTTTCCCGTGGTATAATAATAAGGATCTATATTTCTACCATTACCGGGCAGAACTAAACAAACTTTATCCTTAAGAAATTCTCTTGCGTATGCCTTAGCTTTAGACCTTACTACAGGATCTCTAGGATCGCTATCCATACTCATCACGCGAAAATCTAAATTCCTAACGTCAGCCCCTTGCTTTTTAAGTTCCATTCTAATGCTCTCTACAGTGTTGCCCCCCATGGCTGGACTGTAGACTAAACCTACCTTTAACTTTGGTTTTACTTTTTTCATATTTTATAACTTATAATAATTGAGTTATAGTTAAGTATAGTGCTTTAATATTAACGACTAGTTAATTTTAGTAAGTGGGGAGCTATAAGAAAAAACTTTTTTGGTTCAATTATAGAGCAATTAGAAGGACAAGTAGTTATATAGCTAGACTCTCTAGAAGGTTGTTGGGCTGATTTGATTTTATAGTGCAAACTCTTTCAGTCTCTTCCTCTCCAAACGACAGTTCTATATCTATTCGAGATTTTGGAAGGATATTTTCAACGATTTCAGGCCATTCGATTAAGCATATACCATCTCGCCATGCATCATCGATAGCAAGGTCGTATATCTCATGCGGATGCTTCAGCCTATATAAATCAAAGTGATAAATGACGAATTCCTTTCCTGAATAAAGCTGAACAATATTAAATGTGGGGCTCGTAACGTAAGTATTTTCACCTATTAAAGCTTGAATAATAAATTTACAAAAAGTAGTTTTACCCGCTCCAAGATCGCCTGTGAAGGTAACTATATCACTAGCTTTAAGCCCTGCAGCAAGAGATAGTGCAAGGTTTTTAGTATAGGCTAAATTATCTAGTTTAAACGATTTCTTTTTCATAAGAATTATATATTGCAACTATTTCTGGGTGTTTACGAGGAAACCTACACTCAAACTTTGAGCCAAGATTTTTTACCGATTCGAAATGGAGTTCTCCACCGTGGAGCTCGACAAAAGTCTTAACAATAGATAAACCAAGGCCATTATTCGGGTTAACAGAATTCTTTTGAACGTCTTTTATCTTGTAAAACTTATCGAAAATATACGGTTGATCATCAGCAGAAATACCTTTTCCATTATCGGTAACGCTTAGATAGATTGAATCTTCCGTGCCTCTTAAGTAAATTTCAATTTTACCACCATAATTAGAATGTGCAATAGAATTGCTTAAAAGTTTAAAAATTACTTGTTTTATTCGGCTCTCATCCCCTACCATGGTTCCAATAGAGGCTGGGCAAGTAACATTACAATCAATTTGCATACTTCTTAAGCGCTCTTTAATAAGAGGCATTACACTTTGAACAGAATTATTGATATTAAATTCTTTAATATTAAGCTCTATATAACCTGCATCAACAAAGGTTAGATCTATAATATCATTGATTAAATCCATTAGCTGTTTAGCGGCATTCATAATATCTTTTAAATATTCAGTCTGCTTTATATTAAGATCGCCAAAATAGTTACGAACTAGAACTTCTGAAAGTCCAATTATGGAAGTAAGTGGAGAGCGCAGTTCGTAAGAAACATTGGCAAAAAACTCAGATTTAATCCTATCTGCATCTTGCAAAGCGTTATTTTTCTCCCTCAAAGAGCGCTCTACCACTATAGAATCGGTCATATCAAGGTCAGAGACAAGTGTTGCGCCATCGGGCAAAGGAACTATAATTCTACTAATTACCGAGCCATCACTTCGCTCTATTCTTTCATGGGCCGAAGTTCGGCGTGTTAGTACTGATACTAACTTTGCTTTATGAATATTTAGACTTTCTAAATTGTTGAATAGATAACCCGATGTATCTATTAACTCAATTATATGAGGGTTAGTATCTAGGTAATCCTTACCTAACTTCCACATCTTTGTAAATACAGGGTTTATAAGCTTTAGCCTGCCATTTTCACCAAAAACGCATATACCCTCATGAAGATTATCCAAAGTAGCCTTCTGCACATGTATTAGAGTGTTATATGAGCTTTCAAGAGCAAGCCGGTCAGTCATATCTTCGTAGGAGAATAATAATCCGCCAAAAGCGTGCGGAATAACAATAACTCTAATAGAACGCCCATCTGGGAGATAGAAGAAATCATTATGGGTTTCGGTCAAATTAGTAAAAAGATTAATTTGATCTTTCTTGAATTTGGTGAAATTTGCTTGTTCTGGAATTTTTCTCAGCGATAATAGTTTATCTAATATATGTTCATATAAAGGTCCTTCTTCCAGCCATTTACTCTCAAGCTCCCATAAATTGACATATGCTTGGTTGAAAAACCTTAACTTCCGATCAGGGCCGAAAATAGCGCAGGCATTAGAGGTGCTTTCAAGTAAATCTGATTGCGCTTCAATACTCCGCTGTAATTCGTGCTTTATTAAGTCTTTAGCAGTTATATCAAAAGCAATACTAACTACTTCATCCCTTTCGTTTGCATATGTATCAATAAATTGATAAAGATGTCTTTTGCCCCCTGAAATTATGTATCGTTCATCTTTCCTAGTCTTTTTCGTCTCAAATACTAATTTCGCTAAGTTCTTTGCAAGCTTATCTATTTCGAGTGAGGTTGCATCAAGCATTTTATTAGGCTGTATTACAAGCTGCGTATAATATTTGTTAAAATAGATTATATCTAGGCTTTGGTTCCTAACCCAAACAGCTAAAGGTATGTGGTCAAGGATGTTAGACATTAAGCTAATTTTGCTATTTGCAATATTGCGCTCGTTTTTCAGACTCAGAATTTTACTATGTTCATTCGTTATATTTACAAAGGTAACGATGACACTTACAGGAATTCTTTGAGAATAAATAGTATAAATCTCACATCTGAAATATTCTTGCCGGCTGCTAGTGTGATTAATTTGTACTAAAGGAATAGTCTCAATTCTTCTAGTTTTTTGCGATATATCTATAGTATGATTTATTTTTTCTATAGTTTCGTTATCTATAAAGATAGATAACTCATCAAGGCTTGAAATCAAAGGCGTAGAAAATTTCAGGCTGTGCATCAAGTTTCCTGATAAATAAAAGACTTTGGTGCTTAAATCATATTTGAGATAGGAATAATTTTGGTAAAGATGTTCGAAAGTATTGATAGCTGAATCAAGACCTGATCTTATAGCTAGGGTTAAAACTACCGCAACTAAAATTACGCAAGCAGCTATTAAGCTTGAATAGAGTGAAAAGTTACTTTCTCGAAAAAGCAGGATCAAAATTCCACTATATACGAGGAGCAGGTACTTAATTGCTTGTAGAAGCCTATGATTTTTTTCAAGCGCTATATGCATTAACTAAAACTCTGTAAACCCAACAACTATACTGTTTATCATATATTATATTAATAACCAGCCTTAAATACCAACATATATTTTTTATCTAGAAAGTGATTAAATAAATTATATTAAAAGAGTGATTTTAAATAATTTAGTGTATCTATGCATCATATAAATATAAGTTAATCCCTGTCTTTACAGCGCCGGCTCTTTATTTGCACGAAGGGTGCATGGATAGCTGAGGTGCTGCTGAAACGACGTATGTATAGATGCTAGAGGTTGATACCTATAAAATTACAACCATAGGTTGCAATTTTTGACCCCCCCCCCATTTTTTGCAATTACTATAGGAGGGATCAACTGAAATCACTATAGCATAATTTGGCGCTACCACTTTCCTTTTTTTTAGCCAACGAACATAATGTAATTACGTTTGAGGTGGTGACTACGCCATAATTAGACGCAATTACACTATGCCTATTGATAATATGTTGTTTTGCTTGCTTAAGACACGCTTTTAGGAAGCTGGGTTCGCAGAGACTAATGTTTTCTATTGCCCTTATAAACTTACCTAGAAATCATCTGTTTTACTGTCTTATATTCTTGATAAAGCCAAATACTTGCTTTGTAAATTAACGCCCTCATCAAGTAGGCTACAAACTTCTAACCTTCTTACTAGCAGCCGTGCTTGCTTATTGAATCAAATAAACGAACCATGAATTATCCAAAATCAGAGTTCAAAGAGAATTATCTTGCAAAAATTAAATTAAAAGTGTAAATCTAGCTAGGTAAAATTTAACTTAATGAACATTAAACTAAAAAAGTAAGTAATTATGACTATTGAATACACATTATCAATCATTAAACCTGATGCAGTAAAAAGAAACTTAACTGGTAGTATTAACTCATATCTTGAAAAAGGTGGCCTAAAGATTGTTGCGCAGAAAATGCTTCAGCTCACCAAAAAGCAAGCTGAAAGTTTTTACGCTGTCCACAGTGCAAGACCGTTCTTTGCAAGCCTTGTAACTACTATGACTTCAGGTCCTGTAGTTGTACAAGTATTAAAAGGTGAAAATGCTGTTCTTAAAAATAGAGAAATTATGGGAGCAACTAACCCTGAGAACGCAAATCCAGGAACTATACGTAAAGATTTTGCCCTTAATATTGAAGAAAATTCGGTTCATGGATCTGATAGTTTAGAGAATGCAAAAGAAGAAATTTCTTTCTTTTTTGCAAAAACTGAGATTGTTGAGTAATTATTGCTCTCCAGCTAAGTAATATCTATCAAAGAAATTAGTAGTGCTCGATTTAGTTAAACATAAAAACTACTAATTTCTTCTTTTTTGCGATACTAATCAATAAATTTTATATAATTTAAAATCCCTACTGCAAAATTAACCTTTTTTTTACCTCAAAAAATATAATTAATAAGTATCAAATAAAAATGGTTTGTTCTGATGCTGCAAAATTATATAAAATTTGGTATTACTTCAACGGCTACCTTAATTACTTCTTATAAAATTTATGATTACCTTAATTCTTTGAATAATGAGACTCCACAAGAGCATTTTTATTACTTAAATAAGTGCTTCAAGAGTATTAGAGAGAGAAAGATATCGAAACTGTATAAACTAATAGATCAAAATCCAGAAATAGTAAACTTAGTAAATTCTTCTGGGGTTTCCTTGTTATATTTTGCGGTACAAACTCAAAATATGAGAGCAATAAAATTTCTCCTAGAGAGGGGCGCAAAGACCGAGCCAGATCTTGTTAAAGATAATCATCCTATTCTTACGCCTTTAAATCTAGCTATTCTAGAGAAAGATATTAGGATCGTTAAAATATTATGCGACGCAGATGCAGAAGTAAATAAGCTAAATCGTGATGGCTATACTCCGATACATTATGCAATTAAACTCAAACGAGATGAAGAGTATATTAAAATATTACTAGATCACGGCACAGATTTAAGCATAAAGGACGCCTCCGGCTTCACGCCACTGCATCTAGCTATTATGAGCAATTATTCACTTGATTTATTATTGAATGCGTCAACTGTAAATCAACGCACTAAGCTTGGTAAATCCCCCCTAGAGCTTGCCTTATTCTCTAAAAATAGCGCAAAAAATATATATGATCTCATTAAAGCTGGAGCAGATGTAAACCTATCTAACAACAAGGGCGAAAACTTCCTCCATACGATATGTAACCTTTATGAGAATAATGGTTTTGATATAAAAATATTTAAAGAAGTAATTAGCCAGATAAGAGAAATCAATCTTCAAAATTTACAAAAAGATACAGCTTTACATCTGCTTACTAAGGGGATTAATACTAATACTTTAAGCCTATATTATAAAGGGCATGAGGAAGAAATTATCAAGTTATTTATTACTGCTGGAGCTAATTTAAAGCTAGTTAATAACGAAGGCAAAACCCCACTTGATTATATAATTCAGCTAAATGAGTTAAGTAGTAATTTTAAAGATTTTCTTATATCTCATTATAATACACCAATGGATAAGGAGGCGGAAATCGATAAGTATTTAGTAAATGATATAGCTCAAGAGAAAAAAAGTCTTATGGCTCTAAGGCTAAAGGAGCCTAAAGCGCAAAAACCTTCATTTATAAAGATACTTTTTGAAGATTATACGGGCTTTGAAACTAGTTATAAACATGCCCTGGGTGATAATTCTAAATTATTTGGATTTTTTGAAGATCAATAAATAGAATGAAGCCACCTAGGGCTATAATTGCTCCCTGAGCTCAGAAGCATAGGTAATTCAACCTGCTATATACTGAAGGATAGGCTTAAAATGTGGTTAGTTGTTATTTCTTGCCCAGAACTCTTCTAGCTTAAAATGTTCTCTTGCTTCTGGGTGGAAGACATGCACAATGATATCGCCAGCATCGATTAATACCCATTCTGACTGCCTAAGCCCTTCTAAACTTACTCTTGGAACATCAGTCTTTGCTTTTAGCTCATCGGCAAGAAAATCTGCTATTGCTGCAACGTTTCTAGTAGAGCGCCCGCTAGCAAATATCATAAATTGAGCGATGTTTGCTTTGCCTTTTAAATCTATAACCGTAATATTTTCAGCTTTTTTATCTTCTAAGGTTTTAACTATAAAGTCTTTTAATTCATTGATATTATTAATCATATTTGTTGTATTGCTTTTATGTTCTATTTATTATATTTTAAGGTTTTATAACATAAAAATTAGATATAGTCAAAGAAATGGCAATAAAACAACATGAATTAGAGAAATTAATAAAGGAAGCCTTCCCCAATGCCGAATTCCTGGTGAAAGATTTGGTTGGAGACGAGGATCATTACATGCTTGAGATAAAGGATGCTTCTTTTATAGGCAAGTCTAGAGTTGAGCAACATAAAATGGTAAATTTAGCCCTTAAAGAGCACCTAGGGACAACTTTACATGCTTTAACTGTCAAAACTGGAATTCCAGCCTAATATAATATAAAATATAGTAAAAATGGATAATAAACAGCCTGAAAAGTCCTTACTTAACGCATATCTTTCTTACGGAAGAGAGAATCTTATTCTAGCCTATATTCTATTCTTTATCTCTCCTATTTTTCCCCCTTTTTTCTTTATTGCTGGGTTAGTTGTATTTTTAAGATTAAAAGATGAAGAGAAAAATAGTTTTCTAGGCTCTCACTATAATTTCCTCTTCCAAACATTTTGGAAAGCTATTGTTGCATATATCATTTGTACTCTATTATTTATACTTGCTATTGGGGTAATTTTACGTCCCCTTCTTACTATCTTATTATTTATAAGACTAGCATTCGGCTTAAAGTTTCTAATAAACCAGCAAGCTCACCCGAACCCAGATACGAATTGGATTAAGTGATTTTTGGAAAATACTTAAAGGCAGTATATAGGCCTGACGTTAATTACGTAAAGGATTGCGTTTTTGTTTATAGCCAATAAAATTTAAATTCCCTTCTCTATATCCACTATCTCACCTAATAAAGAACTTTCCTCTAAGTTTTCGCTTTTGTCTGTTAATCCTGTAAATAAGCTAATACGTTTAGAAGTAACTGATTGTTCTTGATAAGACTCTTTTGTCTGATTGAGCCTTGAGCTTTCTTCAGCGTTTGCAAGCGCCCATAGCCTGTCATCTCCCTTATTACTTAGAATGTTGGGAAAACCTGTTTTTCCTGTTTCCTTATAGAGTATATCACTTATTTCTTGCAAATAATCTATTTCAAAGTCAGCATCTTCAGAAACTTTTATTACACTATACCCACCATCAAAATCACTTCTTCTGTAGCAATCAATGATATAATCGCCAACTTCTAGAGCGTTGCTAAGACTTTTGGCAAAGTATACATTTGTGCCTGAATCTTCTATTAATATGATGAATTTTGAAGGCATCAGTTCCCTTTCATAAAACTTTTTCAAGAAAGCTAGAAAATGATTTTTACCAATATTTTGTATTGGCTCGCTCGAGCCTCTCTCATATATCTCTGGCATTCTATGAAATCGCTCATTGCTTTCTTTTATAATATAATTTTTATCTAAATCGTTCGAGTTTAATATGCCACCATAAATAATGGGTATATTTTTTAGCTTTAGGTCAGCCCTTCCTGCTAAACATAGCTTTTCAGTTAAGGAATCCATAACTTTTGCTATTAGATCAGGATATTCTGTAAGAGATGTTACGGCGAAATCTAAACCCTCATTCTGAGCGACTTCCTTAAGCAATTGCTTAAGATTATCTCCATTTTTGATCCCTCTAGTGAAACTATATATTTTTGAAGATAAGGTGGTCAACGAGTCTTTATCAAAATTTAGCTCATTAAATTTGGCAAACTCACTTTTAAGAAGCTCTTCGAGAAAGTAATCCCCTTCTTCATTCATTATTAGTCTATGCATTATATTAATTGCAAGTTCGCGAGCAAAACTATTTTTTAGACCATTTTTTATAAAATATTTATGTAGTAAGCTAGTAAGCCTATAACTATGTCCCTTAATAATTGTTTGATCAAAATCAGCAGCAATTATTAATTTGTTCGAAATGTTATCTGTGACTCCGTTTCGTTGTTCGACTTCATCCTCATCAATCGGTAGTTTGTCGCTAGGCATATTATTATCCACTTGATCCTTAACTTAAACTGATTTTTACTAAGCCTTTCAAATTAATTATTAGGTGTTTTTATAGAAATACTTTAAATGTGCTTAAATTATTTTTAAAATACATAATAATTAACTATTTATAAAATATTTTCTATTAGGATGTTTTATCTAAGTTAGAATTTGCAACTTTTTTACAATCAGTTATAATTCTTAAAAAATACTATTCGAAGAATGTTTTATTATCATGTTTAAAGTATTAAGTTTAATTTTTAGGCTATTTTTGTTGACGCTCGCTTTAGAAGGTTGCTCGCAGAAAGTAACTATGCCAAACTTTCGGTTTTTTAGTGGCTATGATTCAACGCCTACCCCTATTAAGAAGGATATTAATGTTGCTCTTGTCCTTGGAGGAGGGGGCGCAAGAGGAATGGCGCATATTGGCGTCCTTGAAGTGCTTGAAAAGCATAATATACCAATAGATTTGATTGTTGCCACTAGTGCGGGCAGTGTTATTGGCGCGCTTTATGCAGATAATCCAAATTCAGAAAACCTTAAAACTAGAATGCTAAAGCTTAGGAAAGGTGATTTATTAGATTTTTCAATAGTATCTCTTATCCATAGCACATATAGTTTAAAAGGTTCTATAAATGGTCGTTCTACAACAAAGTTTATAAATGATAATTTACAAGCAAAAGTATTCCAAGATTTAAAAATTCCTTTGATAGCAGTAGCTACAGATATTAGAAGCGGCGATACAATAGGTATTAGGAGCGGTCCAATTGCCCCTGCAATACTTGCGTCTTGCGCGCTGCCTGGGTTATTTACCCCAGTTAATATGTATGATATGACTTTAGTTGATGGAGGGGTTTCAGCGCCTTTGCCTGTACAGATCGCCAAACAATATAGGCCAAAGATCATAATTGCTGTTGATATTAGCGTGCCAGTTAACAATGAACCTCTACATAATGCGTTTGATGTTATATATAAGTCCTTGAATATTAGCTATTACCACCTAAGCAAAACTTTAGCAGGGCAAGCCGATATTTTAATAAGGCCTGATGTTATGAATATAGGTATGTTTGACGATGACAGAAATATCGAACTTTACGAAGCAGGCGTAGAAGCTGCGGAAGCTAAAATCGCTGCAATTAAAGAAAAACTAAAAGAGAAAGATTCGTTAATAAACAAGATTTTTTCTACGAAAAAATGACTTTTTTGATGCTTTATTACCATATATGTAATATTTCTATTGCAAAAAAAAACGTATTTGCTATTAAAAGACAAGAAATTGTGGATTATTAATATTGTAGAAAATGATAGTCTACATTTTTTTATAAACATATTTTTTCTTATGGAGTTTAAATCATGATTAAAAAAGTAGCTTTACTTGCTGTAGCTAGCGTTTTATCTTTCGGTGTTGCTGCAACTGCATTTGCTGAAGAAGCAGCTAAAGAAGAAGTAAGATGCGTTCGTGCTCTTGAAGCTGGTGAAACAGAAGCTGGTCAAATTGACGGTAAGTCTTATGTTTTAGAAACAGCTGAAGCTTGTGCTCAACATAAAGGTGTTGTAGCTCACTAATACCTTGAATAAGGTACTGCTTTTAGAAAGAAGAGTCTGGCAGCAGGCTCTTTTTTTTATGTCAAAATTTAAAAGTTTAACCCATTACAATAAACTTTTAATACAAGCATGTTGATTCATAGTTAGTCTAAGCTATAATTCTATTATAATATCCATTTAGTAAGTAATACTTTAATTCGAAATATATGCAAAAGGTTATACAATCTGTTACTGGTAAAAACTGGAGATTAAAACCAGTTAACGAAAAGCGCTTGCTCACAATATTGCAGAAGCATAGCATCACCGAAGCATTAGCCAGGATCGTTTCGCATAAAGATTTAGATATAAATGATATATCTTCTTACCTAGAACCTAAGTTAAAAGAGTTAGTGCCTGATCCATTTCACCTTCTTGATATGGATAAAGCAGTTAGCCGGACAATAAAAGCAATTAAAGATAAAGAAAAAATATGCGTATTTGGAGATTATGATGTCGATGGCGCTACTGCTTCTGCGCTTTTAAAAAACTTCTTTAACGATATCGGCGTTAATGATGTAATGCTATATATACCCGACCGTATTTTAGAAGGCTATGGCTTAAATGAAGGTGCTTTAGAGACTATAAAGGATGCTGGTGTTTCTCTAGTTATTACAGTTGATTGCGGTGCAGTTGCATTTGCAGCTATTGATAAAGCAAGCAGGCTTGGCCTTGATACAATCGTAATAGATCACCATTTAGGGGCAAGTCAGCTGCCTAAAGCTTCTGCTATCGTTAACCCTAATAGATTAGACGAGACAACAGAATATAAGTATCTAGCGGCTGTGGGAGTATCGTTTCTCTTTGTAATTGCGCTTTGTAAGACACTAAAGCAAAAATGTTATTTCGAAAATGCTGCGGAACCGAATTTACTAAAATATTTAGATTTGGTTGCTCTAGGCACGGTGTGCGATGTAATGCCTTTAGTAGGCCTTAACCGGGCTTTTGTGAGCCAAGGATTAAAGATAATGTCGAAGCGCCAAAATCTAGGGCTTCGCGCGCTATGTGATATTGCGCGTATTGAAAGCGCGCCAAGTTGCTATCACCTTGGCTTCGTTTTGGGACCTAGAATAAATGCTGGAGGTAGAGTAGGTAAAGCCTCACTTGGTAGTCAGCTTTTGTCATGCAAAGATCCGTTAAAAGCTCACGAATACTCCCTTCTTTTAGATGAATATAATAACCAGCGTAAGTTTATCGAGATGCAAGTCTTCGAAGAGGCGCAGGTTTTAGCAGAGCAATGTAGAAATGATCCAGTAATCATTGTTGCTCGAGAAGGGTGGCATCCAGGTGTAATCGGTATCATAGCTGGTAAACTAAAAGAATTATATACAAAACCCACCGCTGTTATAGCAATTAAAGATGGTATTGGTAAAGCCTCATGCCGTTCTATCAAAGGTGTAGATTTTGGCAGTAAAATTGTCGAAGCTAAGTTCAGCGACCTTATAATAGAGGGGGGGGGGCATGCTATGGCTGGTGGCTTTGCTGTTGAGGCTGCAAAAATAGATATGCTTAGAAAATTTTTATGTCAGGCTATTGAAGAAGACTTGCGAAACCTAGGGGATATTTGTCGCTATGAATATGACGCTGAACTCAACATTAATAGTTTAACTTTAGAACTTGCAAGTGAAATTGAGAAGCTAGAGCCTTATGGTAATGGTAATCCTGAACCATTTTTCCGTATAGATAACCTTTATATTTTGGAAGCGAAAATAATATCTGGTAGCCATATATCATGCTTGTTCGGAAAGCAAAAAGGCAGTTATGGTGGGGGCTCATTAAGGGCAATAGCTTTCAATGCCGCCTCTACTGAATTAGGTAAATATTTAATGTCAGAAAAACCGCATAACTTATCAGTAATTTTTAGCATTAAAGTTAACAGGTATAATAATAAAGAGAGGGTAAACCTAACAATTACCGATTTACTCGTTAATGATTAAGCATTTCTCTCAAATATTAAATATTGATTTTAATCTTTAAAGCTCCAGTATGTGATTTGAAACCTTTCCTTATTAACATGTCATAGTGAAAACTTACCTCGCCTCTAGCTTCGGATACCTTGATACCTCCGCCAACGTTATATGTTGTTTTAGCTATTCTATCTTGAGGCACGATAGAATGAAGGGTCGAGTCTATAGAGCTAATTTTTACTAAGCTACTTTTGTTACTCAAAGCTGTCTCAACACCAACATTAAGACTAGGTATAAAAGTAATATTACCTAAAGCTAATATTTTCGCTATAGCTACACTAGCATCACTATCGACTCTTTGCTGTTTTAGATTCGTTGATTTATACACCGCTTTTTCATCTTGTATATTAGCTTTAAACAACTTTAATTGTTTAAATGAAACTCCAATAGTCGGAATAATTAAAAAGTCGTTCTTAGACTTAATTATGTACCCAACCTGTTCACCAATTGATAGGGTATGTCCCCGAGCATTCAATCCACTTTTACCTGTAGCTTTAATACTTATTATTCCACAACCTATTTGGCTACTGAGATATAATGAATCAGATAAATAATTTTCCCAGTAAACATTAACATTGTGGCTTTGAGCTATGTTACCTTTAAGCCTATTAGAACTTAACTTATTAGTGAGCTTTGTATGAGAATAAGTTATACCAAATATATTATACTCACCTATGAAAGTATCACCGCCGATAATTCCACCATTATAACGCAATTTTATTTCACTCATATTATCAATGCTCTTCTGTTTAGAGATGCCAGTAAAGCCATGAGCAAATATATTAAAAGGGCTCGATCCACCTTCCCCTGCAGCCCCACCAATTTCATTAACCCTTTCTAAAGAATTGGTATAATGCATAGTACCTGGATTAAGCCTTAATTTAAAATTATCAGTTAAGGCAAGGCTGTCAATCGAAGGTAATAGGGTAGAGACTCCCTTGATAACTTCTTGTATATTTAATGGTTTATTATTATCCCTTAACTTACCTTCATTCACTCCTATTAAATCTATAGGACTATTGTAATTGGCAGAGTAACATTTATTTTGTAAGCTTGCTTTCTTTGTTGAAGATTTATTTTTCACACTAGGTAGTTCTAATGTGGCTGAAGATTTTAAAGGCTGTTGCTCGCTGTTAAAGGTCGATGGCTGTACAGGTATAATTGCTTTAGATGTATTATCTTCACTTCTAGCGTTAGTTGTCGGATTATAAGTTACTTGTTCTAGTGTGGCTGAAGATTTTAAAGCCTGTTGCTTGCTGTTAAAGTTCGATGGCTGTACAGGTATAATTG